>JAUQPW010000050.1 GCA_030550175.1 bacterium
CTGCAACCCCCCCCCACATAGACTTTCACGTTGCCTTGAGTTGCTTAACCTCAGGCTCAACTTCCGGCACACCTTCCAGGGGCACACCTCGATGGATTAAAACGCAAACTCTCGGTTGTGTCCACATCTTATACAATAACGTTCGGCTCAGAGGATGTCCGGCCCACACTGTATTCGGTAGGATACTCTGAATCCCTTCAAATACTTTGACACGGATTAAATCTGTTTTATCCTGGTAATATCTTTAATAGGTAACTGCCATAAAAACCTCCTTTTTTAACGTGATTAAAAGGTCAATTTAGGTTTTTTGGCAGTTTTTTACCTTTTAGCAAGTAACTTTACAAGCTTAATTTTTAACCCCTGGATTCTTAATTGGTTATAAATTTATCTTTTGCAACGGTCACCATAAACCCTAAATACGTCCACTTAGTCCAACTCACCAGCAGTTGTCCTAACAAAGGATTTGCGGATTGACATCAATCTCGCAGCCAATTATATTAAAGTTAGAATTGTAAAAAGTGTACTTTCCCTTACCATTCATAAGTTATTATGCCTCTGAATAAAAATGTTTTAGGAAGCCGTAGAACCTTCAAAAATCTGGATACGCCTCTTTCTATACAAAAGATATTGATTGCTGGCTATCGTAAGATGACCCCCCAACAAAAGCTGCAACGGGTCAACGAATTAACAAAAGCGGTTCAGCAGCTTGCACTGGCTCGTATTCGAAAACAATACGGAGAAATTTCAGAGCGAGAGCAACAACTTCGCTTAGCTGCACTTTGGTTACCAAGAGAAACCATGATACGAGTCTTTCGCTGGGATCCCGAACAATACGGTTATTAAGGAACTATCCGAAAAATTGGTTGATGAAGTACCAGTGGTTAAGTAGCAAAGTGCATCGAAGCCTGGTGTATCGAGATCAAGACCTTGTCGGATAGGTTCTAGGAAGATGCTTGCAGAACCCCTTCGCATTACTCAGCGCGTTGCTGAGGTATTAAAGCAGCTTGATATCCCCTATTTAGTAGGAGGTTCTTTAGCAAGTTCTCTTCATGGAATTCCCAGGGCTACCCAAGATGTTGATATAGTAGCAGATCTTAAATTTCACCATATTTCTCTACTTGTCAATGCTCTGAAAAGCGAATTTTATATCGATGGTGAGATGATACGAGATGCAATTCAAGATGGTACCTCTTTTAGTGTGATTCATCTTGAGACCATGTTTAAAGTTGATATTTTCATGCTTCAAGCAGACCCGGCTTCGCAAGAAGAAATGGCCCGTCGAAAAGAGTACCAAGTATCCGATAATCCTCCACAAACCCTCTTTTTGGCAACTGCTGAAGATGTTATCCTTCACAAGCTTTATTGGTTCCAGTTGGGAGGGGGTGTTTCAGAACGACAATGGAATGATGTGTTAGGTGTCTTGCAAGTTCAGCGTGAGACACTGGATTATGAATATCTGAAGCGAGGAGCTCAATGTTGGGGGGTTTCCCAACTTTTAGAACAGGTTCTGAGAGAAGTAGGACTTGAAGATACAACCACATAGGAATTGAAAATAAACAGTACGAATGTGGCCCCTACAAGAAACCCAGCGCATAGTTATGGCGATCAGTCCTAACCTAGTATAGTCCATATTTCTCTAAACGGTAATAAAAGGAAGGGAGAGAGATCTTCAACAATTCGGCGGCTTTGAATTTGCTTCCCTTGGCAAGTTTCAGGGCTTCGAGTAGTAGATTTTTTTCTGTTTCTTCTAACATCTTATCTAAACCGATCTCGGGCAGTTTAAGAGAGTCTTTGGGGGACTCGATGGGAGAAAGGGTCTCGATGAAGGAGAGATGTTCTTTTTCGATGAGGGTTCCTTTCTCAGAGATGACCACCCGTTCGATGACATTGCGAAGTTCTCGAACATTTCCCCTCCAGGGATATTTTAGCAAGGTCTCTTTGGCTTCTGGACTAACCGCCGTAAAATTCTTACCGAATTTGGTACTAAAACGCTCCATAAGGCCAGAGGAATAATCCTCCGGGCGTTCTCGAAGGGGTGGAATGAAAATGGGATACACGTTCAAGCGGAAAATCGGTGGGATTACCGTCTTGCCGAATGAATAAATCCCAAAGGCCATATCCGTTTAACTCATGTGTGGATTTATAACCGAAAAGATCCAAACCCGCCGGATTCACGTAAACTATTTTTCCATCCTGTTTGACAAAAAATAGTTCTATGGATTTTGTCTAAATAGGGATATACTATAAGTATCGACTAAAAATTTACTTAAAGGGTTGAAGGGGTGTTTTTGCAACTATAAGGAGGGTGTATGGCACCGAAAGAAACGCTAACTATTACGGATAATCGTACGGGGAAAACATATGAGATCCCAATTACCCATGGAGCTATTCGTGCTCTTGATTTAAGGCAGATTAAGGTATCGGAGGATGATTTTGGGTTGATGACGTACGATCCGGCCTTTATGAATACTGCTTACTGTCAAAGCCGAATCACCTTCATTGATGGGGAAAAGGGAATTCTATGGTACCGGGGTTATCCCATCGAACAACTGGCCGAGAAGAGTACTTATTTGGAGACCGCTTATTTACTCCTCCATGGCGAGCTACCGACCCGATCTCAATATGAAGAATTTGTTTACATTATTACCCATCATACCATGGTTCACGAAAATATCCGTAAGTTCATGGATGGATTTCGTTATGATGCCCATCCCATGGGAATGTTGTTGGGTACAGTAGGAGCCCTCTCGACGTTTTATCCGGAGGCTAAAAATATTTTCGATCCCAAAATTAGAGAGATTCAAATTCACCGCCTCATTGCAAAGATACCCACCATTGCTGCTTTTGCTTATCGCCATGGAATTGGAATGCCCTATTCTTATCCGGATAACGATCTTTCCTATACCGGTAACTTTTTAAACATGATGTTTAAGATGACCGAGCTTAAGTACCGACCTAATCCGGTTCTTGAAAGGGCTCTGGATGTTCTGTTTATCCTTCATGCAGACCACGAACAGAACTGTAGTACCAATGCCATGCGAACGGTAGGCAGCTCCCATGTAGATCCTTATTCAGCCGTTGCTGCAGCCATTGCCGCTTTGTATGGCCCTTTACATGGTGGAGCTAACGAAGAGGTGTTAAAAATGCTCACCCAGATCGGCTCCAAAAACCGGGTTCCTGAATTTATTAAACTCGTTAAGGCCGGAGAAAGCCGTCTGATGGGATTCGGCCATCGAGTTTATAAATCCTACGATCCCAGAGCTAAAATTATCAAAAAGATTGCAGATGAGGTCTTTGAGGTAACCGGAAGGAACCCGCTATTGGATATTGCCCTGGAGTTGGAGCGGATCGCTCTGGAAGATGATTACTTTGTAACCAGAAAATTATATCCTAACGTCGATTTTTACTCGGGAATCATTTATCAGGCCATGGGATTTCCTGTAGATATGTTTCCGGTGCTCTTTGCCATTGCGCGGACGGTGGGATGGCTTGCCCAGTGGGAAGAAATGCTTCTGGATAAGGAACAGAAGATCAGCCGTCCTCGACAGATTTATATAGGTCCACAAAAACGTGATTATGTACCTATAGCGGCACGGTCTTAAAGAAGCGGGCATGGGTGATAGGCAGCAGGCAGTAAAGGGAGGCTTCAAATCGTGTTTGTTGTCCGTTGTTTATGATCCGCTACTTATCCCCCTTGCTTCCGGAGTAGGGAGATATGAAGAAAAAAGTCGGATTCATCGGACTGGGAGTTATGGGAAAGCCCATGGCCAGAAATATTTTAAAGGCGGGTTTCCCCCTGACGGTTTACAATCGAACCCAAGAAAAAACCCGAGAACTGGTGTCCTCCGGTGCAACGGCTGTGAATTCTCCTAAGGCCGTTGGAGAGAGTGCGGACGTTGTCATTACCATGGTTTCCGATTCCCCCGACGTGAAGGAGATTATTTTAGGGGATCAGGGCGTGCTTCAGGGAGCCAGGAAAGGGACTATTATCATTGATATGAGTACCATTTCCCCTATGGCCAGCAAAGAGATTGCAGAACAGGTCAAAGCCAGAGGTTGTTATATGTTGGATGCTCCGGTGGTAGGAAGTAAAAAGGCAGCCGAGGAAGCCAGCCTGGGGATTATGGTCGGCGGGGACCGGAAGATCTTTGAAGACTGTCTGGAAATTTTCCAGGCTATGGGGAAAAAGATAACTTACATGGGAGCCCAGGGTATGGGCGCTTACACGAAAATGTGTATCCAGTTGATGGTAGGGGTAACCATGGAAGCCGTTGCCGAATGCTTGGCCCTGGGTGCCAAAGCGGGACTTAACCTGAACGATCTCAAGGAGTGCACCCTGGCCGGAGGTGCTAAAACAGGTAATATGGAGATGCGAGGCCCTAAAATTATCAACCGGGATTTTGAAACCCACTTTGCCCTCAAACATATGTGCAAGGATCTGAAGCTGGTTTTAGCAACAGGAGATGAACTCGGAGTACCCCTTCCCATGGCTGCAACAGCCCTTGAAATGTTCAAAGCAGCCCGTGCCCTCGGCCACGGGGAAGAAGATGTGTCCTCGGTTATTCATGCCATCGAGGCTCTGGCAGGAATTCGAGTAGGTAGTCATCAAAATAACCAGTTGTAAGTAGGTAGTCTTTTGTAAAGTTAAATTTGGATAGCCATTCTACCCTCACCCCCGATTCCCCTCCTTCCATCCCCCCGTCTACTGGGGGAATCGAGGGGGGAGGGGGAGAGGGGCCGGGGGTGAGGGCAGAGAGATGATAGGGAGGAATTATCGGGCCTTACTTCCATAACCGGCTAACCCTATCAGATCCTAAGGAAAGGAAAGATCTATGGCTGATGAAACCAATCTAAATCCCTCATCGATCTATTCACGATGGCCGGATCGTATAGATGAACTTTTGAACAGCAAAGGCTATACCCACCCTCAGTTACTCTTTACCCCAACCCAACTCTTTACACGGTTGAAGGATCCAAGGTTGTGCCTGATCGATGTTCGATTGTCCCACGAGTTCGCCCGGGGACATATCCCGGGAGCCATCCATTTTGATCTTTACGGAATTAGTCTTATCGACACAGGCCCTGAGGCTTCTCGGGCCTTCATGTGGATGTATCAGTACCTCCTTCAACATCGAGGGATCGATTTCGATAAAACGGTTGTTTTTTATGAAAATATCAGCGGTATGAAAGCTGCCCGTGCGTTTTGGTTTCTGGAATATTTCGGCCATGAAGATGTGCATGTCCTGGATGGTGGACTTAACGCCTGGGTTGCAGCCGGTTATCCCGTAACGACAGAAGTGACAGAGCCTAAGGTGTCTCATTTCCAGGCCAGACCCAAACCTGAGCTTTTCTGGAATGCCGAGGAAGTTCTCAAACACCTCCATGATCCTGATACCGTAATTCTGGATACGAGGAGTGATGAGGAGTATTACGCTCGTAACATACGTGCTGCCCGTGGAGGGGCTATTCCGGGGGCAGTCCACCTGGAATGGACCCGTAACCTGGATGAAAAAGGAGCCTTCAAGCCCGCCCACGAATTAAAAGCCATGTATGAAGCTGCCGGTGTGACCCCAGATAAAGATATCGTCTCGTATTGCCAGGGCGGGTACCGCTCTTCCCACGCCTATTTAGCTTTGCGACTCATCGGTTATCCGAAGCTCCACAACTACATAGGGTCGTGGAAAGAGTGGGGAGATCGGCTGGATCTGCCCATCGAGATTCCAAAACCATAGGAAAGTATGCATAGGATGGGTTATGTCCTTCAGAAGGAGAGGGATCATGCCTAATCGTAGCCGAGACTGGTTTAATCAAACGTTGCGAGATTTAGAACAGGCTGAAGATTCCCGCCGGGCGGAGCGTCACGAGTGGGCATGCTTTGCTGCTCAACAATCTGCAGAAAAAGCTGTGAAGGCCTTACACCTCTATCTGGGACAGGAAGCCTGGGGACACGCGATAGCCAGACTCCTTCAAGAATTACCGGCAACTTTGCCCGTTCCCCAAGAGCTGGTGGAGAAAGGGCGCTTTCTTGATAATTTTTACATACCTTCCCATTATCCCAATGGGCATCCAGAGGGAGCACCCTTTGAACATTATGGTTCCCTACAAAGCGAAGAGGCGATTCGATATGCCCATAAGATCCTTGAATTCGTCCGTTCTCAAATAGCCTGATGCTGAAATGGTCGACCGGGCCGTACGTTCCTGGGCCGAAAAGATGGTACAAAGTCGAAAAGAAATATTACAGATAGGTTATTTTGGTTCCTATGCCCGTGGGGATTGGGAGGTAGGAAGCGATCTTGATTTGATTGTTATCCTAGAAAGTTCAGACCAACCCTTTGAGAAACGCACGCTTACATGGGATACCGGGGAGCTTCCCGTGCCGGTGGATCTTCTGGTTTATACCAGGGAGGAATGGAAAAAACTCGGTCAGGAAGGAAGAAGATTCTATCAAACGGTGATGAAAGAAACAATCTGGGTTTATACCAGACCTGATTTTACTTCTTTTTCGGTAAAGACACAAATAAAAGAAATTCCAGATAAGAATGGCTTCTAATATCCATTCCTTCCAGGTAAATGGATTTTCATCCCTGGGACGGCCCGGGTCATGTTTTAATGTGGAAAGGGTATAAGATCCTGCTTGTAAATCCTCCCATTTATGATTTCTCTGCTTACGATTTCTGGCTGAAACCCTATGGACTCCTCCGGGTGGCAGGTTATCTCCGTGGAAAAGGGGAGCTTCGTCTCTTTGATTACCTGGATCGCTTTCATCCCCAGGTACCGAATTCTAAAAAACTTCGCTCCGATCCCTTGGGACGAGGACAGTTTTACTCAGAGATAATTCCGAGACCCGCTCCATTTTCTCAAATTCCAAGGAACTACCGTCGGTTTGGACTTCCAAGGAAATACTTTCAAACCTTTTTAATGCAAGAGGGTCCTTTTGATTTCGCTCTGGTTCAGACCGTAATGACCTACTGGTATTTGGGAGTCCGGGAGGTCATTGAGGATATCCGAACCTTCTCACCCCAAACCAAAATTGTACTGGGAGGAGTTTACGCAACCCTCTGTCCACAACACGCCCAGGGTCTGGGAGCCGACCTGGTCATCGATGGGTTGGAGTTGGAGCCGCTGTGGCGCTTTTTAAAGATAGCTCCAGATCTGCAAGAACTTCCGTTTTGGGAAGGGTACGAAAATTTAAAGGTAGGGGTTTTAAAACTGGCCGACGGATGCCCTTTTCGATGTACTTACTGTTCGGTACCGCAAGTTTATCCTAAGTTTCAAGGTCGATCCCTGGAATATTCCCTGGCAGAACTTGATTTCCTCCATCACCGCGGGGTTCGGAATGTGGTCTTTTATGATGATGCCCTCCTCTTTCGGTCAGACAAAATATTAATTCCATTCTTGCAGCAGGTTCTGAAGAAGGAAAGAGATGTTTACTTTCATACCCCCAATGCCCTCAATGCACGGTTTATTACCAAAGAGCTGGCAAAGCTCATGGTTCAGGCAGGTTTTAAGACATTTTATCTCGGATTTGAGAGTAGCGCCTACGAATGGCAACGGCGAACAGGAGGAAAGGTTTATTCCGAAGAACTGATTCGGGCCGTAGATAACCTGACCTGTGCAGGAGCCGACTTGAACCACATCACAGCGTACCTTATCATCGCCCACCCGCAAGCAGATCAACAGCATGTTGAGGCTTCCATGTATTTTGCCCACAGCCTGGGGATTCGATTGATGTTATCGGAATTTTCACCGATTCCGGGGACTCCAGATGGAGAGTCATGCCGTCCATGGGTCGATCTGGATGAACCTTTGTGGCATAATAAGACGGTATTCTCCAGCCGTTTTTTAGGCGAGGCCGAGGTAAATCGGTTGAAAGGGTTGTGTAATCAGCTCAATCGAAGACTGAAAAACCCCTTGCAAGATCTACTATAGGATTCTTTACCTTGCATGGTACCGAGAATGAGTTAGCCCGAACTTACACAGACTATGGACAGTTCTACAAACAGCAAGGGAGTACCGCACAGGCTCAGGAATATTTAACCAAAACCCTGGAGATCGTTGAGCGGTTGGGTACGTGGATAGAGCCGGATAAGGCCAATAAAGTGGTGTTCTGTCCTCACCCCACCTCATCCTACGTGTCAGGATAAGAAGGTTAGTCTCAGCAGGGCGACCTGTTTAACAGGAAGTTGCTTCTGAAAATATTTTAAAATGAATGAAAGAGGTATTCAGACAGAAAAAGTGACACCTACTAAATTGTTACAGTTACAAATTATCACACGGTCCTTGACAATTCTCCTTTATAAGGTATAATTTACATGGAATCCATGCCTTTTGAAGGAAGATTTATCTCTGTATAATCCCAGCTTCTCCCGGGCTGAATAGGCGAAGTGAGGTATGCCTGGATAATAAACTGCTTTTGAAAATGGAACCTCATCCTTCCAAACAAAGCTCTCAAGCCCCATCCCCAGGGTTGCTGAGTAAAACTTTCAGAAAGTCGGGTACCTGGGTGGTTGTGGGTATATTACTTATCGCCCTAATCATCGGGGCCGGTTTGTTAATTGTAATCTGGGAGAAGAAACAAGGCCGGTTAGGAGCTGTAAAGAAAATGGACAGGCCACAAAGCGAAGAGATCTCACCACCACGGGATGAGATCAGAGTTCCTGCTCAATCGGTAAGATTTAAGAAATCAAAGGGATTAAACTTATCACCTTGACAATCCATCCTTATTCCCATATCCTTGAAATAGTATCCGGTAACTAAATTTATAAACCCTCAGGATGACCCATATCCCAGGCTTAAATTGGAGATCTCAATATGGAACTCACACCTATTTAACCCCAAGGTAAAATCTAAAACATAACAGAAGGTATTAGTATCCTTTTATGTTTTACATTTTACGTCTCAGATATGTCTACAGCAAAAACAGAGATTGGAAAAGCCCAGTTCGGCCTGATAGGACTCGCTGTGATGGGACAAAATCTGGCTCTCAATATCGAGCGTCATGGTTATTCGGTTGTGGTATGGAATCGTACTCCGGAGGTAGTAGATGAATTTTTACGAACGAAGGCGCAGGGAAAGAAAATCATAGGAACCAGGTCGATCCGGGATTTTGTTCAGGCGTTGGAGAGACCTCGCAAAATTATGCTTCTGGTCAAGGCCGGTGATCCTGTAGACTGGACTATCGGTCAGATAAAGCCGTATCTGGAACCGGGAGATATTATCATTGACGGAGGTAATTCTTACTTTCAAGATACCCAACGGCGTGAAAAAGAACTGGCCGCAGGAGGTCTCCGCTTTATCGGTTCTGGTGTTTCCGGAGGTGAAATGGGAGCATTGTGGGGGCCTTCATTGATGCCAGGTGGAGAACGGGAAGCTTACGAGGAGATTCGTCCGATCTTTGAAGCCATCGCGGCCAAGGTAGACGATGGCCCCTGTGTGACCTATGTGGGTCCGGACGGTGCAGGCCATTTTGTCAAAATGATCCATAACGGTATCGAATACGGAGATATGCAACTTATTGCCGAAGCTTATGATATCCTGCGACGGATCTTAGGCCTGGGAGCCGATGAGCTGGCCGATGTCTTCTCTCAGTGGAATAAAGGTTTGCTTAACTCCTACCTGATCGAGATTACGGCAAAAATTTTCACGGTGAAAGATCCAGAAACCGGTAAGCCGCTGGTTGATTTGATTCTGGATAAGGCAAGTCAGAAAGGGACCGGTCTATGGACCTCCCATGTGGCATTAGATTTAGGGGTTGCCATCCCAACAATCCATGCAGCCATTGAAGCCCGTTTACTCTCCAATCTCAAAGAAGAACGGGTCCAGGCGAGTCAGCAAATCTCAGGCCCGCAAACCGGAGATGCAGGGATTTCTCTCTCTTCCTATACGGGAAATAAAAAGGAGTTGATCTCCGCCGTTCATGATGCCCTATATGCCAGTAAGATTTGCTCTTATGCCCAGGGGATGGCCCTGATTCGGGCAGGTTCGAACAGGTATCAATGGAATATCAACCTGGGGGAGATAAGCCGGATCTGGAAGGGGGGATGCATCATTCGGGCGCAGTTTCTGGATAAGATTAAACAGGCTTACCAACGTAGACCGGATTTACCCAATCTACTTTTGGACCCTGACTTTCGAACCTGGGTAAGCGAAGCACAACCCCGCTGGCGACAAACGGTTTCGCTGGCTCAGAACCTGGGTATCCCCCTGATGGCCATGTCGGCCAGCCTGGCCTACTTTGATACTTATCGTACGGCCAATCTGCCCCAGAACTTAACCCAGGCCCAGCGTGACTTCTTCGGGGCTCACCTTTATGAACGTATCGATAAACCTGGGCTTGGCCTGATCCATACGGACTGGGCAAGTATTACCGGATAACAGTAAAAATCAGAAGTCGGGAACCAGAATAGAAAAATTCTGAATTCTGTCTTCTGGCGGTTATGAAAGCAACTCTCTCTGAAAACCCTCTTCGAGAGGGTTTACGCCTGCAGCGCGTAGCAGAGCCTTGTGCGGTGGTCATCTTTGGGGCCTCGGGAGATTTAACTAAACGTAAGCTCGTTCCGGCCCTTTATAGCCTGGCTCAGCAAAATTTGCTGGGTGAAGGATTTTCCATTGTAGGGGCGGCCCGTACCCCCATGGCCCACGATACCTTCCGCGCTGCTATGCGCAACGCCGTCAACCAATTCTATGAAGGAGGCCCGGTCGATCCCACCCTGTGGGAAAATTTTGCCGCAGGTTTATTTTACCTCCCCATGGATTACAAAAATCAGGAGAATTATCACATGCTGGCCGGGTTATTGGCTCAAATAGATCGCGAGCGCGGGACCTGTGGCAATAGATTGTTTTACCTCTCCACGCCTCCCAGCCTCTATACAGATATTATCCAAATGCTGGGCGCTACCGGACTAAACCGCTCTAACCCGGGGAGCTGGGTCCGAATCATCATCGAAAAACCCATCGGTTACGATCTGGAAAGTGCACGGGCGTTAAACCGGGAAGTTCTGAAGGTTTTTACCGAGGATCAGGTCTACCGGATCGACCATTACCTGGGTAAGGAAACTGTTCAAAATATCATGGTCCTGCGATTCGCCAATGGTATTTTCGAACCTCTCTGGAATCGACGTTATATTGACCACATACAAATCACCGCCGCCGAGACTATCGGAGTAGAAAACCGGGGTGGTTACTATGAGCAGGCCGGGGCCCTTCGGGATATGATCCAAAATCATATGCTCCAACTCCTGGCCCTGGTTGCCATGGAACCTCCCATTTCTTTAAAAGCCAATGACGTGCGAGATGAAAAAACAAAGGTGTTGCGTGCCGTTCGTCCTATCCCAACAGATCCGGAACACCTGATCCAGGAGGTGAATAAAGTGGCAGTCCGGGGGCAATATGGAGAAGGCTCCGTGGGCGGACAAAGGGTTAAAGGTTATCGGCAGGAGGAAAATGTAAATCCCGAGTCTAATACCGAAACCTATGCGGCGGTTAAATTCCTCATCGATAACTGGCGGTGGGCCGAGGTCCCTTTTTACGTCCGGGCCGGTAAGCGTTTACCCAAACGGGTCACCGAAATCGCTATCCAGTTTCGCCAGGTCCCCCACCTCCTTTTCAAAAATACTGCCGAAGGACCTCTAGAACCTAATACCCTGATCCTGCGCATTCAGCCCGATGAAGGCATCTCCCTCAAGTTTGAAGCTAAATTACCCGGCCAGGCCATTCATATTCGTCCGGTCAATATGGATTTTCAATACGGAACTTCCTTTGGCAAGAAGTCTCCTGAAGCCTACGAACGACTCTTGCTCGATGCCATGCTGGGAGATTCCACTCTCTTCGCCCGAGGTGATATGGTAGAAGTTTCCTGGCAGTTAGTTATGCCCATCTTGAAGGCCTGGCAACAAACAACTCCCCAGTTTCCTAATTATGAAGCAGGAACCTGGGGACCTAAAGAAGCCGATGAACTGATTCAAAAAGATGGTCGAAGATGGAGACGACTGTAAAGATTATCAACCATCAAAAGTCAGAAGCCAAGAATTGCTCCGACTTCTGACCTTTGAGAAGTTCTAAAATGAGAAAAAAAGTACGTTATCTGATTATTTTAATGCTAAGTCTAGGGGGATTGATCCCGTATGCCTACGGCGCCGATGAACGGATTCCGGTTAGAACCCAAACGCATCTCAAGGTTGGAGATCTGGCCCCGGATTTTACACTGCCGGCCAATATCCCGATCAATGGTAAAGAAAAGGTCACTCTAAGCCAGTTTAAGGGAAAGAAAAATGTCGTTCTCTCTTTCCATGTTCTGGATTGGACCCCTGTTTGAATTCAACAGGTTTCTTCATTCCAGAAAGAACTTTCTCGATTTGAAGAAAAAAATACCCAGGTGCTGGGTATAAGCGCCGATAGCGTATTCGCCCATAAGGTTTGGGCAGAATCCCTCAAATTGTCTTATCCTTTGCTAAGTGATTTCAACAACGAGGTCGCCAAAAAGTATGGGATCTTCCGGGATGAAAATTACGCAGATCAGGTGAGACTGGCCAATGAACGTGCTATATTCGTTGTGGATAAGCAGGGTATTCTTCGTTATATCGATGTCCATGACATTCGAGAAGCTCCTGCTCTGGAACCTATCTTAAAGGTCTTGGAGGATTTAGAAAAATAATGGCTCTTTAACCCTTATCCCTTAACTCCTCAGTGTGGAAGAGAGGCCGGGGAGCGAAGGTAAATCCTTATAAGCAGAGTCAGGAGTTGGAAGTGAGAAGTCGGGCTAAAGGCTAATTCCCGATTTCAGATTTCTGACTTCTGATTTTAGGAGTTGAATCCAGAGTTCTATCATTCAGGCAGTGTAAACGCCGTGGAAATTGAGCGGGATTTACGGGAATTGTGGAAGCAAATGGCCGAGGCAGCCCAGGCAGAAGGTCAGCAGATGGTTCTGCGGGTATGCGTCTTAAATCTCCTCGTATATGCCCCCGGCCAGAGAAGTACCGGGGAGATAAGTAAAATTATGGCCGAGGTCACCACAGAACATCCGAGCCGTGGTATTGTGATGCTTCCGAAACCCGAAGCCCCTTCCTCGGTCGTCCATGCCTGGGTGACTGCCCAGTGCCATGTCTCTGTTGGAGGTCGTAAGCAGGTTTGCTGTGAACAGATCGTGGTAACTGCCGAGGGAGAAGGAATCTTTCAGTTACCGAGTATTGTGAGGTCGCTTTTAGTATCGGATCTGCCGGTTGTTTTATGGTGGCGGGACATTCCGGCTCTTGGGAATCGGTTGTTTAAAGAACTGGTTGAGACCTCCGATCGTGTAATTATCGACTCCGCACGCCTGCCCGACCCGGAGGAGGGACTTATCGAACTGGCAGCTTTCATTCAGCGTGAATTTCCTTGGGCGGCCTTCAGCGACCTGAACTGGTCTCGTCTGACCCCCTGGCGGGTTGCAGTGGCCGGACTCTTTGACGCTCCAGACCGGCTATCTTGCCTGAACCGACTGAATCTTGTAGAAATCCAATGCGACTCCAGCTCCATGGATTCCGTTTCCAGTCAGGCTCTTCTCATTATTGGCTGGCTGGCCAGTCGATTGAAATGGCATCCGGTATCAAGACCCCGATGGACGGAGCGGCATATTTATCAGATGGAACTGGCCGCCCCAAATCGAACAATCCTCATCCGGGTTAAAACTTCTCCGGCTATAAACCCCGGCCGGGCAGACCTCCGTTCACTCAAGCTCATCGCGGAAAGCGATCCGCCGGCACAATTTGTAGTTATCGGTAGAGATGGATCTTCCCATCACTCTTATTTGCAAACCTATATAGAATTTGGAGGAACTCCCATAGCCGGAAAGATCACCTGCCTGAATAAAGAGAGTGAAACAAGACTCTTGAGTCAGGAACTGGAAATTCTCGGTCATGATACCGTGTATGAACAGGTACTGGAGTTTTTAGCGGAGCTGCTGAATCCCCGAATCTAAAGGTATTGCCATCCGCTCCCTTTATGCCCGAACTGGAATCGATCCGGGTGTAAGATTTCGGCCAGAATTTCCAATGACTCTACGATCCGGGGCCCCGGACGATTAAAGTATTGATTCCCATCGGCCAGATAAACCTGTCCCCTGCGTACGGCTTGGAGATCGGACCAGCCCGGTTTTTGCATTAAAACAGATAAATTCTCGCGGATTCGTTGAATATCAAACCCGCAGGGTAAAATCAGGATAACGTCTGGATCTTTTTCCAATAACTGCTCCCAGGCCATCCAGGGGGAATGTTTACCAGCCTCACCGAACAAATTCACCCCACCGGCCCTTTCAATCAGTTCAGGCATCCAGTTACCGGTAGCCATCAAAGGCTCAATCCACTCAATACAGGCAACGGTAGGTCGTTCAGATAGAGTGCGGGTCTCCCCGGTAATGGCTTCTACCCGTTGATTTAATCGCTGAATGAGTTCCCTGCCTCGTTGAGGAGCCTCCAAGACCTCTGCCACACGGGCTATATCGGCCCAGATATCGGAAAGGGTAGCCGGTGCCAGCGAGACTATTTTGGGACGAGAATCCAACCAATCGCAAACAGCTTGTTCTACCTCCTGTAAACTGACGGCACAAACTTCGCATTGAGATTGGGTAACAATGACATCCGGTTGTAATTGCCTTAATTTTTCGGCGTAAACCCGATACACCGATAAAGACTCCTGCAAAATGGCTTTAACCCGCTGATCAATTTGGTAGCTAGTACCGTCCGGGTTGAACTTGGGCTCGGTGCAAACAGGTAATCGCTTAACCGATTCGGGAAAATCACATTCGTGGGAACGTCCGACCAGTTGGGTTTCAAAACCGAGTGCACAAACAATTTCTGTACCACTGGGAATTAAAGATACAATTCGTTGGGTCGACATACCTTCCTTTTAAAATAAAAGATGATCTTTGTCTAACATTTTGCCCGTTAAATTTCATTGCGATCCTTGACAGGATCCTTACCTATGAGTATACTCTAAAACTTAGGGAGAAGGGTTTCAAGGATTCTCTATGAGAATAAGTACTTGCCCAACCGAAGAAAAAGTACCTTGAGGGATTGGCTTTATCGGATCCATCTTAAACTTTAGGCCTATTTTATGGATTTTGGGGAATGGTATGCTCAAATAACCCGAAGAGTGGATTTACGGATACGAGATCGGGTTCAGACCATCATGCAGGGCATGCATCGGAGTACCTTCCGTGGACGTGGAGAAGATTTTGATTTTTTCCAACAGTATACGGTGGGCGAAGAGACCAGCCATATCGATTGGAAGGCCAGTGAACGCTTAGAAGGGGGATTTCTCGTACGGAAACTTCGGGAGGAACGGGTTCTCGAAGTCTGGATGGTTGCAGATCTCAGTGCTTCCATGTTCATCGGATTCTCCGAAGAAAAATCTAAACATCGCCTCCTCTTAGATATTCTGGCCATACTGGGCCATTCGGTTATTCGCCAACAGGATCTTATGGGTTTTATCGGATTCGATTCTACCCTTCGAACGGTTCTCTCTCCCTTTCGCTCTGAAAAAACCCTTGTAAACCTCCTTCGAACCATTTGGGACTTCCAACCGGCTGTGGGTGAAAAGACCTCTCTACTTCCGGCCCTTCAGTTCTTTGAAGCCCGTAAAGGCGCAAGCCTGCCCAATAAAAAACAGCTTATCATCCTGATCTCAGATTTTGAAACCGATGAGGATTGGATTCCGGTAGTCCAACGGATCGGAGCCCATAATCCTATCTTTCCTATTTTCCTTGAGGAAAGAATTCCGGAGAGTCTCATCTCTTCGGTGGGGGTTTTGACCTATCGAGACGTCGAAAGTGGAGAGTTTGGGAAGGTAGATGCTAAAGCCTGGCTAGACCTGGTAGAAGATCAAAAACGCCGGGAACAAGCTTACTGCTTAAAGCAATTTCAAGCCTCTGGCATAAAAGCCCTTTTCCTATCCAGGGAAATATTTTCTGTCGATGAACTCATCCAACTCCTAGAAGAACAGCGTTTTTAGGCGGGAAGGGGGTTAGGTGAGAAAAAATCTATCCTTATTCCTGTAGATTCTCGGCAACGGTGATAACCCACCAGGGTCCCTGCGTTCTTCCCAGAAAAGCTGCCCAATACCAGTCAGAGACCTCGGTCCAACTATTTCCTGCTTTATCGTAGATCCTTTCACAGACTCTAAGTTTTTCCTCACCCCGGGTAGCTTCAAAACAACCCCAGGAGTAGCCGTTGATATCGGTTCGAAGGGAGATAGGCTAAATAAAATAGCCGATTCCTTTGAAACAATCGGCACCGGGATGGAGTTTTCTCGTTTCTTGGATCACCCATCGGATCACAAACTCACGGGTTCCATCTGTAAACCTTGCGATACGCCCTGGAAAATCATTGTTAAAGCGCCTCTCACGTTTGGATAAAGGTAACTCCATCAAAGGGCGGTCTTCAAATTGCTTTGGCCAGCCGGGGAACGAGACAAAATCAGGCTTGAAATCAGGAGTAGCAACTACCAGGGGTACTATGGCGGCTAACCCACAGAAAATGATATAAATGGGAAGGGTCAGGATGGAAATTTTTTCGAATCCATTGAATACCTCCCACAATAAAAATGGCTGTGAAGAAAAATACGACCATTCCAATCCCTTCGTGGGCCCAGGAAGGGAGAGCAAGGATATGAGCCTCAGGATAGAATAAGGCAGCCGAACGGAGCGCATTTCCTGCAATAATCCCCAGGAATGAGAGAAGAACGGCCAGACAGGTTTTTCCTGTATTAAATCCATAGAAACAGGTCAAGGTAAAAGTGAGATAAAGGGCCGACCATAACATCCGAACTCCACTACAAGGCGTATCGATTAAGATGAGTTGACTATCCCAATTTAAAGAAGTTCCTTCCCCTCACCCCCTAGTTTCTCCTCTCCCAATTTGGGAGAGGGGGACAGGAGGTGAGGGTTTTCCACTAAGATACCTGTTGACACACGGAGTGGATATCCCAGGTAGAATTGGAGAGATGGGATAACGGGGAGGGGTAGGAGGAGAAGCCCACAGATTCCAGGGTGAAAAGGTATCCCCCATCGATAGGAACTTAGGGCACAGCCTATGGCAACAAGTGCAATGGCAGCCTTTACCAAAGATGGAAGAAAGGAGTAGGTTACTGAATAGAGAAGCACAAAAATGGCAGACAAAATCAGATGGGATTTGGCCGAACTTAAATCAGGCCTTCTCCATAAAATAAATCCTCCCGCGGTACCTAAAGCAATTAAGCCGAACGCCGAATTTGGTCGGAATAACGATTTAATTCTTCCTTTGCGGATTGGGTCCATGGGTTCCTATTTTCCCTCTCTTTTTTCTTTGCATAAAAATGAAGGTGTATTGAAATAACAATTTAGCTAGTTTAACACATTCATTCCGAAAAAGCAAGTGATTTTTTAACATTTCAGTATAAAACTTTGTATTGCAAAGTGATTTGTCTAGTATATTTTGTTAGAAAAGGAGGAAGAAACCATGATGACCAATCCCATCTATCATGCACTTGCCCAGGTTCAGGAATTACAACAGAAGGTATTGGAAAAACAACGTTTTAAAGGCTATTCGGGGCGTGCCCGAGCCATTTCCGGAACCCTTGCTTTACTGGCTGCTCCAGTTATGTCTTCCGATTATTTTCCGAAAACCATCACCGCCCATGCCATTAGCTGGGGAACCGTCTTTGCCCTTGCTCTTCTTTTAAATTTTGGATCGCTGGTTTACTGGTTCTTTTTTGATCCCTGTGTTAAGCGGGATATCCGCCGGCTTAAACCGACCATTGATGTACTTCCCCCTCTTTTCGTGGGAGGAGTCCTGACCTTAATCTTAATGAGGGATGGACTTCATAAATACTTATTTGGCGTATGGATGTGTTTGTTTGGCTTGGCCAACCTGGCCTCACGCCATGTTCTGCCGAAACAGATTTGCCAAGTGGGTTGGTTTTACATTATCTGTGGGACTATTTATCTGCTGACTCCCCATAATTCTTTTCTAAATCCATGGCCAGCAGCCATGGTCTTTTTTGTCGGAGAATGGGCCGGGGGAATTATTTTGCATTACGATGGGGCAACCCCCACTTCCTTAAGTAGTTTCTTTAAAATAAAAATAAAGGAGAATAACCATGTCCGCCAAGTACGATAATCCTTATGTAGCCTTGAAACAAATTTTTCACGAGCCGAATCGTTTAGCCATTGTATCGGCCCTTTGTGGTTCCATAGATGGGTTGACTTTTAACGAGCTCAAGGAGGAATGTAAACTTACCGACGGCAACCTGAGTCGGCATTTGAAAGCCTTAGAAGAAGCCGGCGCCATCAAGATTGAAAAGACCTTTGTCAGAGCCAAACCTCGTACAACAGTATTCCTTACAGACCAGGGTCGTGAGAGCTTTATTGAATATCTGCAAGCCCTGGAACAAGTCCTGCGAAAGGCTGCAGAATCTGCCGTAATTGCAGAAAAAGATCCACCCCGGATTCTATCCTGGATAAAACCGGTCCGTGCCTAGAATCCTCCAGGCCTTGCAATCTATCTCCCGGCAAGTAAACAAATTACACGTTATTTTTTCATCCTGTTGCTTTATTAAGCAAAGTACTTTATTTTCAAAAGAAAGAGTTTCTAGGGTTAAAAGAACTTCTGGAAAGGAAAGGGAGTAGGTAACTATGAGAGTTTTTCATGAATTAATCCCGTTAAAAACTCAAGAATGTTTACAATTTATAGATCTCACGGATATCATCATCAAGCTGGTGGAAAAATCTCAAATTCAAAACGGTTTCGTGAACGTACAAACCAAACATACCACCACGGCCATTGTGGTCAATGAAAACGAACCTTTACTCCTGGAGGATATGAAAAAGATTCTGGAGAGTATGGTTCCTCAGAATGCCGTGTATCGTCATAACGATTTTTCCATCCGAACGGTCAACCTGGGTCCCGATGAATATGACAACGGCCACTCCCATTGTAAAGCCATGCTTCTGCGAGCTTCAGAAACCCTGAACATTGTGAACGGACAGATTCAATTGGGTCCCTGGCAACGGATTTTTTTTATCGAATTGGACCGGGCCAGGGAGAGAACCATATCCGTCATGGTTTTGGGAATATAGATCAGAGGACCTCCTGCCGAAGTAGAATCCAGGAACCCAGGGCGGATGAGGGAACCCTTCCACTTTTGCCATACTTTAACGGGAAAGAGAGATCATAGGCTGTGGATAGTCCTTTATGCACTTTAAGGTTTTTATCCTGGGTATCTTTTAATTTCCTTATTGACCGGGCCACGGCTTAACCGATGAGCAGATTCATCCCGTCCTGGACTCATCCTCTGCTCTTCAAAACGGTATAACCTTTGCAGGAATTTATAGCAGAATTTGGGTCATAGAATCTCCTGCACTGTTTACTTAGTTTTGCTTAACGTTTAAGTGGCCCTTACCCCCGGCCCTTTCCCTAGGCTGCGGAAGAGGGGAGCTGGGAAGTGAAAGCCGCACTATGAGATCAATCAAAATTAGGTAAACAGTTTAATAGCTTATCTCAAGGGAATTGGCTCATGAATTTTAACTTTGGCCCGGCCCTATAAAGACCGTTCGATAGAGTGTTCTTATCTTGAGAAAACAGGCTTTGTTACGATATAAAAAGTATTCTTAAATTTAACTTACCTTATCACCCCACAAAAATAAGAGACGTGAAGGGAGGGCGTGTAGGGCTGGGGAGGAGGGATGAATAGGATGGAAACCCCAAGGGAATCTATAAAAAACCTGCTTCCTCTGTTACTCAATAACAATAAGAAGCAAGATAAAAAATATTTACTTTCCGACTTCCGTTATAGTCTTTGTAGATCAAGGATAAAAACTCTACCCCGATGTCTTCGCCTCCACATACTCTTCGTGGGAATTCTATTGACTCTATTTTCTATGGGGGTAGATCAGGCTTTTGCCGGGTTTAACATATGGACGACCAATGGACCGAAAGGTGGAAATATAAAAGCCCTGGCCATTGATCCCACAACCCCTTCCATTCTGTATGCAGGAACTTTTGGAGGTGGTGTATTCAAGAGCAGTGATGGGGGGGGAAGTTGGAGTGGGGTGAATACGGGGCTGACGAATCTGGATGTTCGGGCCCTGGCCATTGATCCCACAACCCCTTCCATTCTGTATGCAGGAACTTTTGGAGGTGGTGTATTCAAGAGCAGTGATGGGGGGGGAAGTTGGAGTGGGGTGAATACGGGGCTGACGAATCTGGATGTTCAGGCTCTGGCCATTGATCCTGCAACTTCCTCCACGGTATATGTGGGAACTTCAGGTGGGGGAGTGTTCAAGAGTACCAATGGCGGGGGAAACTGGAGTGCAGTGAATACCGGATTACCCGGCCTTGGGGTTCAAACCCTTGTCATCGATCCCACAACTCCCTCCACGCTCTATGCAGGAATTCTAGGGGGTGGCATTATCAAAAGTACCAATGGCGGGGGAAACTGGGGTGCAGTGAATACCGGACTGACCAACCTGGATGTCTATATCCTGGCCGTGGATCCTAACACTTCTTCTATCCTGTATGCAGGGACTTTGGGTGGAGGTGTATTCAAAAGTACCAATGGCGGAGGGAGTTGGAGTGCAGTGAATACCGGACTGACGAATCTGCGTATTCTTGCCCTGGGCATCGATCCCGTAACCCCTTCCACAGTGTATGCAGGGACTATTGATGGCGGTGTATTCAAAAGTACGGATGGAGGGGGGAACTGGAGTACTGTAAATAACAAACTGTCTGCCTTCAATATTCGAGCCCTGGCTATAGATCCCGCGAATTCCTCCACGGTGTATGCAGGGACTTTGGGTGGCGGAGTGTTCAAGAGCACTAACGGCGGTGGTAGTTGGGGCGGCATAAACACGGGATTGACGAATCTGGATATTCGGACCCTGGCTATAGATCCGGTGACCCCTGCGACTCTCTATGCAGGAACTGCCGGTAATGGTATTTTTAAGAGCACCAATGGCGGTGGTAGTTGGGGCGGCATAAACACGGGATTGACGAATCTGGATGTTCGGGCTCTGGCTATAGATCCCACGAATTCCTCCACGGTGTATGCAGGGACTTTGGGTGGCGGAGTGTTCAAGAGCACCAATGGCGGTGGTAGTTGGAGCGGCATAAACACGGGATTGACGAATCTGGATGTTCGGGCTCTGGCTATAGATCCGGTGACCCCTGCGACTCTCTATGCAGGAACTGCCAGTAATGGTATTTTTAAGAGCACCAACGGCGGTGGTAGTTGGAGCGGCATAAACACGGGATTGACGAATCTGGATGTTCGGGCTCTGGCTATAGATCCGGTGACCCCTGCGACTCTCTATGCAGGGACTTTAGAAGGTATGTTCAAGAGCCTCGATGGAGGAGGAAACTGGAGCGTTATAAATACGGGATTGACAAATCTAAGTATACAGGCTTTGGCGGTAAATCCAACGACTCCTTCTATTCTCTACGCCGGAACTCTCGGCAGTGTGTGGGCTATTCAACAAACCTTACCTTTGATTCCGGCCGTTCCTGTGGCAGATAAAGCGAATTTCAATGGGGGGTTGAACGATGATATTGCCGTCTGGAATCCCACGACCGGGGAGTGGTCGGTATCCGGTAGGACCTCAAAAGTTTCCTTTGGATCTTCGGGAGATATTCCAACTCCCGGGGATTATGATGGAGATGGAACTGCCGATTTTGCCTTTTTTAGGCCTTCCACCGGCGAGTGGCATGTTCTTCTTCCGGCCGGTGAGGATATTCAGGTCTGGGGTCAGGCAGGAGATCTTCCGGTTCCTGGAGATTATGATGGAGATGGCTTGACAGATCGTGCTGTTTGGAGACCCCTCGGCAGTGTATGGTGGATCCTCTTTTCAAGCGGCGGCCTTGGAGCTACAATTTGGGGTACAACTGGCGATGTCCCTGTTCCGGCTGATTACGATGGAGATGGTGTGACGGATATTGCTGTTTTTAGACCTTCTACCGGTCAATGGTTTATTACAAACTCTAGCAGTAATCTGGTTACCATTAGGGTTTTAGGAACCGTGGGAGATTTTCCGGTACCAGGGGATTATGATGGAGATGGATTAGCCAATGTAGCCGTCTGGAGACCCAGCACGGGGACTTGGATAGGTATTCTTAAAAGTAGGAGAATCGCGACAAGGGCGTGGGGACAACCTGGGGATCTTCCGGTTCAGGCAGATTATGATGGAGATGGTCGGACAGATCTGGGAATCTTTCGACCTTCTAATGGACAGTGGTGGATCCTCACGTCTTCTTCTCAATTTTTAGGTGTCTTTCCTGTGGTTTCTTTAGGTTCGGTGGGAGATCTTCCGGTGTCTGCTGCAAAATAATCCTGCTTCTCAAGGCGGCGAGGGTATCCTCGCCGCTCAGTTTGATCACTCCCCAAGGGCTTTCTTAGCTACTTCAAATCGTCCCTGTATGTGCCGGGATAAAGTAGAAAAGTTTGACTCCATGAGCTGGGAGCGCGGACGTCTTGCTCCCTCACTTCCCTTGATTTTCATGTCGGTTAATTTCCCATTAGCCCTGGAGATCCGAGAACCGAACTTTGATTTTTTATTCGTTTACCCAAAACCGGTAGGATCGATTGGTACTGGCCTGTTTAAGGTTAACGGACAGTCACTATTTGACTCCTTCTTTCCAGTTAGCTCCTTCCTGGGCCAGTGTTTCCAGATAAGCTCCGATTTTATAGATAGTGTCATCGGATAAAACTTTTCCCCAACTGGGCATTTTCATGGCACGGCCGGTATCTCTTCCATTCTTTACGGTTTCAACGAATTTCCGAAATCCCTTGTTGAACACCCGTAGATCGGCACCATGTCCCCGCTCTCCTGCTCCATCGGCCCTCCCACCGTGACAATTACTGCATATAGAGCGGTACCAGGAGCGACCCTCCTCGATGGCGGCTTGATTCCCCGAAAAGGGATTTGTTGCCGGGATTTCTGTTCCTGTATCGGCTCCCAGGGCGTTCCCCAGGCCCCATCCGTTTATGGCGATAAAACCCACCATAAAAATCCCTACCAGAATTCCTTGACCCATTCTCCTCATTACTTTCTCCCCTTATTTTTGACCTATCACGCAAAAGCGCGCACAGTCCTCTGTGCGCGCTTTTTCATCTCTACTTTAAGTAAAACTCCTGGGCATCTTCCGGGTTTATTCCAGGCAGAAGGCCGCAACCAAGCTGCCGTGTTCCAGATTGTGCTCCTTGTAGCCGAATTTTTCGGGAGATCCTCCGGCTACCTGCACGACACATTGTCTACCATCGACCATGAAGGTAATCGGCCCGGCATAAGCCGTTGTTCCCAGGTTGAAGGCGTATAAGATTTCACCGGTAGTGGCATTTACACCTTGAAAGACACCACCCTGGGTTGTGTAGAAGGTCAGATTTCCGGCTGTTGTCAGCATTCCACCGGCAAATCCATGTTTACTTTTTTGATCCCTCCAGACTTCTCTACCCGACTTGACGTCCCTAGCCTGATCCACCTCGTATCCCCAAATGAATTCCTGATACGCACCGAAATGTCGGACGTTGCTGATGACCTTAATATCCTCGAATCCGTACTTCATTCCGGCATTGACGGCTGCCAGATAGATATAACCCGTCTTGGGATTATACGCCGAAGGATACATATTCACGGCACCTAACAGACTGGGCCATACCTCAATCGTCGGACCCCCTTCTACAGGCAGGTCGATCTGACTGATGGGTTTTCCTTCCGGATCATATCCTTTAATCCAGGTAATCTTGTCGGCGAAGGGTACGGCTCTCAGGAATTTTCCGGTCTTCGGATCCAGATAGTGGATAAAACCAGTCTTGTTGGGTTGGACTAGGGTCTTTCGCCCTTCAATTTCTATAATCATCGGAGTCTGTGGCGTATCAAAGTCCCAAGGATCCCCGGGAACAGCACTATAGCGCCAGACCGTCTTGCCGGTATCTGTATTAACTGCCACAATACCTGCAGCCCCCAGGTTTTCCATTAATCCCTTACCCCGGTTTTTTGGATTCCAGGGATAGGCGTTGGCCGTCCCTGTAAAGTACATTTTCAGCTCAGGATCCCAGGTACCGGTGATCCAGGGACCTGCTCCACCCCACTCATGGCTCCCCTGAGGCCAGGTCTCGTACCCTACTTCCCCCGGTCCGGGGATCATATTGGCTTTCCATAACATGTTGCCGTTCTCTGGATTTACACCCAGCACATATCCGGGAAGCCCACCGAAGTCTGTCCCATTCATAGGCACAATAATCTGACCCGGGATCGCTAGGGGGCCAACGGTCGTTGCATAGCCGTTTGCATCCTTAGATTTTTCGAAATCCTTGGGATAGGGAAAGTCCGGATAATCCTTTACAAACTTTGCCTGACCCGTTTTGTAATGGATAGCATGGAGTTTGGCATCGTTAGACAAGAAGTAGATATATTCTCCGTAAATAGCTAAACCCCGATGTTTACCTGTGATGAAGGGAACGTTATATCCGCCCCAGTCTTCGGGAAGCTTGTGGGTATATTTCCATACCCGTTTCCCAGAATGGGCATCCAGGGCAAAAACGGTATTGTCTTGCGCGACATATAACAGCCCATCATGATAGAGAGGCGTATTCTGGGCATCGGTTTTTCCCCCTAATGAGTAAATCCAGGCAAGCTTGAGCCCCTTGATGCTCTCCGGGTTTAGTTGGGTTAGGGTACTGTATCGATGTCCCGCCCAGTTACCATTGGCATGGAGCCAGGATTCGCCTGGATTAGCTGCCAGCATGATATCTGTTACGGGTTGTGCGTGTACCCAACCGGTAATACCTGTGAGGAAAAGCACTAAAACAAGATGCCTTACTGCGAGTCTCTTTAAAATACGGTCCATGGTTTCCTCCTTTGATTCAAGGTCCTATCTGTGCAAATTCAACCGAACGTACACAGATACCCTCTTTATCCAAACCCACAAGCCGGGGGATACTCACCACAAATTCTTATGGGTTTAAGGATCTATCCCTACGAGGTAAGGATAGACGGTTGTGATCTAACTCATGGCCAAAAATTGAATTGACTCGACTCCTTATCCCACAGGTGGACTGTAGATCTCTGCTTTTGTCACTCCAGTAGCATGATCCCCCTCTGGTCAGAGGAAGGGGTTGAGGGATGAGGATAACCTTGTTGTATATTCTCTCCAAAATTCCCTGTCAAGAAAAAAATGGAATCCCAAAAAATATTAAAAGGGGAGTATAGAATCCTTTCTCTTGATGGATTACAGTTGCTTTCAACTTTGTCAACTTAAACAAAGCTATGGCTTTTCGGCGAACGGAGACCCTAAACTCCCGCCAATCCGAGGGGCAGGGATGAGGCAGTGTAATCGGCTTGATCTGTACGGGCACGGCATGCCGTGGCCCTACGTCGGTTTTCTTTCTTCCTGGTCTTTGTCCCTATAGACGCCTTTCGGCTAACCGGGTTCTTGTCCGGCTACTGCTGTCATAAGCAGGAACAAGAGCGACTCCCTTCAGAATTCAGAGAGGCTTCAGGGACGTTCCTTATAACCGTAAAGCCATCGAGAAGTTGTACTTCCTACGTTACGAACGGTGTGCAGGGTTCTGGCCGGGATGAGCACCTCCTCTCCTATCTTAGGACGAAAGGTCTTTCCCTGCATTTCCAGCTCAATCTCTCCTTCCAGGACCATCAAAAGCTCATCTACGGAATGAATATAGTCTTTCCAGACCTGTCCGGGGGGATCAACCCAAAGATCACAGCTAAAGCCCCGGGCTCGCCAGTTTTTCTCGATTTCACTTCTATCCGGCTTGAGATTATTCATTCTATGCCCTCCTTTCTAAAATGCATTCAGGGGTATCATTTTTAGGTGAATTTACCAGAGAGGAGACTTCGTATCCCATCATTTTATCCGATGGATAAGGTTCTAACAGAGAGGCCAGTTTGTTCACATCCTTCAAATCCGGGTCTAACCAGACATCTTCATCTTCCGGTTGGAGTATCACAGGCATTCGATCGTGAATCGGTCGAATCAGATCGTTGGCTTCTGTTGTGATAATAGTAAAGGAAAGTAAAGGTAACCGGTCGTTCCCCTCTGCTTCGTCTTCATCGGATCCCTGCCATATATCCCAGAGACCTGCAAAAGCAAAAGGCTCTCGGTTTTTGAGTACAAAACGTACAGGGGTTTTGGCCCGACCTCCATTTTTACGCCATTCGTAGAAACCATCGGCCAGAACCAGACAGCGCCTATGCTGAAAAGACTTCTTAAAACTGGGTTTTTGTGTAAGGGTTTCTGCTCGGGCGTTGATCATCTTATAGCCGGTGGAGGTTTCTTTTGCCCGGGATGGGACCAAACCCCACCGCATGAGCTTGAGGACTCTGGACTCCTGCTGGATAATTACCGGTGCATCCTGTCCCGGGGCCAGATTATATCTGGGATGGAGTACAATATCCGTAGGCTCGAATTTAAAACGGGCCTGTAAAGTTTCCGTCTCTCGCGTTTGGGTATAACGTCCACACATAATGACCTGTCCTTTGTTAAGAGGTTAAAAATAAGTCTACCTGGTATTAAATATACCCTTTACCGAGACGAAATCAAGGCGAAAAGACACCCCCTCTATGAAACCTGTTCCAAATCATACAGGATTTTCGTATTTTGGATCACTGAAGTGATTAACGTCCAGGCCATACCGACTATACCCATAATACCTCCCACATCGTAAAGTAAGTAAGTACGATCATAAATCTGAGCGTAGGGGGATAAAAGCAAAACAAGATTTCCCAAAACGAGAAGTAGCCTCAACTCGGTAGGACCCAACTTCCAGAAAGACAATTGAAAGGTGCCCAGCGTGTAGGTAGCCAGATAAACCTGAATGGCCAGCATGAAATAAACAACCAACACTCCAAAGGCAATCCGTTCACTCATATAACCGGAGAAGGCCAGCCCGCCTATGAGAAAAAAAGTGCAAAGGTATCCACCATATGGTCCACGTAAAATCCGTACCTGGGGCGTTGTTTATTTCGGTAACGGGCCAGTGTACCATCCAGACTATCTCCAAGCCAGTTAATTATAAGCCAAAAATTAACCCCATGAAGAAACCGGGCATCCCACCGGCTGAGACCATAAAATACCCCGGCTAAGAACATGGCTACAAAGCCTATCAGGGTTAAATGATCTGGACGAATCCACAGGGGTGTCCGCCGGGCAAGCCATTTTAGAACTTTTCGCTCTACAGGCGTCAAGAAACCGGATTGGGCTCGGGTAGCATTTTTAAACTCTGTCGGTTCCATGAAATAGCCTCCTTTCTTCTTTTTATACCCATTTGCCTTTCATAAGTAAAGACAGGTTTTAAACCTGACCCTGACCGGCAATCCTGGGATTATTCCCTGAAAGGCAGATGAGTACTAAAAGAAGTTACAAGATCGTATCTCTTTGAATTTTCAGAAAAAGTAATCTTGTAAAGGGAGTATTCAAGGGAAATGCCAAGGCCTTTGAAAGTCTCCCCTACCCCTTTAGGACCCTGTTCGGAGTATTACCTTTTCAAGCGGATGGGGAACCTATCCTTGCACAGAACGAGGTGTACCGAAGCCCAGAATAAAGTGGGGAAATGACTTCACCCTTATCTTTGCCCCTATGAATAGGTTCGGGGAATCATTTGCAACTTGAAGAAGGTATGAGAGGGAAGGGTTCAGGAGGCACCGGGCACGATCCGGTATCATATTTTCAAATGCTTTCTCAAAAAGCCCAGGGTCTCCAACGGTAAATCCTTCCTGGGTTGTTTTAGTTCTTCTTTTGTAAGTTTTTTAAGATCCTCTAGCGTATCTATATCATACCAGGGGGAGAGCAGAGCCACTTTAAGCCCTAATTGATGGATCCGATTCAGGGTTTCGGTAAGAACTTTATCGGTACTCCAGGGGATTCCTTGAAAGATCTCCGGTTGCAGCCTGGATAATCCCACCAAATAATAACCCCCATCTTCTGAGGGTCCCAGAACGACCTCCACATCCGGATTTTTTAAATAATCCAAAGACTTTTGTAAAAACTCCGGGGGAAGATGAGGGCAATCACTTCCGATTAAGGAAATGGAAGTGTATCCGGATCGAAATAAATCCTCAAACAGATTGACCATGCGTTCTCCCAGATCCTGGCCCCGTTGGGGAATAAACTCAAAATCCTGGGAAGGTAGTAAGCTGTGAAAGGTTGCCTGGGTTCCCTCAGGGGTATACCCGATAATTTTATTCACCTGGGGGAGTTGGGCCACTCGTCTGAAAATATCGATCAGAAAACACCGATAAAGTTCTGCGGCCATTTCCGGAGTCAAAGGGGGGCAGAGTCGGGTTTTTACTCTTCCTGGAATCGGTGCTTTAACCATGACCACCAAAGCTTGCTTTAGCATAGAAAGCCGCATGATAGGTGCTAAATTAACATAAAAAGTTAGTTTCCTGAGCTTGTTTTTATTGCCTTTTTTATTAATAAGATAAATAATAAAATAAAGTCAACCGTGAGTCTATTGAGTTTATGAGTCGAAAATTCAGGAATCATTTTCCGGATTGGGAAGTTATGATGTTGTTTGCAGAATCCCTTTTACGCTCAGATCTATCTTTTATGGAGTTTGATTTAGAGAATCCAAATCCAGAGGCCGAAATATTATATCCCGATTATTCTTTGTACGTAGTAAAAGATGTACCCCAAGATGGGGAGATCCTTCTGGATATGGACGCCAGTGAGGAGGAGTTTCAAAAACAACTGGATATTCTGCAGAGGAAAATCAGAGCCCTGGAGGAAGAGACTCTTTAAACCTTGCAGGGTATATTCTCTTCGGGCCATTATAGTCGGGAGTGATGAAACCATCTCCTGGATACTTTCCAAATTTAACCCAGGGTATTGCTCCTGAGAGTCGCCTGTTGGGATGCACAAAGGAAGGGGTCAAGCAAGGGGTGAGGGTTAACCGGTAATTTTTTCCTGTTGCGTAATTGTTTTTGAAGCACTAAATTTTACTAAGCGTCTGGACGCTTAGCTCAGCTAGGTAGAGCAGCTGACTCTTAATCAGCGGGTCGCAGGTTCGATTCCTGCAGCGTCCATGGAATCAAAAAGGAGATCTTAACGATCTCCTTTTTGTTTTTTCTCCTTGCCTTCTCCCCTCCCCTCTCAGATTACAATTTTTTTAAAATTTTCTTGCCAGCCTGGATAGAGTATGTTAAGCCAATATCGTCTGGTTTTGTTAAAAATCTGCTAAAAAACCCGGAGGAAATGACATGTCAAATTGGATTCTTCTACGTGGAGTAAACGAGCCTCCCGTGCAACGGCTTGCACTTCGTGCGGGTCCACTCACTCTTCAATTTGAAGCAGGTACGTTAAGGTATATTCGACTTGGTGAGCAGGAAGTTCTTCGACATATCTATATAGCGCTGCGTCCACCGGATTGGAGTACTGTGGTGCCGGTTATTTCCAACCTGGAGGTAGATGCCCATGAAGATCATTTTGAAATTACCTTCAAAGCCGATCATAAACAAGGTGAAATCGACTTTTCCTGGCAGGGGCATATTACGGGAGATCGGCAGGGAACAATTCGCTTCTCGATGGAGGGAATAGCCCATCGTAATTTCTGGCGTGCCCGTCTTGGTTTCTGTGTGCTTCATCCCATGGCGGTTGCCGGATTACCGGTTGAATTGTTGAAAAAAGACGGCACCCGAGAACGCAGCGTGTTTCCAAAGACTATTTCCCCCCATCAACCTTTTATGGATTTACAGGGTATGATCCATGAAGTCCGGCCCGGCATTCGGGCAGAGGTTCGCTTTGAAGGAGAGGTATTTGAAACTGAAGACCATCGTAACTGGACAGATGCTTCTTTCAAAACCTATTGTACTCCTCTTGCACTGCCACGTCCTGTAGAAGTCAAAGCCGGGGAGAAAATTATCCAGTCGGTTACTCTTTCCCTTCACTATGGTCAGAAAGGGGAAGAGGATAAAATTCGATGAAGCTGCTCAACCTTTCCCATCTTCGGGTGGATTTGCCTTTATTTGAATCGGATTATAGGGATCGTTTACGGCGAGCCGGCGAGGAAGCCGAAAAGTTGGGAGTGGAATTGGAAGTGGCATTGATTTTGTCGAATGCAGCCAGGAAGGAGCTTATGGGCTTGAGGGAGGCACTATTCCAGATTAAACCTCGGGTTTGTACCTGGCTGATCTTCCATATTGGAGAGAGTTCAACTACCGAAAAGTGGATTCAACTGGCCCGCCCTCTCCTGAAAGAATACGCGCCTGCTGCCAAGGTGGGTGCAGGGACCAACGCCTATTTTACAGAGATAAACCGCGGTCATCCCCCGGTGGCCCTTATCGATTTGGTAAGCTATTCCATTAATCCACAGGTTCACGCCTTTGATGATGCGACGCTGGTAGAAAACCCGGAGACCCAACGTATAACCGTTCAGAATGCCCGTCGAATTATCGGAGATAAATTGCTGGCCATCAGTCCGGTTACGCTCCGTCCCCGACTTCAACCCAACGGTTCGCCACCTGGCCGAGAGGGGATATCCGGTGATTATGTACGATATCAAAGAACCGGGTCCTGAAGCCGCCTGGATATTAAAACCGGTTATGGATAGGGATCAAGTTCGCCATGTTCCTATTTTCGCTCAGGGTAGTATAGAGAGCTGGTCAAACCTCTTTCAGGTTATCCAAGAATATCGCCCACAAAAAATGATCCACATGGCAACCATTGTGAATCCGGTGTATTTGTCCAGGGAACCTCTAGAAGCCATGCGTGTCAATTTAGGAGGTACGATGAATATCCTGGAAGCCGCTCGACTTTTCAAACTCCAACGTATCGTGTATTTCAGTTCCATCGGCGTATTACCCTCCGTTCAATACCAGCCTATCGATGCGGCACATCCGGTGTTATTGCCTCAAGAAGGTCCCGGTTCCAGTTTTTATGGAGCTTCCAAGGTTGCCAGCGAAGCCTTTTGCTTTGCCTACCATCAAAGCTTTGGAATCGATTTTATCACACTACGCCCCTCGGCCGTTTACGGCTTTAGCATGCAGTGGCCGATCTTCATCAAACCCATGGTTGAAAACTCAGTTCGAGGTCTACCCACCCGCTTCGAAAAAGGTCGGGAGTTCCCGCGGGACTATACCCATGTGGAAGATGTTGCCCAGTTAGCCATAAAAGCACTTGAAATCCCTGCCGACAAAGTAAAAGACCGTATCTTCTATGCAGCGACCGGACAACCCCTGGTTACAGCCGGGCAGATTGCCGAAGTCGTTAAAAGCCTGATCCCGGACGCAGATATCCAGATCGGTTCTGACCTGTCTGAAGCAGATTTAATCGAGATTCGATATAGGGGTATATTAAGTATTCAAAATGCCCAGGAACAGCTGGGTTATCAACCTCGCTTTACCAATATTCGAGAAGGTGTGGCCGAGTACATACAAACCTATCGGCGTTACTTGATGGAAACCCGCCAATCCCGGGTAATATGAAATGGATAAAACTACAAAGGATACAAAAAAGTACGAAGGATAAAAATAAATATATAAGTTCTTTTTAAAATTAAAACTTTTCCTGTAAAAAATTTAACAAAAGGTGGAGTGGCTTTACTTACTAAAGCCATGGCCATTGACCACGCTAAAGACAAAATACGGGTCAATGCCCTCTGTCCGGGGCCTACCGATACCCCCCTGTTGAGGGAAGCTTTATCTTCCAAGGAATTGGAAGCCTTTGCAGCCACTTTTCCCATGGGACGTCTGGGTCAACCTGAAGAACTGGCTTATGCCGCTCTGTTTCTGGCTTCCCATGAATTTTCCTTTGTTACAGGGGCTCTGTTGGCTGTAGATGGCGGACAGACGGCTGAAATTTAAAAACAAAATTCTTTGTTAATAGGAGGTTAAAAAATGGATTCTAAACTCTTTAACGAAAAAGCCCTGGAGCAGATCAAAGAAGCCCAAGAAAAATGGGAATCGGAGACCCTGGCTCCTGCCCTTAAGAAGACTCCCGAACAGCGTGAAACCTTTCGAACCGTTTCTGACCTGGAGGTCAAACGGGTTTACACGCCTGAAGATGTAAAGGAGTTGGATTATGCGAGGGATCTGAACTTTCCTGGTGCCTTTCCATTCACCCGAGGGGTATATCCCACCATGTATCGGGGACGGCTGTGGACCCGACGGCAGATTGCCGGGTTTGGAACGGCTCGATCGACCAACGAACGGTACCGGTTCCTTCTCAAGCACGGACAAACAGGCATCAGTACAGACTTTGATCACCCGACCCTGACAGGTTATGATTCGGATCATCCTCTGGCAGAAGGGGAAGTAGGACGGTTGGGAGTTGCCATTGATACCCTTCGGGACATGGAAGAGCTGTTTGAAGGGATTCCACTGGATCGGGTGAGTATTTCTTTAACCATCAACCATCCGGCAATTGTATTGCTGAGCCTTTTATTGGCCGTGGCCGAGAAACGGGGTGTTAAATGGGAAAATTTGCGGGGAACGGTCCAGAACGATTCGTTGAAGGAATTCCACGGGCAGAAAACCTTTGGCCTTCCTCCCCGCCCGGCTTTTAAGATTACCCTGGATGTGGTGGAGTATTGTACCCGGCATGTTCCCAACTGGAATACTATTTCCATCTCGGGTTATCATACCCGTGAGGCCGGATCTACCGCAGTTCAGGAACTCGCTTTTACCCTGGCCCAAGGGATGGCTTATGTGGAAGGCGGTCTCCGGCGAGGTCTCGCCATAGACGATTTTGCACCCCGGCTTTCCTTCTTCTTCGGTTGCCACAACGATTTTTTTGAAGAGATCAGTAAATTTCGAGCTGCCAGAAGGTTGTGGGCCAGAATTATGAAAGAGCGATATGGAGCCAAAAAAGCCGAATCTATGCGGGTTCGGTTCCATACTCAGACCCTGGGTTCTACCCTGGTCCGGGAACAACCTAAAAATAACATCGTCCGGGGAACCATTCAGGCACTGGCCGCGGTCCTGGGAGGAACTCAATCTCTCCATGTCAGTGGATACGATGAAGCTTATGATATTCCTTCGGAAGAAGCCATGATGATATCCTTACGCACCCAGCAAATCATCGGACATGAAAGTGGGGTTGTCAATACCATTGATCCACTGGCCGGATCTTATTTCGTGGAATCTTTAACCAATACCATGGAAGAAAAGGCCCGGGCGTATATAGAGAAAATCGAGACCCTCGGCAAGGGAAGTATGCTCGAAGGGATGCTTACAGCCATAGAGAAGGGATATATTGAAAAGGAAATCGCAGAAGCTGCCTATCAGTATCAACAGAAAATCGAAAAGAAGGACTATCTGGTCGTCGGTGTAAATGCCTATCAGTCTGAAGTTCAACAACCCATCGAGGTCTTTGAATTCGATCCGGCAGAGGAAGATCGACAGAAGGAGCGATTGGCAGAGGTTAAAAAATCCCGAAATCAAAGAGAAGTAGATAAAGCACTGGATAGACTACGAGAGGCAGTAGAGAAAAATGAAAACCTCATGCCCTGGATTTTGGAAGCCGTAAAGGTTTATGCCACAGAAGGGGAAATTATGGGTACACTTCGAGAATTGTACGGAGAATATAAAGATCCTGCTGTTTTTTAAGGTATGGAGGTGGAAAGGTATGGGAGTGTAGAGGTATGGGAGGGTGGGGGTGGGGGTATGGGAGTATGGAAGTATGGAAGTATGGAAAGGTGGAAGGATGGAGGTGGGAGAATTTACTCCTACACTTCCATACTTCCACACTCCCACACCCCCATACTCCCATACTTCCATACTTCCATACCTCCCTACTTATTCCTATGTCGGAACGGCCAATTAAAGTACTATTGGGAAAACTCGGTTTAGACGGACACGATCGGGGCATAAAGGTCATCGCAAAGGCCCTGCGAGATGCCGGTATGGAGGTTATTTACCTGGGAATGCGACTGACCCCGGATCAGGTTGCCCAGGCAGCTATCCATGAGGATGTAGATGTAGTCGGCGTAAGTCTTCTTTCTGGCGCACATATGCGACTTGTTCCCAAGTTAACCGAATTTCTTAAAGAAAAAGGGGTTTTAGATGAGGTGCTGGTAGTGCTGGGAGGAACCATTCCGGATCAAGATGTTCCTAAGCTGAAGGAGTCAGGGGTAGATGGAATTTTTCCAGTGGGAACTTCCCTGGAAGAGATTATCCAGTTTATTCAAACCCATATCAAACGAAAGATTGAAAAACCGGCTTGAATCGAACTGTGAACCCGGCCAGAAGAAGTAAAACAAGGTTGAGAAACTTCCCATCACCACGGAAGAGGCTCAAACTTTAGGCCATATCAGAAGATGGTAAGAAACTCTCTCAAAAGTCCTGAACAGAAGAGGGATGCTTTGTATCTTTATTATTAACCAGGAGAGGATTAATGTGATAACCCAAGTTGTTATCATGTTAAAAAGTACAAGGGTGAGGTAAAAAATTCGTATGGGGGCATATCCTGGAAGCGAAAAAGAACGAAGAATTTCGGCTGATACGCTTAAAAAAGTCGTTCAATCTATTTTCGAGCGTTGTGGGATGTCGGCAGAGGATGCAGGGCTGTTAACCGAGACATTGGTGGTAGCAGACCTGCGAGGGGTTCATTCCCATGGAGTGATGCGGGTACCCAACTATGTCAGGAGGTTGCAGACAGGGGTGAATCCAAAGGGACGACCCCGGGTAGTAAAAGATACCGGGGCTGCTCTGGTAGTAGACGGGGGTAACAGTATGGGGCAGATTGGATCTACCTTTGCCATGCGTCAGGTCATTGAACGGGCCCGAACTACCGGGGTAGCTGTGGTGGCGGTTGGTGGAAGTAATCATTGTGGGGCTATGGCTTATTATACCATGATGGCTCTCCCCGAAGACATGATCGGTCTGGCAACGACCAACGCGCTTCCGACCATGGCTCCATGGGGTGGAATAGACCGAATTTTGGGGATCAATCCACTGAGTGTAGCCATTCCTGCAGGCGAGGAAATTCCCATTGTCTATGATGCCGCCTTTAGCTATTCGGCCCGGGGTAAGATCGAGGTTTATCATCAGAAGGGCTTACAGATTCCGAGTACCTGGGCCTTTGATGCAGAAGGACGTCCAACGACCGATCCGGCGAAGGCTCTGGAGGGTCTGCTCCAGCCGATTGGTGAATACAAAGGGACTTCGCTGGCTCTGATCATGGGGATTCTCTCGGCGGTCTTGTCTGGGGCCAGCTACGGAACCGAGTTAGGGGATCTGGAAAAAGGAGCAAAAGCCGGACAGGATGGTCATTTTTTCATGGCCCTGAGAATAGCCGCATTTGAAGATGTAGCCCGATTTAAGCACCGGGTAGATGGAATTATTCGGCAAATTCGTCATGGACGTAAGGCTCCGGGCTTTGACCGAATCTATTCCCCGGGTGAATTAGAAGCGGAAACCGAGATAAAATATCGAAAAGAAGGAATTCCCCTGAACGAAGATACCTTGAAGGGAATTATAACGGCTGCAGAACAATTAGGAGTAGATGCATCTTTGATTCGATCCTAGTGTATTATTCTGCGCCTTTAGGGAAAAATAAAATATGGAAACATGGCAGCATCGCATGGCTTATGTAAACGGTATTCGACTACACTATGTCATTCAAGGGAGTGGTCCCTTACTGGTTTTGTTGCATGGATGGCCCCAAAGCTTATCAATGGCGGCTGATTATTCCGGCTTTGGCAAAACACTATACCGTTGTTGCTCCTGACCTGCGGGGTTATGGCTACTCAGATAAACCTGCCGGAGGTTATGATAAGCGGACCATGGCTACTGACATCCATGAATTAGTCCGATTGGTCCTGTGGGGTGGAGGAAGTGTCATCCATCTTTTTAACGTCCTTGAAATTTGGCAAGAGTTTGCTCAAGATGTTCGAGGGGAAGCAATTCCCGAGTGCGGTCATTTTCTACCCGAGGAAAAACCTGACATTATTCTAGAGAAGCTTTTAGAATTCCTTTAGGAATCGGGGGTCAGAAGCCCTTTTTATTCTGAATTCCGGCTCCTGATCCTTGATTTTTATATCTAAATGAAAATAACCAAAGTTGAAACGATTCATTGCGATGCAGGTTGGCGACCGTGGTCGTTCGTGAAAATTCAAACAGATGAAGGTATTACAGGGTATGGAGAATTTAGTAATCCCAGGGCACCGTTTGCCATAGCAGCCTGTGTTCAGGATCTTACACCTCTTTTGTTGGGTCAGGATCCAAGACCCATTGAGAAATTATATTGGGATATGTACCGGGCTATGCGGCAGAATCCCGGCGGAATAGCTCAACAGGCAATTGCCGGAATCGACAACGCTTTATGCGATCTTAAAGCCAAGGCACTGGGAATTCCTGTTTATGAATTATTCGGTGGACCTACTCGAGATGAGGTTCGGTTGTATTGGTCTCACTGTGGTACTTATCGAGCCATGTATCCCCAGATCCTGGGGACCCCTCCTTTACGTTCCCTGGAGGACATTGCAAACCTCGGACAGGAAGTCGTGCGTCGAGGGTTTACCGCACTCAAAACCAACATTATAACCCCCGGAGATCCTCCCCGTGTCGTCTGGCAAGGATTCGGTGGTGGATATGGAACTACCGACCAAAATATTACACATACCATCCTGCGGGACATTGAAAACTTAATCGGAACCCTTCGACGGGCGGTAGGTGAAGAGGTAGATATCTGCCTGGATTTGAACTTCAATTTCAAAACGGAAGGGAATATACGTATTGCGAAGGCTGTGGAACCTTTTAACCTTTTATGGCTGGAAGTAGATACTTATGATCCCGACGCCCTCCTTCAGGTCAAACAATCCACGACCACCCGTATCTGTTCAGGCGAAAATCTTTATACATTACGAGGCTACCGACCCTTTTTTGATAAACATGCCATGGATATTGCCATGATCGATGTACCCTGGAATGGATTTACCCAATCAAAGAAGATAGCAGACCTGGCCGAGACCTATGAAATCAATATTGCCCCTCATAACTACTACAGCCACCTTTCTACCTTGATGAGTGCGCATCTTTGTGCCTGTGTGCCTAACGTACGCATCATGGAAACGGACGTCGATGATGTCCCCTGGAAAGATGAAATCATCACAGACCCGCCGGTTATCCAGAACGGCTATCTCAAAATTCCCAAGAAACCCGGATGGGGAGCAGATCTTAACGAGAAGGAAATAGCCCGGCATCCCTGGCCAAAATAATCGGTTATGTGGCTACCAGGGCCCTCCTACCCATTCCGACTGAGTAGTACCTTGTAAAGTTAGTTTTGTGGAATTCTCTGCCCTCACCCCTACACCCCTCTCCCACGCTGCGGGAGAGGGG
>JAUQPW010000051.1:0-25849 GCA_030550175.1 bacterium
TTTTGTTGTTTAATGCTTTGATGGAGTTTGAATAGGTTGTTTTTGAGCTTGTTTTAATCTTGCTTGATGGTGTTCTGTTCTTTTTTCTGTAGTTTGTTCTATTTATCTCGGATTTTTTGTTGAAAAGTTTTCTCACCTTCTGCAAACCTGCGGGAATTTATGGAAAACAAAGAGTTCCTTTTCTCAGATTTTGGTTGAACAAAAAATAGGTCTTGTGGTACTTTTTGCCATGGTTATCTGGATTCTTTTCCCAGGTTTGCAATATTTATCTGGGCTTTCTAAGTTACCTGTAGGGCCTCCCCAAGATATTTATCAGACCCTTCTCCAACTTAAACAGCTCTCTCCGGAACCGGGGGACTTTTATAGCTTGCACGAACAACCTCAATACGGAATTCTGGCCAATTGGTCTTTTGGTCGTTGGATTAACTACATCGGACATCGACCCGCAATAGCCGACAACGATGGTTATGCCTTTGAAGAATCCACCCGGTTTTTTTTGGCGGAGGATGAAGATACGGCCAATCAAATCTTGACCGAAAAAAAAGCCCGTTATATCCTGGTTTCTGATTTTCTTCGAGCCTTTCCTCGTTATGCAGCAGCGATCGGATTAAATCCGGCCACCTATGTTGAAATGAAAACAATACCTCAAGGGTCCGGTCAGACCCAACTCGCTGTCCCTACCGAACGATTTTATTCTTTGATGCAAACAAGGCTTTATGAGTTTGATGGGAGCGCCATTAAGAGAGAAAAATGGATTCCTGCACTGGAGCACTATCGGCTCTTATACGAGTCCAACACTGTTTTATCTGAAGGAAGGCCACGACCGGTTCACTGGATTAAAGTGTTTGAGTACGTACCGGGCGCTCACATCATCGGTAAAACCAGGGTAGAGATTCCTGTATCCATCCTTCTCAAGGTTCAAACGAATCAACAACGGATATTCTCCTATTTGAATATTACCCGGAGCGATATGGCGGGAAATTTTAAGTTTACCGTTCCTTATTCAACCGATAAGTCTGTAGCTTCGATCCATACTTCTGATTTTTACCTGCTAAAATGTGATACGGGATTTCAGCAAGTTCAGGTCGATGAAGAAGCTATCAGAGGTGGAAAAGATATCATTTTGGAAAGGGCCTGTGAATAGACCTCGCTCCCCTTTAGCTTTTTTCCTTTTATTCTCTACCCTCCTTTTGTTTTTTCACAAACCCCTCTTTCTGGGAAAAGTCTTCCACCAAAAAGACATTCTTCCCTTTTTTTACCCCATGGTTTCCTTTAATAAGGAAGCAATTCAGGCCGGATATATTCCTCTCTGGAACCCCTACGTCTTATCTGGTATTCCCCATTTAGCCACTCTGGAACCGGCTGTCTTCCATCCTGTAAGTTTTATTTTCTATTTCTTATCTTTTCCCTATGGATATACCTTACTCCTGGTACTGACCTACTTTCTTTCTTCGATGTTTATGTATCTTCTGGTCAGAAATTGGGGATTATCCCTGGAGGCCTCTCTTTTTTCGGCCGTTATTTTTACCTATGGTGGTTTTACCATTTCCTCGATTAGCTACTTAAATATTTTATTTCCCCTGTCCTGGCTTCCTCTGGTTATCTATTTCTTTGAAAAGACCCTACAGGGTCGATCTATCCTTCCTCCCTTGGGAGTCGGTATGGTTTTGGCTCTTCAATTGCTGGGAGGGGATTTCGTCCCTGTCATGCTAACCGGCCTGGCCCTTGTAGGATACGCAGGTCTCTATATCCGGGAAAGGGGTAAAGAGATTATTCTGAAGTTAATCTGGATAGTTAGTTATGCCCTTGGTTTCTCTATGGTACAGTTCTTACCCACGCTGGAATTGGCTCAATTTGCTTTAAGAAGTCAAGAGGCGGACTATGCGTATTTAACCAAATTTTCTTTTCATCCCCTAAGAATTCTGGAATTTTTCATACCGAATCTTTTAGGTACCTTGAATCCTTCAGAGTCTTTCTGGGGAAGATCCTTTTTTTCCGATGGAATTGTTTTATTTCCCAGCGTATACCTGGGTGCGCTCATTTTGCCATCCCTTTTGTTGGGGATCTTCTCCCAAAGAAGCAAAACCACCCTTTTTCTGGCCATCTCTTTTCTGTTCTCTTTAATCCTGGCCATGGGTAAATACACGCCCTTTTATTATTTTCTTTACAAAACAATTCCCTTATTTCGGATGATTCCGAACCCGGATAAATATCTTTTTTGGACAATCTTTGCCGGAGCCGCTTTGGCGGGATTTGGAGCAGATCAGGTTTTGAAGCGATACCGTGCAAGTACAAATTCTCTTAAAGGTAAGACCTATGGCACCTTTCCCAGAATCCGTTTTATTTTCCTGGGTCTTCTTCTGCTGGTTATCCTGGATTTATACCGGATTAACCGTCGGGTTATTTCCCTGGCCGATGAGACTCTCTATTTGGAGAGACCCCCTCTGGTATCTTATCTAGAACAGGAGAAATCAGAAGACAAACTATTCCGCATTTATCGTCCTTCTCCCCTTACGGATATATTCGGTATAGCATCTTATCGCAATATGTATGGACAAAGGGATACCCTGGAATCCAATATCGGCATGCTCTATCATATTTTCGATGTAGAGGGATTCGTGCCTGCAGGACTGGCCCGTTACCATACCATCCTGAAAGCTATTGAACTCACCCCTCTACCCCTGAAAATTAAACTTCTTGAAATGCTCAATGCAGCCTATCTGTTGACCTTTGAGCCCATAGATAACGAAAACCTGGAAATGGTTTTCCTTTCTGAAGAGCCCAGGTTTTGGGTTTATCGCCTTAAAAAATCTGCCCCAAGGGCGAATTGGGTAGTTCCTGTGGCTTACCTGGGAAGTAAAATAGATGTACTCAATGATATGATCCAGGAGAACTTTGATCCCGTTCATCACGCCATCTTAGCCCCCTCTTCAAAATCCACGGTTCAAAATGAGGAGTTTTCTACACGCGAATCTGCGGCTCTGGAATCTGAAGAGTTGAATCCCGTCCTTATCAAAGAATATCATCTTACTCGAATAACCCTTCAAACACAGCGTCCTACAGAGGGTTTACTCCTTTTACGGGAGACCTTTTATCCCGGCTGGAAAGCTTTTATCGATGAAACGGAGGTTGAGATCCAGCAGGCAAACTATATACAACGGGCCGTGAAAGTCCCGAAAGGAGAGCATGTGGTACAATTTCGATATGAACCCACTTCGTATAAGCTGGGATTATTTTTAACCTTACTGACCCTTCTGATTTCAGGAGTTCAGATTTGTACCCATTTCTTTCAAAAGGTAAGGATCCAGAGCGTCCCGAATAGTAAAGAGCTTGATATTCCTCAAGGCATCGACACCGGAAGATAGGCACCGCTCCCCTGATGATCTCTGCCTGTAAAAAACGGCCGAAAACGCAGAGTTTACCTGCAGAACGGGTGTTCCCTTCCGTTCATACCCCATTTTTTCCTCATCGACTGATTTGGATACGGGGTAATTTTAAACGTTACTCATCAAAATATCGCTGTTCAGAGTTTATCACGCTTATGCATTATACAGATTTTTTAGCCACCTGCTAAGTGGATGCAGTTATCGAGTAAAGAATTTCGCTTGAAAAAAGTCCGGAAAGTTTGTATTCTTTTAACGATGAAAAAGGTTGGGATTATCACTTTAGGATGTGCCAAGAATACGGTAGATGCCGAAGTTATGGCAGGCTTCCTTCAGGAAGCGAATTATGAATTGACTTCCGAAGCCAATGCAGACATTATCATTGTAAACACCTGTGGCTTTATTAACCCGGCTAAAGAGGAATCTATCGACACCATATTGGAAGTCGCCCAATGGAAGGAAGCAGGTCAATGCCGATATCTCATTGTAACGGGTTGTCTGGTCCAGCGGTATTCCAGGGATCTGGCCAGAGAACTTCCAGAAGTGGATGTTTTCCTGGGGCTGGACGATATCCCTCACATCGCCAAAGTTTGTGATGAACTGACAGGCAAATATTCTTCTGAAGAGCGGGCCCACCGTTTATCCCTTAACCTTATTTCTCAAGGAGCTTATCAATCCACGTATCTTTATAATCATACCACTCCACGGGTCAATTTAGGGCCTCGACATACGGCCTATGTGAAGATTGCCGAAGGATGTGATTATACCTGTACGTTTTGCGCCATTCCTTCTATGCGCGGACTGTTCCGAAGTAGAACGATTTCATCGGTAGTTGAAGAAGTAAAACGCCTTGCAGACCAGGGAGTTAAAGAGGTTAACCTGATTGCCCAGGATACGACTGCCTATGGAAAAGACCAGGGGAAGGAGGTAACCCTTTCCCGTCTTCTGGAAGAATTGGTCCGGGTAGATGGAATTGAATGGATTCGATTTTTATATGCCTATCCGACGACTATTAGAAAGTCCCTTATGGAAACCATCGCCCGGGAGCCTAAAATCTGTAAGTACATAGACCTTCCTTTACAACATATCGATGATGCCATACTCAAGGCCATGAATCGACCGAGTTCTTCTAAAAAAATAAAGGAATTAATTCAAACTATACGGGAAACAATTCCGGGAGTTTCACTAAGAACTACTTTCATCGTAGGATTTCCCGGAGAAACCGAAGAAGCCTTTGAACGACTGGTAGAATTTGTTCAAGAAACGCAATTTGATCGGGTGGGTGTTTTCAAATACTCCAAAGAGGAAGGAACCGTTGCCGCAACCCTTAAAAACGAGGTACCGGCTAAAGTTAAGGATAAACGATACCGACGGCTGATGAAGGTACAGGCGGCTATCTCCAAAGAGAAAAATAAAGCCCTGATAGGAACCAAGCAACGTGTTCTGGTTGATGGCGTGTCCCTGGAAACCCCTCTCCTGTTGGTAGGACGGATGCAGAACCAGGCCCCTGAAATTGACGGCGTCGTTTACCTCAACGAGGGTCAGACCGAGCAGGGAAGACTGGAAGATGTGGAGATTACCAACGCCTATACCTACGACCTGGTAGGAAGAATCCTTTAATAAACAGTAGCCGGTCGGATTCTCACCTTTAACTCTTCTCCCCAGGTTTTGGGAAAGGAAACAAACCAGTTCTTTCCCGACATCTCAATACATGTTTGCCCGACTGGATTTAAAGTCTATAACCTCTCTTCACGAAGAAGCTAAAAAATATGACTTAACGCTCTGGCAGGCCATCGTTCTTATAGGAAGTTTCTTTTCGGGATTGGGGATCCTGCTCATTCTACAAGAAACTCTTCCCTTCGAGTATCACTCTTATAAAGGAACTGTAGGCTTTGCTGCCCTTCGCCTCTACCCCGAGCAGCGTGAGTCCTTCCTGTATCTGTTAACCCTCTTAATTGTTCCCCTGATAACTTTCTCCGGCTATCTGCTTTGGTTTCCTCTAACCGCCTTTCAACAGAAATTTTGTTCGATAACCCCCCCAGAAAATTTAAAGCTTACGGCATTCAGTTACGCCATCTGGTTTCTAGTTCCTCTACTTTTTTATGCACCCTATCGTAATGAAGAATTCTTTCTAAGTCCCATCGTTCTCACCCTGGGTCTCGCTTTTATTGGTATAAACCTTCTGATACCCTTTTTTTATGAAAACTATGATAAAAAACGAGATCTCTTTTTGATACATCTAGGGGTTTTTTTGCTTGGAACCTGTCCCGGTTTCTTTCTTCTGGCAATACCTGGTCGGAGACGTTTTGATTCTTCAAGTATTTTGGAAGTATACAGCTTCTGGCTCCTGCTGGCTATGGGAAGCTTGAGTTGGGTCGCCTGGTGGATTGTTTCTCATTTTGTTGCCCAACGCAAATCCCAATCCAGAGCGGAGGTTCTCCCTCAGACCGCTCTAACCTTTTTACCCTTTGCTATTTTATCCCTGGAGACCCTCTTCTGGGCAGAATATGTCCAGGACGGTAAAGTCTTAGAGTGGTATAACGTTCCTTATCACAGGTCTATATTAATCCTTCTAACCCTTATAGCCTCTACGGTGATTTGGATATGGATTATCCGGAATTCAAGAGCAAGGGATCATAAACGACTCTTTTTGAAGGTATTCTTTTGGGGTGCGCTTCCGATCCTTATTTATTCTCTTTTCTTTCATCCCAACATTCAACGAGATGTGGATTTTTTTCATGAAGGGGAAAAGTTGGTTCCCGCTTGGGCTTTTCTGGATGGAAAAATTCCCTATAAAGATATCTTTTTCGTTCACGGCTTATTTGCCGATATCGGAATGCCCCTCCTTGGATTCAAGCTTTTTGGGCAATCCCTTGAAGGATTCCGAATTTTGGAAAATATTATAAGTCCTTTGGCCGTCGTTTCTTATTATTACTTGGGACTCTTATGCCTTCCTTATGAAGGGGCACTCTTATTGGTCCCCCTGATTTTAACAGGGTTATTTCCTATCCTTGCCACCGAGAGGACCGTGATTGCCAACCTGAGCATTTTGTTGACCGTTGCGTATCTAAGATATCATCGAACCTGGTATTTATGCCTTTCGGCTTTTACGGCCTTTTTAAGCTTTCTTATTGCCAACGATACAGGGTTTGCAGTTATTCTGGCAGAAGGAGGACTGGGAATTCTGCTGGGATTAGGAATGTGGAAAAAGGAGAGGGGAAAAGGATGGAAACCGGTTTTTATTTATACCCTAATCCTTTTGATCAGCTTTGTCCCCTTTGTCATGTATCTTATCAAACTAGAGGCCTGGGGACCCTTTATCTCTACTTACAAGGAAATCTTTAGAGCCTATGATCACTGGAGTTCCCTCCCTTTTAAAACGCTCATTTTGGGTATTAACGATCATTATGATTTTTGGGAAGGCTATCTCCTCCCCCTTCTTATTTTACTGGTCCTTGTCCTATTAAGATTTAAAGTAAGGGCCAGACAATGGACTTCGCCTGAAGATTGGATTCTAATCCTTCTTTTATTAATTAACATTGTTTATTATAAACGAGGATTAGATCGTTCGGATTCCGGACATGCTTTGATGGGAAGCCATTTTGGGTGGATTTTATTGTTATTTTTACTCACCCAGGCGGTTCGGTTCAACCTAAGGTATGCCTTGATTTATCTTTTCTTAGCAACCTCTCTATTTATCCCAACACCGACCCGCCGGGAAGGAAAAACAACCTTGCCCGATCAACTGAGTCGATTTTCTACCAAAAACTCTATCCAGGTAACAGGACGCAGCCGGGTCTCAGAGCCCAGATTGGGTCAACTCTTCCTCTCAACCGAACAAGCCCATACCACGGTGCAGGTACTTAATTTTTTTGCAAAAATGACCCTCCCAACGGATTATATCTGGGACTTTACCAATCATGGAGCCTTTTATTTTCTTACGGATAGAAAGAACCCGACCCGTTATGCTCTGACTCAGCTTGTTATTACCGAGGAGCAACAGAGGGAAGTGATCCGTGATTTGAAGCAACACCCTCCCAAATTTATTATCTTTCGTTCCCAAACCCATTGGGACGAGATAGATGGGGTAGATACCTATTTACGACATTATCTCCTTTCCCATTATCTGCTTCGTCATTATAAACCGGCTGCCCGGGTAGCTAACTTTATCCTTTTAGAACCCGGTACCATCCAGGTCGTGGAAGAATCTTATCGATCGTATCTCTTTCATGCAGTAGATTTTGGTTATGTTCCCTTTTTGTGGGGAAGAGATCGACTGGAAGAAATGCTATCCGGTCATCAGATCCTCAAGGAGTGGAAATTCCCGGGCGATGGAATACATCTGGTAAATCAAGGGATAGAATTGGAGACGGCCGGAATAGACCCCAAACCTGTCATTTATTTTATTGTAAATATGAAGGTTTATCAAGGAAAGCAAGGGCAGCTACTCTGGGCAGTTGATCAAAAAGGTTTTAATAGCCAAAGTAGTCTTGTTTTCAGCCTCCGTGCAGATGGAACCTTCCATCCCTATGTCATTCAACTATCCTCTCTACCGGCCTGGGTTTGGGTTAATAAAATTACAGGACTTCGCCTGGATTTAGGAACTGGGGGAGGATCGGCTGAAATCCAATCCATTCAATTGATGGGAGAACTCTAAACAGTCTCTGTCTGTTGTCCGTTATGAGGGAGAGAAGAAGTAAAAACAACGGACAACGGATAGTGGACCACAAACTGTGAAGGTTGAAATAAAACAGATCCAACGGGAGTATGACGGTTATTTCAAGTTAGATAAAGTGATTTTCCGCCATGAAAAGTTTGACGGAACTATGAGCGAGGTCATCGAGCGCCTGGTCCTTGATCGGGGCCATGCAGTCGCCATTCTTCTTTATCATCGAGAAAAAAATACCGTTTTGCTGATTAAACAATTCCGTTGTGCAGCCTACTTACAGGGAGGACCGGGCTGGTTGATCGAGGTTGTAGCCGGAATTCAAGACAAAGGGCGAGATCCTCTTACGACGGCCCGGGATGAAGTTCTGGAAGAAGTGGGTTACCGTATACAAAACTTGATTCCCCTGTGTAAATTTTATCCGACTCCCGGTAGCAGTTCTGAAACGATTCAGGTCTATGTAGGATATGTAGATGAGGCAGAGCGGATTAACCCAGGGGGAGGCCTTGCTTCTGAGCATGAAGATATTCAACTCCTGGAATTACCTTTTGAAAAGGCCTTACAGATGATAGAAACCGGAGAGATCTGTGATGGTAAAACCATTATTGCGTTACAAAGCTTGTATATACGACAAAACCTACGCCAGAAAACGTAGAATTTTATCCCCATGGGGTCCTATCGATTAAGCATTACTCCAGCCTGACTTTAGTGCCTGGATCTCTGGCAATTTCGATTAATTTACTTAACATCATTTTAATTCTGGAAGTGTGATAAGAAATAGTTTGAGCCCGTGAGAGTAACACCGGGTCTTGATGGGTTTTGAGTGCATTTTCCAGATAGGTAGTACAATTCAGGATGGTATCGGTAGAGTGGCTAATCTCGAACTCCAGGGCCGTGCATAGTTCGCGGATTACAGCAAGTTTCTCCGACTCGGAAGCCTGAATTTGCAACCTGCGCATAGCTAGGAGGGATCTTACTCTAATTAACAACTCATAGGGGTGGAAGGGTTTTATAATATAGTCATCTGCCCCACTTTCAAAGCCCCTGGCCTTATCCTCCAGACCTGTTTTAGAAGTTAGCAGAACAATGGGTAAAAACCTGGTTTCTTGTTTGTTTCTCAGAACTTTACAGAGTTGAACACCATCTATGCCGGGGAGCATGGCATCTACGATGATCAATTCAGGGTGATCTTCTTCGATTTTACTCATAACAGCTTCTCCGTCTTCAGCGGTAATAACTTCAAATCCTTTAGATTCTAACAAATTTTTAATATCCGTTCTTATTTCGGCTATGGTCTCTGCAACCAAAACTTTCCCCTTTTCTTGATCCTCAGAATTGAGTTTACGTGTTTGCCCTGGGTCACGCATCATTTATCCTCCGGAGTTGCAATAAAACCTTATCAAAACCGTATACCTTGGAGTTTTTCTACCTATTCATAAATGAACATGGACCCTAAAGTCAAGAATTAAATTTAGAGCCATAAAGTTTAAGAAAGGAATCCCTTGACAGGCATAGGGATTTCTGATAATACAGTTCCATCAATTTGGCAATCTGGGACTTTATTCAGAAGAGTTTGTAGTTTCTGGAAGGGATCATCTCTTAACAAACCGTTTATATCCTCGAACAGGAGATAAATAACTTATGCAAAGGATAAAGAGATTTTGGGTGTTGGTTTTATTGTTAGTTGGAAGTTGGGTAAGGGTCGTTTCTGCTGAAATAGAAATAGGGTTTAAAACCGGGGCCTATATTCCAAGCGAGGCTCCTTTTAACAGTGAATTTGATACCGATCTTCTGTTGGGTGGCGTCCTCGGATTGGATAGTAATCTGGGGTTACAATTGGGAGTTAGTGTGGAACATTACTCGGCCGATAGTAAAAGCTCTGCGCTGGGGGGAGATGTAACGGTTGTTCCCCTCATTTTTAGTGCCCAGTATAACTTTCTTCCCAGGTATAGTACGACTCCCTATATAGGGCTCGGATTAGGTCCTTATTTTTTTGATCGGGACTTTGCCAGCGGAAAAAGTAATTCCAGCACGGAGTTCGGGGTCAGAATTTTTGGAGGAATTAAGTTTTTTGAAGATCGACCGGTTAATTTCTTCATAGAAGGGGGTCGGAATTTTGTGGAGTTTGATGGCGATAATGCCGGCAGTTTTCAGATAACCGGAGGAATTCTTATCGATTTGAGTCCAACCACGCTTTCTAAACCACCCCCACCGCCACCCCCCCGCTAAAAAGTTATGTCCCAGATAGCCCGGCCCTATTCGGTTAAGGAACAAAGAAATAGTGTTTAAATGATCTTTACATGGGGAGTAAAAATTATGGCTTCTTCACAAGTTGATAAACTTCTCATCTCCCTGCTGAAGGAAGATGTTTCGGATTTACATTTTAAAGCCGGAAGCCCCCCTTTGTTGCGTGCAAGAGGGGAATTAATTCCGGCTAACTTTAGAAAATTAACGCCTCAAGATACCGAGATCCTGGCAAAAAGTTTATTAAGTCCCAGAGAATGGGAAGGATTCCAATCTAAATCCGAGTATGATACTTCTTACAGCATCCCGGGAATTTCCAGGTTCCGGGTTAATCTCTTTCGCCAGCGAGGAAGTATTGCCCTGGTTTTCAGAGTCATTCCCTACACCATTCCTTCCATCGAAGAACTGGGACTCCCCCCAAAAGTCAAGGAACTAGCCCTGGAACCGCGAGGGCTTATTTTGGTTACCGGTATTACCGGAAGTGGTAAATCCACCACGCTGGCTTCCATGATTAATCATATTAATACCACCAAAAAAGCCCATATTATAACCATCGAAGATCCTATAGAATTTTTGTATGAAGATAAACTCTGCTCCATCAATCAAAGGGAGGTGGGAAAAGATACCGAGAGCTTTTCGACAGCCTTGAGGGCCGCTTTACGACAAGATCCCGACATCATATTGGTCGGTGAAATGCGAGATACCGAAACGATCAGTATTGCCATTAAAGCCGCAGAAACAGGCCATCTCGTTATGAGCACTTTGCATACAACCGATGCAGGGAGTACCATTAACCGCATCATCGATTCCTTTCCCCCCCATCAACAACTTCAAATTCGACTTCAACTTGCAGCCAATATCAAAGGGATCATCTCCCAGCGTTTGCTACCCCGAAAAGATGAAAAAGGGCGGGTCGTTGCCGTGGAACTCTTAATCAGTACCAAAACCATTCAGGCTTATATCGAGGAACCCGAAAAGACCTCCCTTATCAAGGAGGTGATTGAAGCCGGACGATCCCAGTACGGTATGCAGTCCTTTGATCAGGCGCTAACAGAGCTTTATAATTCGGGAAAAATTACCCTGGAAACTGCACTCAGTGCATCGGATAATCCGGCAGATTTCAAGAGAGCTTTGCTATTTGAATAAAAACCCCGGCTCAAGAAAGTTGATCCTTCCGGTGCCTGTACAGGTTATTTTAAAAAGATTTCCCCGGGATCTCGTAAGGTAGCAACGAGGTATTTTTCCGTTGACGGTTCTGGTTTCTCGAAGTAATATATTAAAGATATTATTGGATTAGAATTAGGCCCCCGTAGCTCAGCCCGGATAGAGCAAGGGACTCCGGATCCCTGTGGGGAGGTTCAAATCCTCTCGGGGGCTTCCTTACTTTTCCCCGCTTTAAACTTTCCCCTTGTAAAACTCCCCTTCAAATCTGGTAATATTCCAGACTTATAATCCTCCAGACGATTCTTTCTGGTTAAATGGATACCACAAAACTTTTCAGCCCCAACGAGAAAATATTGACAACCGGAGAGTTCCTATCTCAAAATATTTACCAATCAGAGTTTTTTAGGCCTTATATCCTTTCCGTGTTGAGATACGACCGGACCGGTCCAGGCAACTTAAGGAGGAGGTGGCCCGGTTGAAGGATAACCCATTACGGATGGTTGTTCTATCCTGGACGTAACCTTTTCACAGGGGATACATCTTACATTCCTTTTAAAGAAGGAGTTTCCATGAAAAAACAACTTTTTCTTCAAACCATCATCTCAGTCTGGTTAGGTTTTATAGGAGGAAATCTGGATCAAGCCTGTACGGTGGAGGCAGCAGAAAAAATCCTTCGCGTCTGGACGACGGAAGTCAATCCGGCCACCGTTGCTGTAATGAATGAAATTGGAAAGCAATTAACGACCAAATATCCAGATGTAAAAGTTCAGGTAGAAGCCTTAGGGTGGGGAGATTTGAATACCAAACTTTTTGCAGCTATCGCAGCAGGAGATCCACCGGATTTAACCGAACTTCAACCCTATGCCACTGCGTCTCTTTACCAGAAGGGATTATTGCGTCCTATAGATGAGGTGATCCAGGCCATTGGAGAGGGAGATATTACCCCGCTGGTCCGAAAGCTTCAGTATTTTGATGGTCATTATTACGGGATCGCCCATGTGATTGGAGCGAATTTATTTATTTATCGGAAGGATTTGTTTGAGAAAAAAGGGATCAAAATTCCAACTACCTGGGCTGAGCTTGTTGAAGCGGCCAGGCAGTTGACGGAAGATACCGATGGAGATGGAAAAATAGATCGTTATGGAATTACCCTTCCGGGAGAACGTCTTTATATGGGCTTTGTTCTTCCAGCAGAGTGGTTAGCCAGCAACGGCGGACGATGGGTGGATCCGGAAACCTGGCGCCCGGCCTTTACAGAAAAACCCTTTATTGAAATGCTCTACTTTGTAAAGGAGTTGAGTAAGTATTGCCCTCCCGGCTGGTCGGGGCGTGGTTATCTGGATACAATGGCCCAATTTGCCAGCGGGAAAGTCGCCATGGTCGTCATGGCTGGTGCACGCACCATTGGCTTTATCGAGAAGTATGCCCCCAAAGAAATGCAAAATCAAGATTACTTTGCAGCTGGCCTCAAACAGATAGGTCCTTCTGGAAAAGTGGGAATTACCCCTCTGGATGGAGAAAATTGGGCGATCTTTACTTCTTCTAAATACGGAGATCTCGCCGCCGAATATCTCAAACTTTATTACCAAAAAGATAACTACATTAAACTCCTTCATACCGTCCCCATTCATTTGAGTCCGATTCTTCTATCCGTAGCGAAATCGCCGGAATATTTGAATAATCCCACGATCCAGAAGTGGAGTCAATGGCAGGAGACGGTTCAGAAAATTTTTGATGAAAAGTTAGCATCCCCTATCGGAATGGTCTCTGAAGCCGATGCTACCCTTCCCTTCCTGGCCGAGCTGGATGGCTCAGGTATTGTAGCCGATTTAATTCAACGGGTAACCGCCGGGGGGCAGCCCGAAGAAGAGGCGGCGAAAGCTCAAAAAGCCGCTGAAGAACTTATCGAACAATTGGGATACAGGAAATGGTAATCAGAAGTCAGAAAAAAATGAGCCGGAAGAGTTCTTTGATTCTGACTCCTGACCCTTTGGGTTATACTCATTATGAGAAGATATATGGGTTTTCTTCTCCTTCTCCCATCCCTGCTGGTTATCGGAACTTTAACCCTCTATCCGGTGGTTTATAATGTGTGGCTTAGCCTTCTAAATAAACATGCGTTTCTCCCAGGAGAGAAGTTTGTAGGGCTTCGAAACTATGAACTGGTCCTGAAAGATCCCCAGTTCTGGATGAGTTTTAAACTTGGAGTCATCTACTCCCTCGTTACCGTAGTTCTCCAGCTTGTCATTGGAATCGGAGCCGCGCTGCTCCTCCATGAGAGTTTTCCAGGACGTAACTTCTTTCGGGGTGCAATCCTGTTTCCTTATCTGGTTCCCACCATCGTCGGGGTTCTCCTCTGGAAGTGGCTCCTTCACGATACCTATGGACTGGTTAATTACACACTGCAGGCACTTAATTTGGTTAAAGATCCCATTGGGTGGTTTGGGCAGGATACCATTATGATCTCCTTGATCCTGGTCAGTGTCTGGCAATTCTTCCCCTTTGTATTTCTTACGATTCTGGCCAGATTGCAGATTATTCCGCCGGAACTCTATGAAGCCGCTAAAGTGGATGGAGCTTCGGCTCTTCAGCGGTTTTTTTACATTACACTTCCTCAACTTAAAACCGTTCTCTTTATTATCATCCTTCTCCGGGGAATCTGGATGTTTACTAAGTTTGATACGGTCTGGCTTATGGGCGGAGGCGAAGGCGTGGGACTTTATATTCGGACTTTACCCCTGTATGCCTACATGAAAACGTTTACCTACTGGCAGGCGGGAATTGGAGCAACGGTAGCCATGGTAATGCTCTTAATCATGGCCGGAGCGGCGGCGATTTATTTTAAAATTTATAAAGTAGAAGAAGGAATCTAGCAAAGTATGGGTCGCAAGCCAAAGCGTTTGATTTATCTGAAAAAGAGATTTAAGTTTCCCTGGCGCATCCTGGGACTCTATGGAGGAAGTATTCTCCTCCTCCTGTGGAGTATTTTCCCTCTGATCTGGATGCTCATAACCTCCTTTAAACCCACGGAAGAGATCTTTATCTATCCACCTGAATTGATTCCCAGGCATATGACGTTAACCAATTTTTATGCGTTGTTTTCCCGGTCTCACTTTCTTTCCTATTTTATGAACAGTCTCAAAGTCTCCATTTTGACCACAGCCTGTGCCTTAGTTCTGTCTGTTTTAGGAGCTTATGGCCTTGTCCGATTCCGATTCCGTGGAAAAGAACTCCTCGCCCAACTTGTGCTTTTAACATACATGTTTGCTCCTATCATGATCGTTATTCCCTTCTATATCCTTATCCGAAAGATAGGATTGGTTAACACCCATACAGCCCTGGTCCTGGCCTTAACTTCCTTTAGTCTCCCCTTTACTCTCTGGCTGCTTCGATCCTTTTTTCAAACCATTCCCTTAGAACTTGAAGAGGCCGCTCTGGTTGATGGAGCAACCCATTTGGAAGCTGCTTTTTACATTGTCCTTCCCCTCGCAGCTCCGGGAATCATAGCCACCGCCATCTTTACACTTATTCTGGCCTGGAACGATTATATTTTTGCCCGCATTCTCATCACTTCAGATCCTCTCAAAACCCTGCCGGTAGGAGTCCAGGATCTTTTTAATCAAACCGTTGTAGATTGGGGTATGATCATGGCATCTGGGGTCCTCATTACCATTCCGGTGCTTCTTTTCTTCATTTTTATCCAGCAATACCTTATCGAAGGATGGGGGGCCGGAGGAATTAAAGGCTAAGATTGTAACCACCCTTAGATTACTCAACCACTGCCGGTAAAGTCTTTAATCCTAATTCTTGGGCGATGGTCAATCTCCGGAATCCATCCAGTAAAACATACACATCCCGTTCCTTATCGTAGGCAACCCAGATCGGCTTCGGGATTTTTCCCAGGGCTTTGGCCTGTTCCCGAACTTTTTGGGTTATCTCCGGATTCAATCTGGTATTTTGATGAATGGCCAACTCCACAGAGATTTTTTCAATGGGAATTTCCACAGGGGTTTTTTCAAGTTGTGGAGGAGGCTGCCCGGATGCTTCTCCAGCTTCGGGTTGAAGGATGGCATCGTAGATTCCATGTCGGAACACAACCACCCCAATATTTTCTTGTAAATTAACCTTAATCTGGAAACTATCGAGCCATTCGATTATACCTCGGATGACTTCACCTCCTAGTGTTGTAAACGTTACAAGATTTTTTTCTTCCCGACAGCGCTCCAGATCCTTATCTGGGATTAAATAACGGTCAATGGGTTTGATAGCCGGAACCAAACCTTTCGCCTTGACTTCTTCATTGACCGGAATCAGCTCTTTGATCTTGTCGGCCTGGCTGGCTTCGTAACAATGGGTAATATGCAGTTTGGGAATTACTTGCTCTCCTAGGCGAAAATCATACTTTTGTATTTCTGTGATAGGACTCACCAGGGATTGTCCGTTATAGAATACAAAAACAAGGGGGGTTTGATGCTGCAGGAGTTGCTGGAAGTACCAACTTCCTACCCCTTCCTTTCTTCGGCGAAGGAGAAGCTTTTTAGGCTTCAATTCCCTTAACTTCAAATACTCCTCCAGGGTAAAGCGGCCATCTACAATCTGATAAGTAATACTCGGATCCAGATTATATTTTTCTGCCAGTGCCAACGCGGCCGCTTTGCGTTCTTCCCGTTTCCGTCGTTTTTCTTGCCAGGCGGCACGTCTAGCAGCCAGTTCTGCTTGCCTGGCCTGATATTCTTCCAGGGTTAATTTTCCATCTACAATTTGATAAGCCCCGGTAAAACTGATTTTGTAAGCATTAACTAAATTACGAGCTGCCTCCTTTCGAGCCATTTCTTCAGGAGTCAGGAGCTTTGATTTACGTTTAAATTTCTGTTTCTTCTTAGAGGGCTTCTTCTGGACCGGTTTGGTTGAGGCTGATGGGGATTTGGGAACAACAGGATGTGGAAACGATGGCCTTACGGCTACCTTCTTATCTTCCTCGACAGGAGATTTCAGCACCTCCCGATCTGTCTTAGGTTTTTGAGTAAGAGGTCTCTTGGTAGGACTTTGATAGGAACGTAACTCCGGTCTCTGGGTCCTTACCCCTGTAGTTTCCCGGACCCCCATGTTCCTATCCGAAAAGTTTGGATTACGAAGCGCATAGGGACGACCCGGAGGATTACTTTTGGGCTTAATCTCTACCTTTTCATACTCCCGCATAACCGCCCCTTTTACTACTTCCTCATTCCGGATTCCTAACTCCCTTAATTTATCCTCAGCAAATTTGATGGCGGCAGGATCCTTGGCTCTTTTTTTCAAATCTTTCAAAAGTTTAACGGCGGTTTCTCGATCTCCTTTTTGAAGAGCCTCATTGATTTTAATGATTTGGGTTAACTTACCCATAAATTAGTCCTTTTTAGATTTGAACCTTCGTTCCCGAACAGCCATAGCATGGGTAAAAAACCCTTCATACTCCGCTAAGGCTATAACAGGATCTTTAAGGGTTTCAAATCCTTCTCGGGTTAAATAACTAATAGAACTTCTTTTGAGAAAGTCATAAACCGATAAAGCCGAGTATGTCCGGGCAAACCCGGTGGTAGGAAGAACATGATTCGTTCCCAGGGCATAAACTGAAGTCGAAATGGGAGTATATTCTCCCAGAAGGATCTCTCCGGCGTTTTTAACTTTTTTCATAATCTCAAAAGGATTTTCGCATAGGATCTCCAGATGTTCAGGAGCAAAGTCATTAACAAAGGCAATGGCCTCATCTAAATCCTCTGCAACAATAATACCCCCATAGGTGGAAAAGACGGCCTCACAAAATTTCCTCCGCCAATCGGGTACCTTTTCTAAAAGAGAAGGAAGGAGTTGACGAACCTCCTGACCGACCCTTTCCGAGCAGGTAACCAGATAAGCAGACGAATCAGAGCCATGCTCTGCTTCGATTAACAAGTCTAGACAGGCCAAATAGGGATCTGCCGTATCATCGGTCAGTATAAGAGATTCACTGGGACCGGCGGGTATTCCTACATCGACTTCATCTCGTAAAACTCGTTTTGCTGCCGTCACATAGGTACTACCGGGACCTACAATTTTAAGGACCTTAGGAAGGGTCTCGGTACCATAAGCCAGGGCTCCCATGGCCTGAACCCCTCCAACGCGATAGATATTTTTAATTCCACAGAGATCTGCTGCAACCAGAGTGGCCGGGTCTACAGAGCCATCCTTTAAAGGGGGCGTGCAAACAACAATTTGAGGAACTTGAGCAACTACAGCCGGAATTCCCAGCATGATCATGGTGGAAGGAAAAAATCCCCTTCCCCCTGGAACATACAGCCCTACCGATTCAATAGGCGTAATCTTTTCACCGGCCTGGATCCCGGGAAATAACTCGATCATCCAGAATAACTCCGGCATCTGTCTCTGATGAAAAGATCGAACATGGGTAATAGCCGTTTCTATAGCCTTAAGAACCGAACAGGAGAGTCGCTGATAGGCAGATTTAATCTCTGCTTCGGAAATTTTAAGTTGATGGGGAGATAAATCAACACCATCATACTTTTTGGTATATTCTATGACGGCCAGATCACCGCGCCTTCGAACCTCTTCAAGAATGGGTTTAACCGCAGAAGTATACTCTTCGGCATCAACTCGGGTTCGTTCCAATAATCGGTCTCGTGCTGACCTGGAAAGGTCCTTGAGGTGGTAGAAATTAATACTCATAACTTAAACATTCGCTCATCTTATACCAAATGCCTACGTATTAAGAAGTTAAGGTGTTTTCCATGCGTTGATTCGATTCTCTGATCTCTAAAGGGAAGATATATTCTTTTTTTCTATCACGTCCTATTTTTGCTGTCAATGGAAAGTTTTGGGTACTTGACAAACTAAGAGACCTTACCTAAATTAACTGCAACTTTAAAATAAACCCAATGAAACTTTTTTATAGAAAAAATGTCTAATTTAATATAAGAGACTTTGTGGGAGAGATACAAAACATCCTGGTCCGGTATAATGGTTCCAGCCATGAGATCGCCTACCCGGAGCTGGATATGGATCAACCTCTCTATGAAAATGGGCTAAAAAGAGTGGTTGAACGTTATCTAAATTTGCAAGATGGTATACTCCGGGATTACGTAATGGATACCTATCCTTCAACGATTGTGTTACGTCCTGAAGCGTGATTTGGTTAGTCAACCTTCTTCTCAAGGATGCCCCCTGACCGCTAAAGCTTACATACATCAGACGGAGAATCTGGATATGGTGTAGTTTTAACTGCTCCGGTATAAAATAAATGCTTTGGCAATCTGGGTATCCTTTTTTTATCCCAAAGGAGGACTATGAACAAAAATGCCGAGCAGGATTTCAGGGCCAGGATCTTAGATTCTTTCCTCATTTCAACCCACAAGCACCTGGAGGAGATCGTCCCTATCCATAGAGAGTTCCTGGAGAAAGATCCTATTTTTTATGGGCATCTTGCAGTCTGGGTCCAGAGCCATATTGATATTCGGAACCACAAGGAGCTTTTTGTAACCTTCCTTTTGACAAGTCCACTCCCTCAACATAAAGAAGCAGGTTTTGTTCTGATTCAGAAGTTTCCTCCTTATGGGGTTAATCGAATCATCTCCCAGATAAGGGAAAATTTGAAGAAAAATATATCCCGAATCGGCAAGAAGGTCGTTAAATATTATCTGGAACAAAGAGAAAAGGACATCAACTGGTTCGACGGGGCTGTACTCCGACAGCGAAAAGCCCTGAAGAGCCTCTATGCCCGACTTCATATCAAAATATTATCCACCGGGATGTTGGAGTACTCCTTGAGGTCGTCCATAAAGAGGTTACCCCGGTAAATGCAAAGTCTCTGATCAAGGGTTCCGACCTGGTCGTGGACACCTTTGATAATTGGACTTCACGGATAGCCATAGGTAAAGCTTGTGAGGTATGGGGTATTCCCTGTATCCATACCAGTATGAGTGATGATGGATTGGCCGAAGTAAAATGGGATGAGGTTTATAAATACGGTTCGATTATCGCGGACGAGATGGCTGCGCGCCTGGAAGCTCCCTGTAATGTTGCGCTTTCTCGTTCTCTGATTCTCATGGTCGTCTGTGCAACCGCAGAAATTATTGCTACCTTTATTCGGGATGGACGCAAACTCAATCGAGAGATAACCCTGGCCGATATAAGAATTTTCGATCCGGGTACCTAGGAACGTGGGCGTCTCGCCCATCATCATTGGTATTATCAAATAATTGCCTATGAAGAGCATTAAATTACCTGTTCTTGGAATGTTGCTGATTCTGATCTTTGTAACAAGTTGTGGGATTCCTTCAAAACCCATTAAACCCTCGGTTCAGTCCTCGCAGGTTAAATCAACTCCCTTATTGCGGCCCAGAACTCAAGAGCCCCTTTTTAAACTGGGACGTGGGGCGGAATTTAAAACTCTTCAATATCTACCAGAAGGTAAGTATTTAGTAAGCTTAACTCCGGATCGATTAGAGCTCCTGGATGCCCAAACTTTACAACTCGTTCGTACCTTTAACGCTTCTTCAGAACCCTATACCGCCATGGCTGTAGATCGAAGTGGAAATCGGGTAGCTATTGCCCAGGGAAATAACATCGTTCTCTGGAATCTGAAAAGTGGAGACCTGCTTAAAACTCTACAGGCAGACCAGAAAGTCCTGGCCCTTTCCTTCAGTCCTGACGGGCAGCTTTTAGCTTCAGGAGGTTATGATAACCTGGTTACGCTCTGGAATCCAGATAAAGGAGAAAAAATAGGAACGCTAAAAGGGCATACGGGATGGGTCAATACCCTTGCCTTTCATCCAGAAGGAAAGTTACTGGCTTCAGGGGGAGACGATGGAAAAATCCTACTCTGGAATATGGGTGGGGGCCAGAATGCCACACCCTTGTTGGGAACTTTGGAGCAGTATAGATCCGAGATTTATAGGATCGTTTTCAGTCATAACGGCCAACTTTTGGCCTCTATCGATAGAAATGGAACCCTCGTTTTGTGGGATCCCATGAACCGAAGGCAGGTTGCTACGCTTACAGGAACCTCCCTTCAACAGGCCAAGAACAATACCTCAACGGTTGCTTCTCCAGACTGCGGAAGTACCCAGCCCTGTCTTCCTCCTTTATCCAGTCAGAACGGAAATACTTCTTTACCTATCAGTTCCCTAATGGATCGCTCTTCTGCAAAGATTTTATCTGCCGATTTCAGCCCAGACGGCCATACCCTGGTTTTAGGAAGTACGGATAAAAGCCTCATTTTATGGAATATTTTGGAGAATCAAGTAGTAAAGACCTTTTCAACAAATTACGACCTTCCTCAGATTGTAACCTATAGTCCAGATGGTCGCACATTGGGAGTTGCTGGAGGGGCTATAAGCCTATGGAATGCAGAAGATGGTCGGGTTCTTCAGGTCAGTCAATCACACCCGGGTTCAATTCAATCTCTTTCCTTTAGTCCAGATGCCCAGACCCTCGCAGCAGGAAGCTCAGATAAAAAAGTGGCTTTATGGAATCTGGCCGACAGGAAGTTACTTAAAGTTCTGGAAGGTCATGATACCCCGGTAACCTCCCTTGCCTTTAGTAAAAAGGATTCCGGCGGTCGTTACTATCTGGCTTCTGCAGGTACAGGCCCGGATCATCCTATTCTTCTTTGGGATCTGAAAGGTGGAAAACTTTTAAAATCCTTTAGAGGCCCCCACCATCGGATTCATAATCTGGTCTTTCGACCCAATGGAAAACAACTGGTTCTGATTTCGGATACCGTCTTACTGTGGGACATCCCTACAGGAGATACCTTTGTGATCCTTAACCAGGATCCCCTTGAAAATGCCCCCCTGACTTTTAGTCCGGATGGAAGGCTGTTGGCCCTGGTTACAAAGGATAATCAGATTGTCTTGTGGGATGTAGAGGCGAAAACAGTGGTAAAAAAGCTCGCCAGGCATAAGGACCCCGTTCAGGTTCTTCTTTTTAGTCCAAATGGCCAGGCATTGATTTCTTCGGATCATTCAGAAGTGGTGCTCTGGAATGTCCAGAATGGAAATGTAGTTTTGACCCTTCCAGAGTCCGAACTTCCCACTAAGTTCCTGGTATTTAGCCCGGATAGTAAATTTTTAATTTCCCCCACAGGTCCTCAACAGAACTGGATAGCCCTTCGAAACATCGAAAATGGCCAGATCTCAAAGACCCTTAAAGGGCATGAGACTCCTATTACGGGTTTTGTATTTAGTTCGGAGAACTTGCTGGCTACCGCCAGTTATGGCAAAATTATTCTCTGGAATGGGACTACCGGGCAGCTTTTGAAAGCGTTTGAGGCGAACCGCCCCTTTGATTTTCTTTCCTTTAGTCCGGATGGTAAAGTCCTTGCGTCGGGAGGATATGATAAGATCATGTTGTGGGATGTAACGAAAGGGAATACTCTTACGAGCTTAGAAAGCTCCGGTTTTACAGGTCCGGTTGTTTTTAGTCCCGACGGACGATTCTTGGCCACCCTTTTACAGGACCAGGTAACTCTCTGGGATAGTCGACGGGGGAGTCTCATTAAAACTTTTGAAAAATCCGAGGTACCCGTTTCTTCTGTTACCTTCAGCTCGGATGGTCAGATTATCGCTGCAACGGGTAATCCGGGCTATAAAACCTTTGCCTCCTGGGAGGTAAGCAGTGGTAAAACACTTACCGTTTTAAGCGGTACGGATCATAAAATTACTTCCCTGGCCTTTGATCCGGTACATAGCTTATTAGCTACAGGAAGTGAGGATGGTTTACTCCTTCTCTGGGATGTAAGGGCGGTAGATATTACCAAGGTATTGGCCGGTCCTTCCAATGATATTATTTCCCTGTCTTTTAGTCCGGATACTCAATGGCTGGCTTCTCAGAGCAAGAATTCTATTTTGTTGTGGAACAGGGAAAGTGGAGGGGTTGACAGAATTTTGCAGGTCTTTCCTCTGTATGGTTTTTTCTTTAACCCGGCCCGGAGCAACTCACGGGTAGAGTTGACAGATATAGGGAATACCCAATATGTTACCGTCAGTCCCGATTTCAAAACCCTGGTGGTCATCAGCCGAAATAATTCGGTCCTGCTCCTGGACGCTCAAACCGGCCAGGTTATAAAAACTTTGCAGCGGGAAATTTATTCTTCTCTACCCCTATCTGCTATAATTTTTAGCCCTGATGGCAAACTCCTTGCCTTAAAGGATGAGTTGGGTAAAGTAGCCCTGTGGAATGTAGAAAGCGGTCAGCTTCTTCACACGTTGTTCAGTACCGGAAGGGTTCTATTTAGTCCAGACGGGCGGCTATTGGTTTCTGAAGGGGCCGATGAAAATCATTCTATAACCCTCTGGGATGTAGCCAGTGGTCAAATAATTAAAACGTTATCTGAATCAGGGTACACCACTTCATCGATCGCTTTCAGCCCCGACAGCAAGCTTCTCGCCGTAGGAGAAGGAACAGGGACCATCAGTATCTATGAAGTCCTCTAAGGTGCTTGCTATCCCCCCTCGCATTTCAAAAAGCAACCGGATTTCCGATCCCACTTTCGGTAAGGAAAGGGGAACTGGCCCATAAGCGCCAGGGTAAAAAGGTGAGCCCCGGCGGGGCAATCTGTTAGTAGCTCTTAGGCGGATAACAGGTTCTTCTTTCCCTCACCTCCGGCCCCTCTCCCATGCTGTGGAAGAGGGAAACCGGTACATCTCCAGGCCAACTTTCCTGGCCTTATCCTGGTGCGTATGGGGAACCGACCCCTCTTCCCGTGTCGGGAAAGGGGTTAGGGGGGTTTGGTATTACCAACCAACCTCTCCACAAAAAACCTACCTCAGAAAGGAGGGGCTGGAAAGAGGTTAAATTCAATTACCGGCTACCGTCCCCGGCGCGTTGGGGCCGGAGTTGGGGTAGGTACGACAACCGTTAAGCTAACCGGATCGGACTGAACAAGGATGCCGGGAATATCGGCCAGATTGGGTACAGGGTTGACCTGGCTCTCAATTCCACCGGCCCGTTCCGCAATTACGGCCAGGATATTCAGTATCGCTCCATTACGGACTTGGATCAATTCATCATCCAGGGTTGCCGTGGCAGACCAGTCTCCAGTGCTTTGCACCGTAGCCGGAGGAAGCTGAATAAAAAAACCTCCGGCAGAAGGTCTTGTGGGCTCTAATAAGACGTAAATCCCCACATCCGGCTCTGAAACGACCCGGGTAGAGGTCCCGGTCACCTCAAATGAGCACGGTTCCGGTACGTCTCGAGTGGTTTGAATACAGGTAATCTGTCCTTGAGGTTGAGTAATAGCTACACTTAGAAAAACAGGGGCTGTGGGTTCTTGGGGACATCCAGATAGAAAACTTATCCCTAAAAGAATACCCAGGACGATCAGAAGTCGGATTTTTTTCATAGATTTTAAAATTTCTTATGAACTACGATCATAGCTCCTTCTCGAGTTAATTGAGGTGTTATCTGGAAGTTTGTATTGTTTTCTTTGGCAATGACTTCTGAAGAGGGTTTGGGCTTGAAAAACTGCTCATAAAGGAAATAACCTCCGGCTGCACCGGCGATAATCTCAAAAGTTATGGCCAGGGTTTTATTACGTCGAAAATCGTCATTAAACTGATTAAATTCGCTTTCCGTTCGTGAGGCCTCTGCCTCGTCCCGACTGTTATTAGCGGCCTGTAAAAAGGCTAAAGCCGTTCCCGCCGCCGCCGTACTCACTCCTAAGGAGATCCATTTTCGATAATTGGGTCCTTCTACAGGTGTTAACTCCAGGGTTAACGCTACTTCGCTGATCTGAATAGATTGAATAAGGGTTTTAAAACCACTCTTCTCAACAATAATTTTTGCCGGCTCATTTATCCGAAGAGGTGGATCAAATTTTAACTTAAAATGACCTAAGTCATCTGTAACGGCTGAAAATCCGGCCCTTTGTTCCAAGTGAACCTTAGCGCCCTTAATCGGTTGATTACTCCGGATATCTAAAACAACCCCGGTTAAGGAATCGATATTTTGAGCCGATACGAAAACCGCTTGAAAGAGTAAACCTGCTAACACGAACCAGAATGTCCTTTGGCTACCCATTTAACCTCCGCGTTTCAATTCAGGACCGATCTTTGGGGACAACATAGGGCCTCAAGATTTTCAAGACCCCACATAAAATGGTAGGGGATTAAAATTCCAGGTGTTTCTGTCAAAGATGAGTCGATGGGGTTTAAAACTCCTCGTAAACCCGCATACGCCAGGAATCGACTTTATTAAATTGACCGCTACTGATCAATCGATTGTATTCTTCTAACCGGCGAATATAAATATCCGTTTTTTCACAACGCTCTAAAGCCTCTTCCAAATCATATTCATCAATAATTCCGGTTTCCTTTAAAAAGTAACAGAACTCCCTCAAAGATTCAGCTACCTCATTCATATAAGCTGGCGTGCAGTTAACGACTTTACGAATAATAAACTCGCCTAAAAAACAATGAATTTCAAAACCATCGATTTCTTTAGCGCTTTTGGGCTCAAACCCATAGGTCGTATAAAAAAGGGCGTACTGGCTGGCATTTTCTACATGCCTTTCCACCAGACTCTTCTCGACCCCTTTTCGCTCAAGAAACCTTTTAAATTCCTCTATGAGCCGCTCATTCTCTTTGGTAACCCTTTCCAAATCTTTCATACTCATTCGTTATGACTCCTCCCGATCTACACTCGCTTTCTATCACCTTTATAACAATTTGACTCCCAAAAGGGGAGTCTTTTTTGATGATAATTTACGATAGATAGCTAGTACTACGATAATAAAGTCTTGAACGTTAGTCAAGAGAATTATACCCACTCCCATGGAACGAAATATTTTTCCTTGACAGGAAAGGCCCTGATTCTTATTTTGGATATTGTATTTAATACAATATCATATTTCCTTAACCAAGCCGGAAGCCATGGATGAGAAAAACCTTGAAAAGACAGTTAACTTATCCGAAGACCCGGTAAGCTGTGTTGAGTACTATGCTGTGACTGTGGATATCGTCATCTTCACCATTCTGGAAGCGGATTTAAAAGTACTCCTTGTTAAAAGAAAAACTCAGCCATTCAAAGGAATGTGGGCTATTCCTGGTGGATTTGTTCGCAAAGATGAATCCTTGGATCATGCAGCCCGACGCGAACTTAAAGAGGAAACCAATGTATCAGACGTATATTTAGAGCAGCTTTACACATTTGGAGATCCTCACCGGGATCCAAGAATGCGTGTCATTACGGTGGCTTACTTTGCCCTTATCAACTCTGAAGAGTTGAATCTCCGGGCATCCACCGACGTTGAAGAAGTCCAATGGTTTTCTATGTATAAACTCCCTCCGCTAGCTTTCGATCATAAGGAAATTTTGGACTATGCGCTAGAAAGATTGCGGAACAAATTAAATTACACAAC
>JAUQPW010000051.1:25859-37204 GCA_030550175.1 bacterium
CAACGGTAGGCTTTCAACTTTTACCGGAGAAATTCACCTTGACCGAGCTCCAAAAAGTTTATGAAATTATCCTGAACAAAAAACTGGATAAGCGAAATTTCAGGAAGAAGATCCTGTCTATGGGAATTCTGAAAGAATGTGAGGGGGAGACAAAAATCTATCGAGGTTATCATCGACCTGCACAACTTTATTCTTTTGCCCTGGACCGATTTATTAAGTTACAAGATAAAGGTATTTTATTTCCTTTTTAGACATTTGTCCGTTGTTCGTTGTCCGTTGTCGTCTAACCCCAAAACAACCCATAACGAACAATCAACAATTAAAGACCATGTCCAAACAACGATTAGATCCCACTGTTTTTAAAGTTCCTATCGATAAAATCCGAGAGGGTTATTATTCTGATAAGTATTTTCTGCGTGTTACGGAGATTCTTCGTAAAGAGAAGTATAATCCTTCGGTAACCTACCAATTCTTTGTTCGGGAGCATGCCGTGGTGGTTGGACTCGATGAGGCAATTGCAATCCTGAAATACTGCACCGGTTACTACACCGACCTGGAAAAAGCCGAGGACTTGTATGAAAAACTTCGAGCTGTCGAGCAACAACTTCATTGGGTTGTTGTAGAAGGAAATGAGGACGAAATTCTCAGATTAACCGCCTCTCGAACGAGAATTCGTCAGGAACTCAATCGGTTGTGGGTTAACTGCTGGGATCAAATCAAAGTCCGCGCTCTCTACGATGGAGATATGGTCGAACCTTGGGAACCTTTTCTGGTTATCCAGGGTCCGCAACAATACTTTGCCTATCTGGAGACCGTCCTGTTAGGTGTTATTGCAAGACCCACCGCTACCGCCACTGCTACTTACAAAGTGGTTAAAGCAGCTCGAGGCAAACCGATTCTCTTCTTCCCGGCCCGATTCGATCATTTTTGGGTCCAGGCTACCGACGGATATGCCGCCATGAAAGCCGGAGCTTTTGGCGTAAGTACCGATGCCAATGCCAATTATTGGGGTACTAAAGGTTTGGGAACCATACCCCATGCCCTCATCGGTGCTTACCATGGATCAACCAGTGCTGCGGCGCTGGCCTTCGATCGCCAGATCGATCCCTCTGTCAATCGTATTATCCTGGTCGACTGGGATAACGATTGTATCGGTACCACCCTGGAAGTGGTTAAGGCCTTCTATAAGGAGTACCATGGGGGCGGTATTGACCCGGGTAATCCGAGCCAGTGGCATAAGGTGATCGGAGAAGGAAAAAATAAAATCTGGGGAGTTCGATTTGACACTTCCGGCTACTTACGAGATAAATCGGTCGTACCCCGGGATGAATCCAGCCTGGGAGTTTGCCCGGAACTGGTCCACACCGCCAGGCAAGTATTTAACCAAAACGGCTTAAATCAACTCAAGATTGTGGTCTCCGGTGGGTTTGATGTGAATAAAATTGAACTCTTCGAAAAACTGGCCGTCCCTGTGGATGCTTATGCGGTGGGTTCCAGCCTCTTTAAAAACAAAATTGATGTGACGGCAGATGTGGTGGAAGTAGAAGGAACGCCTTGTGCAAAAGTAGGTCGGAAAAAAGGGAATTTTGACAGACTTTCTCCAGTGGAATAATTCTAAGGGAAGAGGGTAGTCTGCCCTTACCCTCTTCCACCTGATTAACCGACCGGGAAAGTATCCTACCTTTGAGGAAGGGCTGTCCTCCCCTTAGATGTTAGTTCCAGGAACTCCTGCATCGACTCTTTAAGATCCTTCTTACCTCTATCCCAGGCAGATGAGTAAATTTTTACCTCCCCGGTCACTCCTGACCTTTAACCTCTATAAGCGGTTCATGCTCTGGACAGTCTATTCTTAGCTCTGAGTTGACCAGAGGTTTGTCGATGAGCTTGCAATGGTGAGGGGAATCGGTACCGGGATGGGCGTCTGGTTGAAAAAATCTACAGGTTATACACATCCTGGAGATGGTGATGATCCCCCCCCTTTGCAGAGACGCAATCAATTGCATCAAGAATTTAAGGACGATTTCTTGTTCCTTTGAGCAAAACTGGGCCACATTCTCCTTAATTACATTGGCCCACGTGGAGAGCTTTAGGGCTAATTGCTCACCCTGGGGAGTCAACCGCAAGGTAAAAACACGCTTATCACCGGGATAGGGTTCTCGATAAACAAGATTTTTCTCTTCCAATGATTTAACCGCATCGCTTACCGTAGCCTGGGTCAGGTCAAATTCCCTGGCAAGTCGACTAACCCGGCAAAGGGAACCCCTTTCCTGCTGATGGTAAAGTAAATAAACAAGGAACTGGATCTGAATAGGACTCAGGTCATGCTCTTTTGTCTGCTCCCAAAGCAAAATACGAAAGGCCTGAGAGAGCCGTTCCAGTGCAGCAACAATTTTGCTGTCTGTTTCTCGGTGCTGAGTGGCTAAGTTGAATACGGATTCCATGACCAGAGCCTTTGAACCGGTGGAAATGGGATCTGTAATAAGCAAATCGACTTCGAAGGGAGCTTAGGCTCCCTTCCTATCTAAGAAACCTTACTTTCGATAACTGCTAAATACAAAATCTGTTTTTGTTTGGGAAGCATGGCAGGAAAAACACTCACCCTTTGGATCCTTAACTACCCGTTCTTGGGTATCATCTTTGAATGCCTCAAAACCCCAACCACCGGTTTCGGTGAAGCTTTTGGTGTTTTTCTCCATTACCCCAAGAACTTTTCGGGGACCTTCCACAATAGCATTATTTTCAACTTTGGCCTCTAAGAGATCAAAAACTAAAATTGCTCCATCGGGATAGGATTTACCCGAAGTCATGGCCTCTAGAGCTTTTTCATTGGCATAGATATGATGAATTCCCCCAAAAGCCTCAAAAAGAGGATGACCCTGCTGAATCACCATGGATTTAACATGGGTCCAACTTCGGTAATCCTTGGGATAATTAACCTTCTGACTACTTTCACCCGATAAAGCGATGCCCCCTAAAGAAATACTTAGGAGGAAACCTCCTACTCCTAAAAATACAATCGATTTTTTCATGGCTCTAACCTCCTCGAATTAAGATTATCTGACGGTGTATCTCATCCCAGTGGATAAATTACTGATTAATTAGGACTCCTAAGTATTAAGAAATATCCTATATGGTTTCTTGTCAAGGGAAATTGTAACTCTTTAAGATCTAGTACCTTGTAAAGTTAAATTTAGATAACCATTCTGCCCTCACCCTTGCATCCCTCTCCCGAAGCTTCGGGAAAGGGGTTACCTGGGAAGCTGACCTGGAGATCCATCGGCTCCCCTCTCCCACGCTGCAGGAAAGGGAAGTCGAGAAGTGAAAGCCGCACTATGAAATCAAAATTAAGTAAGCAGGGTAGGGGTGTAACCGATTGAATTTTGATTGGATTTTCTTATTCCCCTTTATACAAGGGGTGAAGAAAGAGATTATGGGCGAGTATAGGCAACGGCATCACAGGGTAATTTTCCGGTTTCGAGGAAAGTTTTCATCCGAACGAGATCTTCATCCATTCGACTCTTAGGGTCAGACCCGAGTAAGGCAATCAGACTATGGCCCAGGGCTCCGGCCGGGGGATTATAGGAAAGTCGTATATGAACCCGCGTTCCCCCATCGGGAGTTGGCTCGAAATGAAGAATACCGGCATGTTCCACGACCGAGCCGGGAATCGTTTTCCAGGCCAATACTTTATTGGGAATTAATCGAGTGATGACGGCATCCCATTCTACAGGTACTCCTGCAGGACCGGCTATGACCCAATGAGATCGACCATCACCCAAATCCCTTACTTCCCCTTACTCTCAATAGGAGAACCCGACATACTCTTCCAGGCCATTATTTTGTTCGGAATCAGTTGGGTTATCCTGGCATCCCATTCGATAGATGGACCCAATGATCCTTTTATCCTCCAGTGGCCCCTACCTAAATTTCTTACCTCGCAGACTCCGGGCATAAAGCGTGGAAAGTTTTTGTAATGGGTACAAAACTGAATAAGCGTTGGACCGGCGCCTGAATATTGAGCGTCTTTTGAATAGAGAAGGTCCGACGGCTGCTATTTTCATTAGCCAGTTGCTTGCTCCTCATATTGACCAGTTGCCGTGTCAGTATACCAAGGCCTAACATACCTAAGGCCATACCAAGGGTATCCCGCCGGCTGGTGCCATAGAATGTCAGAACACCCCTAACTACTCCCGTAAGCATGAGAGCGAGTTCTTTGTTCATAGCGGATGAGATAAAGTCACAGAGCGGCCCGGGAGATTTAAAGATACGAACCGATCCTTATCAGGTTCTCTGTCACTTATCTACTTTGGGACTCGAGGTCTTTTACTCTTGCGTAAGCCGTTCCTGGAGGAACGCTATCACCTCGCCTTTTCCGGTTGTAACCCGGCCAATGACTCTTTCAATTCCCTTTCAACTCTTGTTTTAAGTGTATGAATCCGGAATCCATCTAAACAGGTTTCAGGGGGTAGAATACCTTTTGATACAGCATAACTCCTCAAGATCACGAAGCGGCTTTCTCTCTCCCCCTAGGCAGGTAAAGCCCTTACCTGTATGTTTACGTCGAATATCCGGAAGAGAGTCTGTAATATATCGGAGTCCGGCAACTTTTGCAGACTCCACCGGATCCATATCAGCTTTGACTTGCAGCTTATCTTGCGCTGAACGGATTTTTGGTTTAGTTTTTAGGGGCGACAAGGGTTACCGTCCTTTCCATAAAGGGAGTTAAAATATACCTACCCCATAAAGTTTGAAGTTCTGAAATAACAGGAATCTCAGGCCTTTTAGTTATTAAATGGGCAAAAAGAGTGCCATTAATTACATAAAAGCTCTTTTGAGTAACGGGAGGGTAGAAACCGAAGATGATTTCCGGGGGAGATTTCTGGAGTGTAGTGGCGGGGGGATAGGGGTAAGACTTCGGTTATGTTTCAGGGTCAGAATTTGTGGGAGTAAAGCAAATTACCGACTTGCCCTGGGCGAAACCCCTTCCATCGACAGGCTCAGGATAAGTTCCAAGCAAATCGAAGGAAGTGTCTCGCCTTAGGAGTTCAAGTTAAGGAAGCCTAGTGATAAAACTCTCTCAACTGAGAAGGATCAAAACCTTCCTGGTTAATCACACGTAAAATTTGAGACTCTCGGTCTATAATTTTCTGGGATGCGGCGATCACCTCCTTGGCGATTTCTCCGGGAATAATCACAACGCCGTTCATATCTCCATGGAGGAGATCACCCGGTTTGATGGTAACCCCTGTAATGTCCACCGGAATGTTTATATCTACAATTTTTAAATCCCCATGGGAAACCACGACGGTGGAAGAGAAGAAATGAAAGCCGATTTTCTCCACCTGCTCCAAATCTCGTACGGCTCCATCGGTTACAACCCCTATGGTACCTAATTTTTTCATAATGGTTGTCATGATTTCACCCCAGTAAGCGGCCCAGCCACGTTTTGTTGAGAGGTCTTTGAACACGGCTACAACCGGTTTTGGGGCAGCCTGCACGGCTTCAAAAACCTTAAAGAGCATATCCCAGCTTCGGGTTTCTCCAGGCTGTCGGGTATCAAAGGTAACGGTCAGGGCATAACCGACCATAACTCCGAGTTTGGGGAACCTGCATTGAATTTCGGGGCCCAGGTACCCTTCGGTTCGAGGTCTGAGGTTAAAGGTTTCAATGGCATTGGAAATCGTCGGACTATCGAATTTTTTCAGAGCCTCTAATTCAGATGGGGTTAAAAAAGCCTTCATAAAAAACTCCTTTTCCATTGCAAGGTTACAATCTGATTGTAAGGATGGTTTTACCTGAATACCTTCTTTTCTTAACGGTGTCAAATAAAATTAAGACCTTATTCTAATAAATTAACTCACCGGACCTGGCCGGCGGGACGCCTGCATTCCCCGGGACCGATAATTTTATTGACAGAGTCTTTTTAACCCACTAACCTATCGGAAAAATATTCGATACCTCCTTAACGAGAAATCTAAAACATAGAATGTAATACGTTGGAGGTAAATTCCGTTATAGTCCTGCGGGTTTTACCCCCAAAGTATTTACGTATTACACTTACGTTTTATTGTAGATATGCCTATTTACGAATATCGCTGTAATTCATGTGGAAGAAAAAATACATTTTTCGTTCGAAATATCCACAATCCAGGTAAACTGGAATGCCAAAAATGTGGAAGCGAAGATCTCAGACGTCTTTTCTCCAGATTTGCTACCCTTAAATCCGAAGAAGCCCGATTGGAGGCCCTGGCCGATCCAAGTCGATTAAGTGGATTAGACGAAAATGATCCTGCAAGCATTGCCCGTTGGATGAAGAAGATGGGGAAAGAAATGGGAGAAGAGGTGGGAGATGATTTTGATCAAATGGTTGAAGAGGCCGTTGAATCCGGCGAGTTAGCCCCCGATCACAGGGAAAGCAACGCGGAGGATTCGTAAAAATGAGATAGATCAGGAACTCCAGATGACGAATGGTTAAAATCTGAAGGTTGGCGTCTTTCTTAGCAATTATTCATGGATATCTTCATTTATTTAGTTGACAAATATTTTAAAGTAGGGTAATTACAAGCAATCGTGCCAACAAGCGATCGAATTAGGCCGTAAATTGGGGGTTTAGCTGTACAACCCAGATGATGAGTTATGTTTACTTCTAACCTCTGGAGTTGATCTTATGACAAGAAGCATCGTTGAGTTGCTTTCGAGTAAAGATATTGAAATAAGGAAAAAGGCTATTTTTGCTTTAGGAGAACTTAAAAATAAAAAAGCCGTAAAGGCATTGGTCCAGGTTGCCATTCAAGAAACCCATTCAGAGGTTAAAATTTTGGCTTTGGAAGCTCTCATTAAAATTGGAGGCATGCAGGCACTTGAAGCGATGATTCTGTCCATAGAAGATATTCACCCTTTAGTTAGAGCGACCGCCGTCAAAGGAATAGGATTATTAGGGAGTTCCAAGGAGATTCCCCTTGTGACCTCAAAACTCAAGGATAAAGACAAAACAGTTCGTGCAGAGGCTGTAGAGGCCCTTTATCGGATTGGAGGGGAAAAAGTCAATCAAGTCTTAAACCCTCTTCTGGAAGATCCGGATAGTCGGGTAAGAGTTAATACCATTATTGCTTTACATCAAGTTGGAAGTCAGGAAGCCATAGAAACCCTGAAAAATATGGTTCAGGATAACAAAGGGGATATGCGGGCAGGGGCAGCATATGCTATTGGAAAGATTGCCTCCCATAATATGATCGATATCCTGGCCTATCTCCTCAACGATCGAGATCCACGGGTTCGTCAGAATGCCATTGAAGCCCTGCGAAATATCGAAAGTGAGCGAAAGCTGGAATTGGTGGCGAGAACTTTAGGAGATGAAAATCCGGAGATTCAGGAAATTGCTGCCGAAATCTTTCAAGAATATCGCAACCTTCCCATAGAAGAGATCTTTTCTTATTTTAAAAACTTAAACAAAATAGCCCAACGAAATCTCATCGAGATTGTAGGTAAATGGAAAAATCCACAGGCACTTCCCTTCTTCAAGGAGATTTTTAGCCAGGAAGGGGAGGATTTTCTTCGCTTCAGTATTATTGAGGCGATGAGTGAGTTGGGTAACGATGAAGCCGTAGATGCCCTGGTAGATATACTCCGACAAAAGGGAGAACCACTGCGGATGAACGTAGCGGAGGTTTTAAGAAAAATAGCCTCGCCTCGAGTGGTTGAAAAACTCTTAGATCTACTTCGGGATAAGTCGGTGGATGGATTTGGAAGGATCCTGGCAGCCGAAGTTCTGGAATACATAGGAGATATTTATATTTCTAAAGCCCCTGTGAAATTGTGGAAGGAACAGGCCGTTCAGTTTGAAAATCAACCCCATCAGATTATCCCGCTTCTCAAAAAAGTTTTAAAAGCCGAATTAGAAATGCTCCTGCAGAATTTGATTACCGAGGAAACTCTGAAATCCTTAAAAGATCCAGAGATTACGGAACCGATTATTCAGTATCTTGAAGAGGAAAATGATCAAATCAGACAAAAAGTTTTTAAAACCTTCGAAAATTTAGATGATCGGGAGCCCCTGGCAGAAATTATTAAAAAGCTGAAAAAAGCCGATCGGCAAGAACGTCTTGCTTTATTGGATGCCATGGAAAGAATGGATCGGGAGCTGGCGAAATTGGTTCTTCCTTTTTTAAACTTACCAGATCCCTATATTATAAAAGCCAATATGGCCAGGTTGTTAAGGCAGCAGGGTCAACAAATTGAAATTAGAAATCTGGAAAACCTTTCCCACAGCCCCGATGAGAGGATCAGTCAAAGTGCCGTGCTGGTTCTCTTTCGGGTAGCTAGTTGGAATTTACGAACCGGGAAGTGGCATGCGGCGTAATCGGCAACTCGGAGACAGGGCTTTGGGACGCGGGGAAATGTCTCTGCGTCTCCATGTCCCCGTGTCTCCGTGTCCCCGCGTCTCCCTGTCCCAAATCCCCGCGTCTCCCTGTCCCAAATCCCCGCGTCTCCGCGTCCCAAATCCTGCGTCCCTCTTAAGTTCCTTCTGTCCAGGAAGAAAGATACTTTTCCTGTTCAGGGGTCAGCCGATCAATCTCGACTCCCATGGAGTTTAATTTAAGTTGGGCAATTTCGCGATCGATGTCCTCGGGAATCTTATAAACCTGCCTTTTGAGTGATCCGGCATTTTTTACCAAATATTCCGCCGAAAGGGCCTGATTGGCAAAGCTCATATCCATTACATCGGCAGGATGTCCTTCAGCCGCCGCCAGATTGATCAATCGTCCTTCTCCCAGTAAGAAAATCTTTTTTCCGTTCCTGAGCTTATATTCCTCTACGAAATCACGAATCTTCCTCTTTCCTGTGGAGAGTTCTTCGAGTCCTTTAATATCCAGTTCTACATTAAAGTGGCCGGAGTTACAGAGAATGGCTCCATTCTTCATCAGCTCGAAGTGCTCTTTTCGAATTACTTTCACATCCCCGGTTAAGGTGATAAAAACATCTCCTACCTTGGCAGCTTCAGCAATGGGCATGACCTGGTAACCATCCATTACGGCTTCCAAGGCCTTAATGGGATCTACTTCCGTGACAATGACCTTAGCTCCTAAGCCATGGGCCCTCAGAGCTACTCCACGTCCACACCAACCATATCCACAAACCACGACATTTTTACCGGCCAAAAGGATATTCGTGGCTCGAATGATACCGTCCATGGTACTTTGTCCCGTCCCATAACGATTATCAAAGAGGTGCTTGGTTTGAGCGTCGTTGACTGCGATAATCGGATAAGCCAAGACTCCCTCTCGAGCCATGCTGGTTAACCGAATAACTCCGGTAGTCGTTTCTTCTGTACCTCCGATGATATTAGAAATTAAATCTTTTCGTTGGGAATGAATGGTGGATACTAAATCGGCTCCATCATCCATGGTCATATGGGGTTTGTGATCCAGTACTTTATGGATATGGCGATAATAGGTTTGATTATCTTCTCCTTTGATGGCAAAGACGGGAATTTCTTCATGCTTTACCAGAGAAGCTGCCACATCATCCTGAGTACTCAGGGGATTGGAGGCACAGGCAACCACATAGGCTCCTCCGGCCTTGAGGGTTATTAACAAATTGGCCGTTTCGGTGGTAATATGAAGGCACGCAGAAAGAGTTAATCCCTTAAGAGGTTGTTCCTTTGCGAAGCGCTCCCGGATGAGCCTTAAAACCGGCATACTTTGCTCTGCCCATTCAATTCTCAATTGACCTTTCTCTGCAAGATTAATATCCTTGATATCGAATTCCATGTGTCTATTGTCTGTATAATTTGTCCTTTGGGGAAAGGTGATAAGGAGGTACACGACATCCCTCACTCCCTGATCCCATCATTCCACCGCCCCACTCCTTTTCCCCTCACGGCCTTACAACAGATTAACCTTTAAAGACCGGCTGCCGCTCTAAGGTCATCTACACGATTGGTTTTTTCCCAGGTAAATTCCGGCTCATTTCGACCAAAGTGTCCATAAGCAGCGGTCTTTTTATAAATAGGTCTTCGAAGGTCGAGATAGTTAATAATTCCTTTGGGGGTTAAATCAAAAATTTCCCGGACGATACGTTTAAGCTCACTATTGGGTAGAATACCCGTACCTTGCGTATCTATCATAATAGAAACCGGGTCTGCGATGCCAATAGCATAGGCAATTTGGATTTCACATTTCTTAGCAAGACCGGCAGCCACGATATTTTTTGCAATATGCCGGGCCATATAAGAAGCTGAGCGATCTACTTTAGAAGGATCTTTTCCGGAAAAAGCGCCTCCACCGTGGCTCCCTACGCCACCATAGGTATCGACAATAATTTTTCTACCGGTAAGGCCGGTATCTCCGTGAGGTCCTCCTACTACAAAGCGGCCTGTGGGATTGATATGGTATTTAATGTTATAGGGATTGAATAACTCTTTGGGAAGAACGGGTTCTACGACTTTTTCGATAATGTCTTCTCGAAGTGTCTTGATATCCACATCCGGACTATGCTGAGCCGAAATAACTACCGTATCGACCCTTACGGGTTTTCCATCTATATATTCAATGGTTACCTGGGACTTACCGTCAGGACGAATATAGGGCAGGATATCTTTCTTACGAACCTCGGCCAATCTCATGGTCAACTTATGGGCTATCATAATGGGGGTAGGCATCAGTTCTTCGGTCTCGTCGGTGGCATATCCGAACATCAAACCCTGATCTCCGGCTCCTCCAGGATCTACCCCCATGGCAATATCCGGAGATTGCTCATCAATGGCCGTAACTACCGCGCAAGTCTCGTAATCAAACCCATATTTGGCCCGTGTATATCCCACATCTTTAATCGTATTTCGAACGATTTTAGGGATGTCCACATAACATTTGGTAGTAATTTCTCCTGCTACGAAGGCAATCCCTGTGGTTACAATCGTCTCACAAGCTACACGACCCATAGGATCTTCGGCCAGAATTGCATCAAGTACTGCATCTGAAATCTGATCGGCTATTTTATCTGGATGTCCTTCTGTTACTGATTCCGAGGTAAAAAGATAGTCTTTACGTTCCATTCTTTTTGGCTCTCAGTTCCTTAAACTTCTGCAAACAGGACTATCCTGCAAAGTTTAAGGATTCTTTCTCCTCCGCTTAAGTTTAAGAGTTGGGACCTATAACACAGGATAAGTTAATTGTAAGAACTTATATATATCTCCGGTTCTTGTCAAGGTCTTTACCTATATTTTTTCAAGAAGCCGGTAAAAACCCTGTTGGATAAGGAGTATCTGTATCAATTTAGTAGGTGGAAAAAGAAACCCCCCCCCTCCCCCCGTATACGGGGGGAGGGGGGGGGGGTGTTAAGACATA
>JAUQPW010000052.1 GCA_030550175.1 bacterium
TCCAGTTACTTCGATAAGGATGAGAGAATCATTAAAGAATTGACGATAAATATTAGTAAATTGTAAGTGCCTATGGCCTTAGATCAAGAGCTGGTTGCTCAGATTGATAAATGCAAGGCGATTTTACAAAAAGATCCGAACTCCAAGGAGTTTTTGACTCTGGCGGAGCTTTATCGGAGGTTAGGGGTTGCCGAAGAGGCCCACAGGGTTCTTCGGGAAGGGCTTAAAAGGCATCCGAATTTCGTGGAGGCCAGGGTCGCTTTGGCCAGATTATTACTGACCCAGGGAGATACGGCCAAAGCTGCCCAGGAATTTGAGACGGTCGTTCGCCAGGATCCGGGAAATTTCCTCTCCTATAAGTTGCTGGGTGAAATTGCCATGCAGAAAAACGACCTGGAGAAGGCAGCAGAACGATTTGGAGCTGCTTATAAGATCAAGCCCGATGATCAGGAATGCAAGGTCATGTTAGATTATATAGGAAGCCTCCTGGGTCGAAATGTTTTCCCTCAGATAGCTACTCCCACAACCCCAACTAAGGAAACTTCCTCCACACGGGAAAGTCCTAAACCGGTGGAAAAGACGACTCCGGGCAAGCCGCCCCCTCCACCTTCTAAACCTCAGAAGAAACCCATTGTTGAAGAATTAGAGGAATTGGATGAGCTGGGTATGGCCGAAGAAGCTCCGGTGATAGAAAAGTCTAAAGCTTCGGTGAAACCGAAAAAGGGAACCCCTGAAATTACAGAGGAGTTGGAAGAGGCTGAAATCCTTGAAGAGGTAGAGGGAGTCGATGGGGAAGATCTGGAAGAGTTTGAACCTGCTGAAGTGGAAGAAAGGTTCGACGAAATAACCGTTGGGGAGGAGGAGGATTTTGAATTTGAAGAATCTGAGCTTGAGACGGTGAGTTCCGATGAGGTTTTAACCGATGAAGAGATAGAGACCCCTGAGGAATCCGAAGAAGGTGTAACCCCTTCTGTTTCCGGTCAAATAAAAGGATCGGGTAAGGAGGTTACCGAAGAGGATATCGTCGCCGAGATCTTCCAGGACTTATCCGAAAGCGAGTATACGCAGAGGGAGGAAACAGAGGAAGAAATTTCTGTCTCAGAAGGAAAGGATTTGGCCGAAACCCTGGGCTTGTTTAAAGAAGAGTCGGATACCGAAGAAACTTCAGGTGTTGGCGAGATAGAGGAATTTGAAGAGGTGGAAGCATCGGAGCAGGCAGATTTCGAAGAGGAAATAGGGGTGATCGATGAGGTGGAAGAAGAGGAGGAAATAGGCATCACCGAAGACCTGGAAGAAGTCGAACCTTTAGAAGAGGTAGAAGTTGAATCTTCTGGGGAATTGCAGGAAGAGGAAGAGACCTCTTCCATATTTAAGGACTTTGGAATCAGCCCGGAAGGGAAAGAGGAGTCCGTAACCTTGGAAGAGGGAGAGGGAGATGTATTTAAGGATTTTGATTTTGATGCCTTTGAAAAAGAGTTAATGGCGGAAAAAAGTGCTGCCAAAGCTGCGTCGGCCAGGAAGTCCGAAATCGAAGAAGACACCCTAGAATCCTTTTCTGAAGAAGAGGAAATTGCCCGGGAAGAAGGGATTGAATCGACGGAGTTAGAAGAAGTTTTTACCACCGATGCAGAGGAAGAAGAAAAGCCCGTCAGGAACTCCTTGGAGGGTTCCGGTATCGAAGAAGTTCCATCGGCTCCCCTGGCAGATCAGTATATAAAGCAAAATCTTTTAGAGAAAGCCATTCATATTTACAGGACTTTATTGAAAACCTCTCCCGGCAATAAAACCATTCGACAACGTCTGGAAGAAACTCTGGCCCTTAAGTCCTACTTGGAAGAAGAGAGTTAAAAGTGCCTAATATCCTGGTTATTCATGGACCTAATCTCAATATGCTGGGGATCAGGGAGCCCGGTATTTATGGAAGCGAAACCCTTGAGGTGATTAATGAGCAAATCCATCGCCATGCGACTTCTAAGGGCCTTTCCCTTCAAATTATCCAATCAAATCATGAAGGGGAAATTGTTGAGGCCATACAAAAAGCCTATAATACGGTGGATGTAATTATTCTTAATGCAGGGGCTTATACCCACACAAGCCTGGCCATTCGAGATGCAATTTCTGCGGTTAAAATTCCTGTTATAGAGGTTCACCTTTCGAATATCTATAGTCGCGAAGAATTCCGTCACAAATCCATGATATCACCGGTAGCCGTTGGGCAAATAAGCGGCTTCGGCTCCTACAGCTATATACTCGGTATTGAAGCAGCGGCCGAACTGATCAGGCGTAAAACATAACTATACGGCCTGTTTACCATGTATGCTGTTCACCACCTATGAATCTGGATAAGTTGCGTAAAATCTTAGAGATAGTAGATAAGATGAATCTAGCCGAGATCGAGCTAGAAATGGAGGATTTAAAACTTAAGCTTAAGAAACCTACCGGTTTATCGTCTTTACAACCCCTGCCGCCCCCCTCTATTTCCTCTACATTATCCCCCGTAGGACAGCCTACTTTCCCTGTGGCGGCTCCTGTAAGTCTGCAAACTCCGGCAGAACCTCTGGCGGAAAAAATTAAAATCGAAAGCAGAGATAAGCTCGTGACGGTTCGATCTCCTATTATTGGAACCTTTTATCGAGCTCCTTCTCCCGATGCAGACCCTTATGTGAAGGTAGGAGATATGGTATCTAAAGGACAGGTTCTTTGCATAGTGGAGGCCATGAAGATCATGAACGAGATCGAAAGTGAATACGATGGAAGGATCATATCGATCCTGGTTGAGAATGAACAACCTGTGGAGTATGATCAGGAGCTTTTTTTGATCGAACCAAAATAACTACTCAGAACCCGGCACCCAGTGCTTATTTACAATTCCATAATAAGGAGCGAGATCATAGGACGTTTTTTGATGCGCTTTGAGAAAAATTTGGTCAACCGGCTACGAATCCTGGCCTCGATTTCAGGGACTTCGAGTTTGAGTTCCGGATTCATTTCCTGAATTTCTTTAATAATAAGTTGTTTGGCTTCCTCGATGAGCTCGGTGGATTCCTTGACGAACATAAAACCGCGGGAAGCAATTTCCGGTCCTGTGATGATTTTGCCATCTTCCTTACTTAAAACCAGTCCTATGATAACAATTCCCTCATCGGCCAACCGCTGCCGATCCCGGAGCAGGATATCACTGGCGGTTTCTATGCCTTTTCCATCGACAAATACTCGCCCTGTATGAACTTTTCCGGCAATGGTGGCCGTCTCTTTGGTTATCCGAATGACATCCCCATTTTCTGCTAATAAGATACGATCTGAGGGAATTCCCACACTTTCGGCCAGTTGAGCGTGCCAGGCGAGCTGGCGATATTCCCCATGGACCGGGACGAAATACTTAGGACGAACCAGGTTGATCATGAGTTTTAACTCTTCCTGGGAAGCATGTCCTGAAACATGGGTATTTGAGGCTTCTCCGTATAAAACATCTACTTTCTTTCTAAAAAGGTGATTAACAACTCTGGCAATAGACCTTTCATTACCCGGAATGATGCGGGCCGAAATAATTACGGTATCTCCTGGTTGTAATTTAAATTGTTTGTACTCATCTACGGCCATTCGGGATAAGGCGGACATGGGTTCGCCCTGACTTCCCGTAGTAAGGATCACCACGCCATTAGGAGGATAATGATCAATTTCATGAAATTTAATTAACGTTCCTTTTGGGATATGCAGGTATCCGAGTTCCAGGGCAATATTCACATTTGTAATCATGCTCTTACCACTAATAATGACCTTTTTATTGAGGCGATGGGCGATATCGATGATATGCTGGATGCGATGAATATGAGAGGCAAAGCAGGCGATGATAATACGTTTTTTGGCGTTCTGGAATATATTTCCCAGGGCGTCTCCTACCACCTTTTCCGAAGGCGTATATCCTTTACGTCCTGCATTGGTGCTGTCCGATAATAAGAGAAGAACCCCCTCTGCGCCATATAAAGCGAACCGGTGAAATTGGGTAGGCTCTCCATACATGGGAGTTTGATCTAGTTTGAAATCCCCAGTATGAATAATGGAACCGATGGGGGTCTGGATGGCAAGTCCTACACCCCCGACAATACTATGGGTAATTCCGATAAGCTCCACATGAAAATGTTCTGTTTTAAAACTTTCCCCGGCCTCCAGGGGGATTAATCGGGCTTTTTTGGAAAGTTTATACTCCCGGAGTTTAGAATCAACCAATCCGATGGTTAAGGGGGTCCCATATACGGGAACCTCTATACTTCTTAATAAGAAGGGAAGAGCGCCGATATGATCCTCATGCCCATGGGTTAAAACAATGGCTTTGACCAGCTCTTTGTTCTCCAGAAGGTAAGTCATATCTGGAATAACCAGGTCGATGCCGTGCATGTCCTCTTCAGGGAACATGAGCCCTGCATCGATTACGATCATCTCATTCCGGTGTTGCAAGAGCATCATATTTAGTCCGATCTCTCCCAGACCTCCCAGGGGAATTATAGAGATGGTCGATTCATCTCCTTGTAGTGGTTGAGTACTGTTAAGTTCTAGCATGTATAGAATCTCTGTATTCAAATTCCTTTCTCCGTTCTACCAGATAATTACTGAGAAGGACGAATTTTTCGACGGATAAAGCTTCTCCACGGAGGTAAGGCGGAATATGGAGTTCTTCTAAAGCCTTATCCAGTAAAAGGGGTGAATAAATTAGATTAAGATGCGACTTGAGGGTATTCCGCAGGGTTTTTCTCCTTTGAGAAAACGCCTGTTTAATTAACTTAAGAAGATGGTTTAGATCTTTAACTTCAAATCTCGGTTTATCCAATATGATAAATTTAAGGACTGCTGAATCCACTTCAGGAGGCGGATTAAAAGCCTCGGGGGGGACCGTAAAACAGAATTTAATTTCACTCCATAACTGACAGACAATGGATAAGTATCCGTACGCTTTTCCTCCAGGTTGGGCAATCACCCGTTCGGCCACCTCTTTCTGAAACATAAGGGTCATAGTGGAAAAAAAGGTTCTGTTCTCCAGAAGATGAAGGAGAATAGGAGTGGCCACATAGTAGGGAAGGTTGGCTATAACTTTTACCTTTTTCTGAAGCCCCAATTTTTCATAGTCCATCTTAAGGGCATCCGCTTGGATGATTTGAACATGGGGTACATCGGCGAAGATGGTTTTTAAATGCCGACAAAGTGATTCATCTAACTCGATGGCTATCAACCGGGAAACTATTTTCGATAAAGGTTTTGTTAAAGCCCCCAAACCGGGACCTATCTCAAGAACAGTATCTTCGGGATGAACTTCGGAGGTTTGGATAATTTTTTGGATCACCCACGGGTTGACCAAAAAGTGTTGTCCCAATCGTTTTCTCATTATTTAAGCTCGCTGATCAGCCAGGGACTTTTAAAAAGCTTATCCTGACATTGAGCTTCATATTTTTTAAGAATCCAGGTTCTTTTTTTATTTGGATTGTTCTTTTCTTGAAGTTCAACAAGGGCATTTCTTTTTACAGAAGAAAACAGGCACTTTGGATCTGTAGATAAATTCTGGAGATGCTCCGAGTTTTTAAAATAGAGAGGGATATCTTTAAAAATTTTTTCCACGTCTTCAAGTTGTTTCTTCATGAAAGTTAAATCGGCATTCAACTGAGAAATTTCAGCTTTTAATCGTTCTACTGGAGAACGGGTTGGATCCTCAAGATCCGTAGCCAATTCATATTGTTTTTCTATTTCGGCTATTTTTTTCCTGAGTTCCTCTATCTGAGGAGTATATTGATTTTCCAGATTATTGATGTATTTCTGCTGTTCAACCTGTGCCGCTTTAAGGTCGTCCTCGTTCTTGGAGATTTGATTTAGCAATTTTTTCTCTTTTTGAACATTGGTCATATAAAGAGATTTACCCAGAGAATCGGTTCGATCTATATTTTCCCTTTGGATCTGGATAGCTTTCGCCAAATCTTCGCGTAAAGCCTTCCCTTTCTCCTGGAAGGCCACGACCTTTGCCAGGCTTTCTTTCTTCTTACTCTCCAATTCAAGAAGTAGCTCCCGGAGGTCTGCCCTTGCTTTTTCTAAAGAATCTTTAAGGATCTTTGAGGGAACTTTATTGGATTCATACTGTTTAATCTGTGTGGTTTTTAAGTTGAGTTGTTCTTCCATCGATCGGATGGTTTGTTGGAGTTCTGCCCTTCTCTGGATAAGACTTCCCAGATTTTGCTGATCGTAGGGATTATCTATTTGTAACAGCTTTCCTTCCCCTATTTTTGGAAAGTTTGGTGTGGTAGATATCAAATTAAGAATTTCGTGATCCTCATATTTGGCAGCTACTAAACCCAGATGGACGATTTCTTCCGGATCGGATTCCTCTTTGGCGATAAGCTGAGAATACTGTTTCAAAAGTTTTTCATGGCTAGACGGCAAAATAACTTTAGCCAGTATTCCTAAACCCAAAAGTCCGACCAGGACCATCAAAGCTTGAACCAGGATATTTTTTCGTTTTACTAATTTCTTTTGTAAATCGGAGCCGGGGCCTTTTTCGGCCAGGGCATCCAAAGCTTTTTCTAAATCAGAGAAATCTGTGGTTGAACCGAATACTGAGGGGTTTATAATCGTTTTACTCGGTTCCTTAATGAGAGTTTTATCCGGCTCCTTGATGAGAGTTTTATCCGGTTCTTTTGAAGGGGTCGCCGCCCATGGTGCGATTTTAGTTTTATCTCGTAGTTGTTGAGCCTGAATTTTTTTCAATTCTTTCTCAACCTCTTTATCCTGGGGATCCAGCTTTCGACCGCAAATATAGCAGGTATCCCTTCCTAAAGTAAGACTTTGGACACAACACGAGGTCAAGGGCTGTCCTTCTGCTGTTCCTATATCTGGCGTATCCTCCATGAGGGGTGGCTCTTTGGCCACAGGTTCCAGGGAAGTCTTGCGGAGGTTGAACTCTTCTCCGAAAGAAATTCGGGTGATCTCATCCTCAGGACGATCCCTATAAGTCTCGGTAGTCATTTTCACGGTTTTAGGAGTTAGAGGTACATCTTTATCGGGCCCTTCTAGGGGTTGGGTAGTAGATATTCCCTCATCTTTTGATGGGGAAGATTTGTTCTCTTCTAGAGTTAACGATCCCAAATTAAGATCTACAAGGGTTTCTTGAGGTTGAGTTAGTTCAAAATTTAGTGGGTCTAGAGAAGGTATGTTTTCAGTTTTAGGTTCTTGATAATCCTTAGATTTTATTTTTTCTACGGATTCGGATGGAGAATTCTCCGGAGGTATAAGAAGCGCGTCTAAATCCATATCCAGTTCAAAATGATTTTTGGTTTCCTGGTCTGGTTTAAATAAAGTCCCACACTGGCTACATCGGATTGTCTTTTTCTGATTATCTTCACTTTCTTTTATAACCTGCGAAGCATGGCAATTCGGGCAATTAATTGTCATAGCTAAGTTCTCCTCAATAGGAAGAGGGCTTTATTGCCTCGTTCTAAATATATATAAATGTAATTGACAATTTCCGGCGAATTAATTATATAACATTTTCATATTGTAATACTTTACAAAGTAATACAAAATTCATACCGGCGACTCAGGAAACAAATAGGTCATCTTATATTACTTTGGTCTAGTGCTAATATTTAATAATATTTAAGTGTAACAGCGTTTATTCTATTTGCAATCATTTTTTTTAAATGAAGAAGATGACTTTGTATTCCTAGGGGGAAGAGGGTTGAGGTTTTTAAACAGAAAAGAGGAAGATACCCAGGCGGTAGCCGTAGGTTTCTGATACTGGATGTGGAATTCCTGAGAAGAGCTTAAACTAAAGTTTTCAATCCATTTTTTAAAAGTATGCTTAGATTAACCCTTAGTCGTAAGATCATAATTTCCCTGGATGGAACTATAGAGGTTCCAGGTGAGGAAGGTAAAGATACTGTTTTACAGTATTTCTTCCGGTCGTATGGAAGAAAGGAGGCTAAGCCATATGCAGTATCAGAAAATACTTGTTGTTGATGACGAAGAGAGTATTCGGTATATGCTAAAGATGGCTCTTGAGGAGGCAGGTTATGAAGTGGAATTAGCTCCAGACGGCATCACCGCGCTGGCCAAGTTAACAGAGAGTGTTTTTGATTGTGTCATCAGCGATGTGCGAATGCCTGAGATGAGCGGGCTCGAACTTTTAAAAGCCATTCAGGAGATTCGCCCCGATCTTACCGTCATTGTGATGTCTGCCTTTGGGAACTTAGATACTGCCATTGAGGCTATGAAGCTGGGAGCTTACGACTATGTCTCTAAGCCTTTTAAACAGGATGAAATCCTTTTAACTTTAAAAAAAGCCGAGGAGCGGGAACGACTTCGAAAGGAAAATCTTTTGCTTCGCCGCGAGGTTGAGAAAAAATATAGTTTTGACAATATTATCGGAAAAAGTACCAAGATGCAGGAAATCTTCCGGAAAATAGAAAAGATCGCGGAGTATAAAAGTACTGTTTTAATTACCGGCGAGAGTGGAACCGGAAAAGAACTGGTTGCTAAGGCCATCCATTATAGTGGTCCCAGGCGAGATCTTCCTTTTATCGCAGTAAATTGTGGAGCTATTCCTGGAGAGTTATTGGAAAGTGAACTCTTCGGTCATGTAAAGGGTGCCTTTACGGGAGCTGTAGCAGCTAAGAAAGGCCTTTTCGCAGAAGCGGATAAAGGAACCATTTTTTTAGACGAAATTGGAGATCTTCCCCTCAATTTACAGGTCAAGCTTTTACGAGTCTTGCAGGAAGGAGAAATTCGCCGGGTGGGCGATACAAGAACGTTTCAGGTCGATGTACGGGTTATTGCGGCTACAGCGAAAGATTTATTAGAAGAGGTACAGAAGGGCAATTTTCGTGAAGATTTGTACTATCGGCTTAACGTAGTCCCATTTTATCTTCCCCCATTACGGGAGCGCCGAGAGGATATACCTTTACTGGTCTGGCATTTCCTCAGGAAATATAGTGCAGAAACCGGCAAAGAGATCAAAGAGATAACCCCAGATGCTATGAATGCTCTGGTAGCCTATGAATGGAAGGGTAATGTTAGAGAGCTAGAGAATGTTATCGAGCGGGCTGTTGTGATGTCTGAAGGACAGATTATTACCACAGAGTATCTTCCGGAGGGATTGGTTAAAAGCGCATCGGATATCATTCTAAAAATTCCGGAATCTCGGATCTCGATCAAGACAACGGTTAAAGAGCTTGTGGAGATGGCTGAAAAGGAGCTCATTGCCCGGGCATTGATCAAGACAGGTAATAACCGTACCCGCGCTGCGGAACTTCTGGAGATTAGTCACCGGGCGTTGATGTATAAGTTAAAGGAATATCACCTGTAGAAGTCAAAACCCGGCATTTTCTTAACCTTTAGACTTCTACAAATGACTTGACAATTTTAGATTACGATTAAAATTACTCTTATCAAGAGGGTTATACTTCTCCCTGTAATTTAATCGTAATTTAATATTGCCAACATAGACAGGAGGAGAAAAATGATAGATCTACAAGAATTATTAGGAACAGAGGCCAAGGACCTTTTAGAGCATAAATGTAAGGGTATCCCTAAAGAGCTCCTTCATATTCCAGGACCCGATTTTGTAGATAGGATTGTAGCTCTCAGCGATAGGCCTACGCCCGTTCTGAGAAATCTTCAAACTGTGTTTGATCATGGAAGGCTCGCCCATACAGGCTATCTTTCCATTCTTCCCGTTGATCAGGGGATTGAACACTCGGGCGGAAGTGCCTTTGCCCCGAATCCTATTTATTTTGATCCCGAAAATATTATGAAGTTGGCTATCGAAGGAGGATGTAACGCTGTAGCCTCTACCCTGGGGGTAATGGGAGCAGTGGCCAGGAAATACGCCCATAAAATTCCTTTTATCCTTAAGATAAATCACAATGAATTGTTGACCTATCCCAATAAATACGATCAGATTCTTTTTGCCAGTGTAGAGCAAGCCTTCGATATGGGAGCCGTAGCGGTTGGGGCCACGATTTATTTCGGTTCTGAAGAATCGAGCCGACAACTTCAGGAAGTTAGGGAAGCTTTTGAATATGCCCATAGTCTGGGTATGTTTACAGTATTATGGGCTTATTTGAGAAATAGTGCTTTTAAAACCAAAGAAGCCGATTATCATGTTTCAGCAGATTTAACCGGCCAGGCCAATCATCTGTCGGTTACCCTGGAGGCAGATATTGTAAAACAAAAGCAGGCCGAAAATAATGGAGGATTTAAAGCCCTTAACTTTGGAAAAACCCATGAAAAGGTCTATACCGAGCTCACCACCAATCATCCCATCGATTTAACACGGTATCAGGTGGCCAATTGCTATATGGGTAGAGCAGGATTGATCAACTCCGGCGGTGAATCGGGTAAAAACGATCTGGCTCAGGCGGTAAGAACTGCGATTATCAACAAGAGAGCCGGTGGAATGGGGCTCATTTCTGGACGAAAAGCTTTCCAGAAGCCTATGGAAGAGGGGATCAAGCTCCTCAATGCTATTCAGGATGTTTATTTAAATAAGGATATTACCATAGCTTAGTGCTCTATCTTAGAGTGTCCACTCCCGGTGAGGTAATGTCATTAAGTTAAAAATGGAAGAAGGTGCTCCCACCCTCTCCCTTCCCCGCTTCGTGGTGGAGGGGACTTTGACTGCAATGTTCCTTTCCCTGCAGTAGCAGGGGAAGGGTCTGGGAAGGGGGCCTTAACTTAACATCATTGCTTGATGGGAAGGTTAGGTGGGGCGAAGCGTTGCTTCGCCCTACAAGTCTTTAGATAGAAGGACAACCCTACAATGACTGAAGAGAATTCTCTTAGAAAACGGTTAGATGAAGAAATAAAAGCTGCCATGAAAGCTCAAAATAAGACGAGACTTTCGGCGCTTCGATCTATTAAGTCGGCTGTTAGAAACAAGGAAATCGACCTTCACAAAGAATTATCCGATGCGGAGATCCAAGACGTCGTTGCCACATTAGTTAAACAACGGAAAGATTCCATCGAGCAATTTTCCAAAGGAGGTCGTGGGGATTTGGTTGCGCAAGAAACCGATGAACTGAAGGTACTTTTAGAGTTTCTTCCCCAACAACTAACTGAGGCAGAAGTAGAAGCTATCGTCGATAAAGCCCTTGCTGAGCTGGGTACTTCTTCCTTAAAGGATCTGGGCAAAGTCATGAAACATGTGATGCCTCAAGTAGCCGGTCGAGCGGATGGGAGGATGGTGAATGAGATTGTGAGGAGAAAGCTAAGCTGAACGGATAACAGGGTGAAATGGCCCTTCGCCTCCAGAATCACCCTATAAACCTCTTTAAATCCCAACTCATTCCTTAGCTTATTGCACACGCTCTATCCCTTCATTTCAGATATCACGGCATCGAGATAAACCCAATCAGGTTTCCCGGCCAGGATCATTTCCAACATCACCAACTATTACCTGTAGTCTGGGCTGGTCTGTTTTGACAAAATTAATCGGGTTGACAGAATGATTCTAGGGTAGTACTGTAATAGATTGAAAGAGTACTTTACAATCGGTTTAATTTGATTCTAAAGGGGAAAATGGGCAAATGGCATTCACAGTTCAAGAGTATTTAGATTTGGTACGGCTTCTAGCCGAGCATCCAGAATGGCGTTCGGAGTTACGGCGTTTGCTTTTGTCTGAAGAGCTACTGGAGCTACCGCAGATTGTACGAGAACTGGCTGAGGCGCAACGGCGAGCTGAGGGGCGATTGGAGCGACTGGAGGCTACTGTAGCCGAGTTAGCCGAGGCGCAACGGCGAGCTGAGGGGCGATTGGAGCGACTGGAGGCTACTGTAGCCGAGTTAGCCGAGGCGCAACGGCGAGCTGAGGGGCGATTGGAGCGACTGGAGGCCACTGTAGCCGAGTTAGCCGAGGCCCAGCGACGGACCGAGGAGCGATTGGAAGCCTTAGCCGAGGCTCAACAACAGACCGAGGAGCGGCTCGGAGAGCTGATCGAGGTACAGCGTCAAGCAGAAAGGAGATTAGAGAAGCTGGAGTTTACTACTAAAACTTTGGCTGACAGAGTTGGTAGTATCGCAGGTCGTTCCTTGGAAGCGACCTATCGTGAAAAGGCTATGGCTTATTTTGGTCCTTTTCTACGAAAACCTAGAGTAATTGCGTTCCACACTTTGGAAGAAACACTGGAAGCCCTACTATCGTCCGAAGAGTTTAAGGACCTGTTGCAACTCGACCTATTGGTCAAGGGTAAACCTCGCTCTTATCCCCATATATCCGAGGTATTATTGGCTGTAGAAATCTCTACCGTTGTGGATCAAAAAGATTTGGATCGCGCTCAGCGGCGAGCTGCTTTGCTCCGTCGAACTGGCTATCGAGTGATTCCTGTGGTGGCTGGAGAACAGATTACTCCTGAAGCAGAAGACGAAGCCCGCCTTCATAAGATAGCCGTGCTGCAGGATGGAAAGATTTCCTTCTGGGAGGAAGCCCTACAGACCTGGATAACTCCCTGAGGACAGAACGAGAAGGAAACTTTAATGGATTTTACTATTCAGGAGCACTCAGATTTAGAAGGTTCTTGAGCGGGCATCCGCAGTGGCGTTCAGAATTAGGTCAATTACTTCTATGTTTTACTATAACCTTGTACTAAGCCTTACAAATCCCCAGAAGTTCATTAACCCCCATTCAAGTAGTCCTGCACAAAACAAGAACTACGAATTTGCTTGTAATATCCTTCGTAAATTTTTCTACCTTCTAAGTATTAAAAACCGAAACTATCTCTACGATCAAAAAAATTCGTTGTATAACTTATTTACCTATAGATAGGCAACTTTGTAAATATTTTCTGTCGAAAAATAAGAATTTTGAGGTTATATTAAATAAGTTGAAAGACCTTTTGTTGTTAGGATTTGCAAGTTTAAAAGTTTTAGATCATGATTCAAAGTTTTTTATCAGACGCTCCAACCCTTCGAGCCCTCGAATTCGATAAGGTTAAAGCCTACCTCGAAAATTTTGTAACTTCAGAGCTGGGAAGATCCCGGATACAAGCCCTGGAACCTTCCTCGGATAAAGGAGTCATAGAAACCTGGCTTACCGAAACCAGCGAGGTTAAGGAAATTCGATCCCTACACGGCCCCCTTCCCTTGGAAGGGCTGGAAGATATACGAGAATCCTTGTATAAGGTCAAGGTAGAAGGGTCCTTGCTGACTCCTTTAGAACTCCTGGGAATTGGTCGAGTCCTGGAGGTTGGAAGGCGGACCAAGAGGTTTGTTACAAGATTAACTACTCCTTATCCTCATATCCTTAAAAAAGTAGAACAGATTCATGTTCTGGAAAGTCTTGAACAGGTTATTCGAAGAGCCATTAACGATCAGGGCGAAATATTAGATGGTGCCAACTTAAAACTCAAAAAGATCCGTCAAGATCTAAGATTGACCCGGGATCGGATTCAGAATTCCCTCAAAGATCTTTTTAAACGGAGCGATTTGCAAAAAATCATCCAGGAACCCATCATAACCATCCGAAATAACCGGTATGTGATTCCGGTTAAGACCGGGTTTCAAAGTAAACTTCGGGGCATCATTCAGGATCAATCCATAAGTGGAGCTACCGTTTTTCTGGAACCTATAGAGGTCGTAGAGCTGAATAATCGGCTCATCACTCTGGATGCCGAGGAACGGGAAGAAATTCACAAAATTCTCTTAGACCTCTCCGCCAAAGTTCGAGAGCATCTGGATGCCGTTCAAATAACGACCGATATCCTGGGAGAGATTGACTTTATCCAGGCAAAAGCACAATTAAGTGAGAAATGGAAAGGGAATCAACCCAGAATCTGCGAAGATAAATGTATCAGTCTGATCCAGGCCAGACATCCATTATTGTTGATTCAACATGAGGGGGAAGAGCATAGGGTTGTTCCCATCGATGTTCGAATAGAAAACGAGATTAACATGCTCTTAATTACGGGTCCTAACACCGGAGGTAAGACGGTATCCCTCAAAACGATTGGACTTCTTATTCTGATGACGCAGGCAGGCCTTCATATTCCGGCGGATATCCACAGTGAACTTCCTTTATTTAATAAAGTATTTGCGGATATCGGGGATCTGCAGAGTATAGAGCAAAATCTGAGTACGTTTTCTTCCCATATCGGTCGAATAGCGCATATTCTAAGTCATGCCAATGCGCGAACTCTGGTTTTGCTGGATGAATTAGGTGCGGGAACTGACCCGGCAGAAGGGGCTGCCTTAGGAATCGCTATTCTGGAATATCTGGACCAAATCGGAGCTAAAGTGGTGGTAACCTCCCATCACGATTCCTTGAAAACCTTTGCTTATACCCATCCGCGAGCTTTAAATGCCAGTGTCGAATTCGATATCAACACCCTATCCCCTACCTATCGCTTGTTGTTTGGGTTACCTGGAAAAAGTAATGCTTTTATCATTGCTTCTCGATTGGGTTTACCGGAGAATATCGTTCAAAGAGCCCGGAGCTTGATGGGTTCTGAATTTATTCGACTCGAAAAGTTGATCCAGAAACTTACGACGGATAGTGAGTTTATTGAAAAAGCCCGGGAAGAGGCGGAGCAAAGCTACGCTCTGGCAAAACAAGCCCAGGAGAAATGGCTCGCAACTGTCCAAACCCTTGAACAAGAACGTCAGAATATTTTAAATCGAGCCACCGCGGAAGCCAAAGAAATCGTTGACGCAGCCCGTAGGAAAGCAAAATATATTCTCACTCAAATGCAAACTGTAGAAGAACCGCAAGCGGTTAAACTTCTGGAAGCCTTGAAGCAGGATTCCCAAAAACTAAGAAATCGCATTCAGCAGTCCTCGAAAATTCTGCAAAATATTTCCCAATCCGGGGAGTTTCATATCGGTCAGTTCGTTCAAATTCCTTCCTTAAATCAGAAGGGTACAATTCTCGGGTTAAATAAAGATAAGAAGACTGCAGAAGTTCAGGTGGGCTCGGTTAAATTACAGGTTTCTACTTCCCAATTGGTTCCCCTGAGCAAACCGATCTCCTCCCCGGTAGAGGAGGTACAACCTACCCTGGGGATAGAGCCTGTTAAAGACGAAGTAGTCCGGGGAGAAATCACGTTAGCCGGAAAGCCGGTAGTTACTGCTTTAGAAGAACTGGATAAGTTCTTAGATGAGGCCGTTTTAGCCGGCTTGTCCAGTGTCTCCGTCATCCATGGTATTGGGACCGGTAAGCTAAAAGCGGCCGTTGAAAAAATGCTATCCACCCATCCCCATGTAGCTGCCTATAATACCGCCGAACATTATGGAGGGATAACCCTGGTTAAGTTGAAGTAATTTCAAGGAGTCCCAGAAGCCAAAATTCAGAAGAGAATGCGAACGTTATCCACCAGTTAGTTCTTTCTGACTTCTGGTTCCTGATTTCTAAAGAAATGAAAATCCTGGTTGATGCCGATGCCTGTCCGGTTAAAGATATTATCCTGGATCTGGTCAGGCAGCGAAATCTGAAAGTTATCTGGGTGGTTTCCCTCAACCACTATTCCCAAAGAGAGGATCCTGTTCAGGTTGTGGTGGTCGATGCACTTCCCCAAGCGGTAGATATAGCCCTTATTAATCGGGTTGAACCCATGGATATCGTTGTGACGCAAGATTACGGCCTTGCGGCTTTGGTTCTGGGTAAAAAAGGAAGGGCTATTTCTCCAGCCGGATATATTTTTACCGAGATGACCATGGATTCTTTGTTGGAGAAAAGGCATCTACGGGCCACTGCCAGACGAGCCGGTTTTAAAATAAAAGGACCCAGGAAACGAGATCCAAAAGATGATCAACGATTCCGGAGAAATTTCATTAACCTTTTAGATGGAGAGTAAATCTTATATTCCCGAAAATCTTATCGAAGAAATCCGTCAGCGAGCTTCTATTGTAGAAGTCCTTTCGGAGTATGTACCCCTTAAGAAGGTGGGGGGGAATTATAAAGGACTCTGTCCTTTCCATCCTGAGAAAACCCCATCTTTTACGGTTAATCCACAAAAAGGGATTTTTCACTGCTTTGGCTGTGGCGTTGGGGGTAATGTTTTCTCCTTTCTCATGAAACATAAGCAGTATACTTTTCCTGAAGCCGTGGAATTACTGGCTAAAAAAACCGGCGTACGCTTACCTCCTAGAGGTGGAAAGACGACCGATACAAAGGCTCTGGAGTTCCAGGAAAAACTTTATACCCTTCATAAAGAAACTGCTTATCACTTTCATCATTATCTGATGGGTTCTCAGGAAGGGCAGGTCGCCCGGGAGTATTTAAAGAAACGAGGATTGGACGAGAACGTTATAAAAGGTTTTCTCCTGGGCTATGCACCTCCGGGATGGGATCGGTTACGCCGGAAATTCTCCGAATATTCTGATGAAGTTCTCCTGGCTGCCGGCTTGGTCATTCAGCGAGAGAAAGGGGGAGGTTATTATGATCGGTTTCGCCATCGTTTGATGATACCTATCTGTGATGATAAAGGTCGTGTGATTGCCTTTGGGGGGCGTGCCCTTGGAGAGGAAGAACCTAAGTATTTAAATTCTCCGGAAACCCTCCTCTTTAGCAAACGCAATACCTTATTTGGATTACATCTTTCCAAAGAAGAGATACGACGCGAAGGTTATGCTATCCTGGTAGAAGGGTACTTCGATTTCATAACTCCCTTTAGTCGAGGTATCAAAAATCTGGTGGCTACCCTGGGAACTTCTCTAACTGCCGAGCATTTGAGGCTGCTACGTCCTTATACCCAGAAGGTATATCTGGTGTTTGATCCTGACGTGGCCGGGGTTAAAGCGGTTCAGAGAACCTTAGATTTATTTTTGAGTTCGGATATTCGAGCCTCCGTCGTTTCCCTTCCAGGTGGCCGTGATCCCGATGTAGCCGTCCGGGAACTGGGTGTAGAGGGTTTTAGGGATTGCCTGAAAGGTGCTAAACCTTTGGTGGATTTTGTGATCGATCAAATCGTGGTCCGGTGGGATATAACGATTTTGGATAATCAAATTGCCTGTGTGAATGAAATTCTTCCTATTTTGAGTAAAATTTCCCATGAGGTGGAGCGGACCGAATATCTTAAATTGGCCGCCAGTAAGATCCAGATCTCAGATCAAGCCTTATTGGAGGAGCTGAAAAAAATTTCCTTTTCCCGCCCGGAAACTCCTAAAATTACCTCTAAAAAACGAAAAGCCCCTTCCCGGGAGGAATATTTGGTGGTTGCACTTCTTTGGAAACCGGATCTCATCGTTACTTTTAAAGATCAGTTAGATCCTGCTTATTTTACAGATCCTGTTTTAAAGAAAGTAATTTCAGAGGTCCTTGCCTTAGAGGATTACCCTTCATCTCTTCAATCTAAGGCCCTGGATCTTCTGGATCGAGAAGAGGACCGAAATTATCTTTCCAGTCTTTTCGTGAAGTTAAATCGGTCTTTTACAGAGGAAAACGTCCAGATCATCGTTTCCGATTGTCTTAAACGTTTGAAAGAGTTTCAGCTTCGAAGTAGCTGGCCGACTTTAACCCGACAAATGTTAGATACTTATCAGAAAAAGGCTATCGAAGAAACCATTTCATTACTGGAAAAGAAACGTGAGATTGTTATGAAATCCAAGGAAATATTTTCAAAAGAGTGAGACTACCTCTTGCAAATTAAAGATTTAGAGCTTATATTACGGTATAATTATTCCCCCCGGTAAGCGTAATCCCTCATAAACAGGAGGAAAACGTGCTATGACTAAAGATATACCCCTTGACGAGATAAAGCGACAGTTGATAAATCTTGGCAAGGAAAAAGGGTTTTTAACCTTCGAAGAAATTAATGATATTCTTCCCGCCGAAATCGTATCATCTGAACAAATAGATGATATTCTGATCCTTTTAGAGAAGTTCGACATCGATGTGGTAGATGATCGACACCCTCGAGAACCAAAATCCAACGGTATGGGTAAGAAGACCCGGGTGGTTGGCAAAATTATAACTTCGGAGAATGTAGGTAAAACCGATGATCCGGTGCGCATGTATCTCAGAGAAATGGGAGCGGTTCCTTTACTCACTCGAGAAGGTGAGGTTGAGATTGCCAAAAGAATTGAGAGCGGTCGAAAGGAAGTTCTTAAAGTGGTTACCGAGACCCGGATAGCGGTTAGGGAGATTTTAGCTTTAGCGAAGCGTTACATGGCCAATCGAATTAAAATCCGGGAAATTATTCAGGTTAGCGAGGGAGATGACCTGCAGGAGAATCGGATTGAACAACTGGCAGAAAATTTCGTGGAATTGGCTAATCAGTTGAAAAAACATGAGAAAGAAATGACCCGGCTCGAAGGCTTATTGATGGCCGGCGATCTGGATCCGGCTAAAAAGAAAGAGCTGGAAATGGCTAAAAAGGAACAGCTGGCTAAAGCTGCCGAAGTGATGCAGCAGATGAATCTGCATCCGATGCAAATTCAGCGAATCATTAAGAAAATAGAAGTACTCGTGGATCGTATTGAAAAAGGAGAAAGCGAAATCAAGGCCTGTGAAGAACAGGCTAAGATGAGCGTAAGTGAATTAAAGAAATACGCCCGCAAGCTAAGAAAGGGTAATGAAGCCGAACGAAAAGAATTGGAAAAACAGACGAGTCTCTCTCTGGAAATGGTTGAAGAGCTTGAACGGGTGATCCGTAATGGAAGAAGAAAGATTCGACGAGCTGAATTGGAAGCCTGTATGTCGGCAGCTAAGCTGAAACGTGCACTCCAAAAAATTAGAACCGGAGAATTTAAAGCCGAAAGTGCTAAAAGTGAGCTTATTAAAGCTAATTTACGTTTGGTCGTCAGTATTGCTAAGAAATATACAAACCGTGGATTACAATTTCTGGATCTTATCCAGGAGGGGAATATCGGCTTGATGAAAGCCGTAGATAAGTTCGAATACCGCCGGGGTTACAAGTTTAGTACCTATGCAACCTGGTGGATTCGTCAGGCTATTACGCGATCTATTGCTGATCAGGCCAGAACAATCCGAATTCCGGTTCATATGATCGAAACCATCAATAAGCTCATTAAAACTTCCCGATATCTAGTTCAAGAACTTGGACGAAAACCGACTTCTGCAGAGATCGCCGAAAAGGTCGGGCTTCCTGTGGAGAAAGTTCGTAAGGTTATGAAAATAGCTCAGGAACCTATCTCTTTGGAAACTCCCATCGGTAAGGAAGAGGACAGTCACCTGGGAGATCTCATCGAGGATAAAGGCGTGATAGCTCCATCGGATGCAGTCATAAGTATGGACCTCAAAGAGCAAACTCGCCAGGTATTAAGTACCTTAACTTACCGTGAGGAGAAAGTGCTGCGTATGAGATTTGGAATCGGAGAAAGTGGAGAACATACCTTAGAAGAAGTAGGCCAGGATTTCAATGTAACCCGAGAACGTATCCGCCAAATTGAAGCAAAAGCACTCCGAAAACTTCGCCATCCTACCCGAAGTCGAAAGTTAAGAGCATTTCTGGATAGAACTTAGCACACATTACCTGGCACAACGCCTAAAATAAGTATATTTTTATATTTAAAAGGGCCGTTAGCTCAGCCTGGTAGAGCAGCGGACTCATAATCCGTAGGTCGAAGGTTCGAATCCTTCACGGCCCATAACCACTTATCCCTCCCATTTAAACTCTCCAATACCCTTTGGACCTACCCAGATGGGAAACTCCGAACCAGGGCGTGGATTTCTATCACTTGTCGCAAGAGTCCTGGAAGTTCCGCCAGTTTGAAGGCCGTAGCCGCATCGGATAAAGCCTCATTGGGTTCTGGATGAACTTCCATAAAAAGGGCTTCACATCCAATAGCCGTCGCAGCTCGGGCAAGGTGGGGAATAAATTCACGCTGTCCTCCAGAACTGGATCCGGCTCCACCCGGAAGCTGAACACTATGGGTGGCATCGAAAATAACCGGATAGCCGAACTTCTGCAGGATAGGAATAGCTCTCATATCTACCACCAGATTGTTGTAACCGAAGGAAGTCCCCCGCTCCGTCAATAAAATTTTTCGATTCCCTGCAAATTCTATTTTTTTGACCACATGCTCCATATCCCAGGGAGCTAAAAACTGACCCTTTTTTACATTTATAACCCGCCCACTTTCGGCCGCTGCCAAAACCAGATCCGTCTGCCGACATAAAAAAGCAGGAATTTGAATAACATCCAAAACCTCTTTCGCTAGCTCTACCTGATTCGTTTCATGGACATCAGATAGGACCGGTACCTTAAACTTATCTTTGACAGCCTGAAGAACTTCAAGCCCTTTAATCAATCCAGGACCTCTAAAGGAATGGATCGAGGTTCGATTGGCTTTATCATAAGAGGCTTTAAAAATCAAAGGAATCCTCAAATCGGACGTAATCTCCTTGAGCTTCTCGGCTACGCGTAAAGTATGCTCGGGACTTTCTATCACACATGGACCGGCTATAAGAACCAGAGGATTCCGACCACCTATTTTTACCGGACCTACCCTGACTTCTTGACTGAGGTTCATGATAAATTCTCTCCTTTCCTTTAAGGGACTAAACGGCTTACCTTAAAAAAGAACTTTTAGAAGGGGTCTAAATGGTGTTCCAAACCACTTGCCATTCGCCGTTTATCTTAGAGTGTTTAAATAATCCCAGCTACCCGTATAACGCCTCAAAACCCTGGCAACCTCAAATAAAGGAAGTCCGACGATATTGGAATAAGAACCCTTGATAGACTCCACCAAAACGGCACCCATTCCTTGAATGCCGTAGGCTCCGGCCTTATCTAAGGGCTCTCCCATTTCAACGTACCGGGTAATCAGATCTTCCGGAAGCACTCCAAAGGTTACATCGCTTGTGACCTCTAAAGATTCCCGAATTCCTCGCTCTACACAACGGAAGGCAACACCTGTAATAACCTGATGGGTACGCCCACTTAATTGTCGTAACATTTCGGCAGCTTTTTCAGGGGAGTCGGGTTTACCTAAGATATTCCCGTCTAAATAAACAACCGTATCTGCTGCAATGATGAGAGACTCGGGCCGAATTTGTGCCACCGCCGTAGCTTTTCGTTCAGCAAGCATTCTGACGACTTCTCCGGGTGGTGAGGTTATTTCAAAGTCCTCGGATATATAACTCGGAATAACCTCAAACTTCACCCCGATTTGCCGGAGGAGCTCTTGACGCCTTGGGGAGGCAGATGCGAGAATAATATTTAGATCCTTCATCTAAAAAAATATAATCCACAAAGATTACCGAGAAAACTCAGAAAATATAAAAACCGTGTCGAGGTTACCAATCCCTATGTATAAAAAGGCAGATGTTGTCATTATCGGAGCAGGGGCAGCGGGGCTTATGGCCGGTATTTGGGCCGGTCGGACGGATCCAAACCGCTCTATTATCATACTGGATGGAGCCCGTAAACTCGGGGCAAAAATTCTTGTATCCGGGGGAGGACGGTGCAACGTAACCCATGATCGGGTCGACGAATATGCCTATGCCGGTTCCTCCCGCAATGCCATTAAGAAGGTTCTTCGTCGATTTGATGTCCCTCAAACCGTTGAATTCTTCCGAGAGCTGGGTGTTGATCTCAAACGAGAAGAAACCGGGAAACTCTTTCCTGTTACCGATAGTGCAAAAACCGTTCTCCAGGCTTTACTCGTTGCGGTAGAGAAAGCTAACGTACAGATCCAGCATCCTTATCGGGTAGATACGGTTGAGAAGACGGAGAAAGGTTTTTGCATCCGAGGGGTGTGGGGTCAGATCGATGCACGCTATGTAGTCTTAGCTACCGGAGGAAAAAGCCTTCCCCGATCGGGTTCTGATGGACATGGTTATGAGATTGCTAAATCTCTGGGTCATCGAATCACACCCCATATTTTTCCGGCTCTCGCGCCGTTGACCTTACCAAAGGATCATTTTATCTGCACTCTGAGCGGAATCACCGTACCGGCCACCCTGGATTTGTGGTCAGGAAGTGGTAAAAAGTTAATTTCATTTACCGACTCCACGCTTTGCACCCATTTTGGACTTTCCGGACCCTCCGTCCTGGATATAAGTCGATACTATATAGCGGCAAAGCATGAGGATCCTGAGACCGCACTGACCATCAACTGGTTACCTGGAAAGACCCCGGAACAGATGGATCAGGAGCTGCAAGCTTTAAGATCGGCCACTCTGCAAAGGTATCTTCATACCTATTTACCCCAGCGGTTAGCACGTACTCTCTGCGAACAAGCCGGTGTCGATCCGGGCACCCCGGGCTATCAACTGACCCGAACCCAACGGAAGGCCCTAGTTCATACGGTTACCCGATTACCGTTGCCCATTACCGGTCATCGGGGATACAACTTCGCCGAAGTTACAGCCGGTGGGGTACCCCTCGACGAACTGCATCTCAACACCATGGAATCGAGAGTTTGTCCGGGGTTGTATCTCTGTGGGGAAATTTGCGATGTAGACGGTCGTATTGGGGGTTTCAATTTTCAATGGGCCTGGGCAAGTGGCTATACGGCCGGCATATCGGTGGGAAAATAAAACCCGTTTAATCCTGGAAACCAGCTATAGCGAAAAACCTGCCTCAGTCAAACTCCTTCCCATTCTAAATACAAAACCCGAATACCCGTCCCGATAGGAGTCATCAAAAACGGGGATTCCTGCTGATTTTTATATTGACAAGAGAACCGTTTATCGATAAAAGGGGTTAGATTCTTCCTACAGAGAAATAAAAAATGTAAAACGCTTCACCACCTAAAATATAAGGTTTAAGAGTTATGGCTAAGACGGTGATAAAAAACATTGGAACATTGATCTCGGGAGATTTTTCTAATCCTCTTTTGGAGGGGGATACCCTGGTGATCGAGAACGGTCGAATTCTCCAAACCGGATATTGGAAAGATTGTCAGACGGAAGGTGCCCAGAAAGTCATTGATGCCAAAGGAAGTACGGTAGCCCCAGGTTTAATAGATTCCCACGTCCATCCAGTTTTTGGAGATTTTACACCCAGGCAGAGAACGGTCGATTTTATCGATAGTGAGCTCCACGGTGGGGTAACGACCATGATTTCCGCCGGAGAAGTTCATTTACCAGGTCGGCCCAAGGATATTGTAGGTGTGAAGGCACTGGCCATAGTAGCCGTCCGTTCTTTTAAAAACCTGAGACCGAGCGGGGTCAAAGTTCATGCAGGGGCTCCCATTCTGGAACTGGGGATGGTTGAAGAAGACTTTGCCGAAATGGCCCAGGCCGGGGTGAAGCTTATCGGTGAAATCGGGCTAGGGAGTGTTAAAGAAGGGAAAGATGCTGCACCGATGGTACGGTGGGCCAAGAAATACGGTATGACCGTTACGATCCATACCGGCGGCCCGTCCATTGCAGGAAGTAATGCGATCAACGCAGATACCGTTATGGAAGCGAGCCCCCATATCGTGGGACACATTAACGGAGGCCATACTTCGATGCTTTTAAAAGATATTGAAAAGTTGGTGACTCAAACCGACATGGCTCTGGAGATTGTCCATTGTGGTAATATCAAAGCCGCTTTGCATACTTTAACTACCGCTCGAGAGACGGGAAATTTGCACCGTATCATTATCGGAAACGATGCCCCTTCCGGAACAGGCGTCATACCGTTGGGCATCTTACGGGTTCTGAGCTTTCTTTCGTCCTTTGAAGAGGTGGCTCCCGAACAGATCTTTGCTATGGCAACGGGAAATACGGCCCGTGTCCATAATCTTCCGGTAGGATTTATCAAACCGGGTTATGAAGCAGATCTGATAATTATCGATGCTCCCATAGGCTCGGCTGGAAAAGATGCACTTTCGGCCCTTAAAGCAGGCGACCTTCCCGGTATCTCCATGGTTCTCATCGACGGCGAGATTAAAGTCCAGAAAAGTCGAAATACTCCTCCAGCAGCTCGTATGGCGGAGGTATCTTAAGTGTATATTCTGGCTAGGTCCCTTAAAGAAGCGACTGAATTTCTCTTTGCAGCATCGGAAAGGGTTATTATTCTGGCAGGTGGGACCGATTTGATGGTTTTTAATAGGGACCTGATCGCACAGGCCGAACCACGGAAAAATCCGATTTTAGATATTTCCCGGGTTGCGGAGATGCGAAACATCCGGCTGGAAAATCATCAATTGGCCATCGGAAGTGTTGTAACCTATCGAGATGTCCTGTTGAGTCGACCAGTACAGCGTTATGGTTTAGCTCTGGTAGAAGCTTCCCAAAGAACCGGTTCCACCCAGATTCGTAATGTGGGAACATTGGGGGGAAATGTGGTAAATGCTTCCCCGGCCGGAGACGCTTTGACGGCCCTGATAGCCCTTAATGGGGAAGTTGAAATAGTCTATGGACAGGAATATTACCGGCAAAATATCGAAACCTTCCTGAAGGGTCCTAAAAAAACAGGGTTGCCTGAAAATCACCTGGTTACGCGCCTTTTAGTTCCTATTTACCAGGGTTATGTTGGAAGCTCGTTTTATAAGTTGGTTAACCGTGCTTCAAGTCAGCATGGTTTGGCTATTTCGGTGGTCAGTGCTGCTGCGGTGGTTCGGTTAAGCAAGGATAAATCCCATATAGAACGGGCCCGATTGGTATTGGGAGCTGTGGCTCCTACGCCGGTTCGTGCCCGACAAAGCGAGGAAATCTTGCAGGAGCGTCCGATCTCCAGGGATCTTATCAAAGAAGCCGCGCTAGCCGCCGTTCAGGTTATCGCACCTATCGACGATATTCGTGCCACGGCTACCTATCGCCGGGAAGTAGTCCCTGCGATTGTAGAAAATGTATTGAACCATGCAATCAGAAAAGCTACCCGTTCATCCTGACTGTCCCGATTATGGCTTAACAACTGCAACCATCCATGTTTGAAATCCGTTTTATCCTTAATGAACAACCTGTTTGTGTTTCTTCGCATCCCGGTAAGTCTTTACTACAGGTATTGCGGGAAGATCTAAAATTAACAGGTACCAAAATAGGCTGTTTAGAAGGTGAATGTGGGGCTTGCAGTGTTTTTGTTAACGGAACTCTGGTTAATTCCTGTTTAATACCTGTAGGTAAAGTGCAGGGGAGTACCGTAATAACCATCGAAGGATTAGCCGGGCACCCGGACTTTCCCGTTATCCAGCGCGCCTTTTTAGAAAAATGGGCAGTTCAATGTGGGATTTGTATTCCCGGGATGGTCATGGCAACCAAGGCCTTGTTAGATAAAAATCCCAGTCCCTCCCGACAAGAGATTAAAACCTTTTTATCCGGGAATCTTTGTCGATGTACGGGATACGTGAAGATCCTGGAAGCGGTGGAGTTTGCAGCGCTCCTCCTCCATCGGGATCCAAAAAATGGAGATACCAGGGTAGAAGAACCGGAGAGTAGGGAAGATGGAGAAGTTACCTTCTCCCACTCCCCTATCCGTATGGTCGGCCGTTCCATAATCCGGGTGGATGGTGCCGAGAAAGTTTCAGGTACGGCCAAATATGCAGATGACTATCATCTGGAGGATATGCACTATATTCATCTGGTGCGGAGTCCACATGCCCATGCCAGGATTCTGAGGATTCAGGTGGAAGAAGCTCTCCAGGAACCGGGGGTTCTGGGAATTTTAACGGCTAAAGATATTCCCGGTCATAATCGGTTTGGTATTATTGTCGAAGACCAACCGGTTCTGGCCGAAGATCGGGTCCGGTTTAAAGGGGAAGCCGTGGCTATGGTGGTTGCCTCTTCTCGAGAAAGAGCTCAAAAGGCTGCGGAAAAGGTCCAGGTGGATTATGAGTTATTACCTGCCCTGTTCTCACCCTTTGAAGCCTTGAAACCGGATGCCCCCCAACTCCATGACTCCGGAAATATACTTTCGAATCCCCGGGTAAAGCGAGGTGATGTAGAAGAAGGGTTCTCCCAATCTGAGATTATCGTAGAGAATACCTTTGAGACTACCTTTATCGAGCACGCTTACCTTGAGACCGAAGCCGGAATTGCCTACCTGGATGAAAACGGTCGTATTACCCTGCGGGTTTCGACCCAAACCCCCCATATGGATCAGGAAGCGACCGCTAGGATCTTGGGGATACCGAGTCATCGGGTTCGGGTTATCCAGGCAACCACGGGTGGAGGATTTGGAGGTAAACTGGATATCTCCGTTCAACCTTTCCTGGCTCTGGCCGTTTATAAGTTTAGAAAACCGGTTAAATTGACTTACAGCCGGGAGGAATCCTTTCTCAGTACCACAAAACGCCACCCCTATGTCATGACTTGTAAACTGGGAGCTAAACAGGATGGTACCCTGGTTGCGGCTCAGGTAAACATTGTAGGAGATACCGGGGCCTACGCTTCGTGGGGTCCAACCGTCATTAAGCGTGCGGTTATTCACAGGAGTGGTCCCTATTCCCTATCCCATTACCTGGGTGAGGGTAAAGTTGTGTACACCAACAATCCCATTGCCGGAGCCATGAGAGGATTCAGCACGCCGCAAATGGCCTTTGCAACCGAATCCCAGATGGATATCCTGGCGGCCAAATTGGGTATAGACCCTATCACACTTCGGTTAAAAAACTGTTTGAAACCCAGCTCGGTTACGGCTACCGGACAGGTATTGGGAGTGAGTGTTGGAATGGAAGAAACCTTGCTGGCTGTCCGGAATAAATGGGAGGAGATTAAGGGAAGATATCCTCTGGGGCGGCAAGGGGATTTTGCCTACGGATTTGGCGTGGCGGGTCTGTGGTATGGAATCGGAAATACTGCCATGAGCAACCCTTCCCGTGTGAGATTGGAACTGGAGCCCGATGGGAAAATCCATCTCTATACCGGTGCAGCCGATATTGGACAGGGTTCAAGCACGGTTCTTCTTCAAATTTTGGCCGATGAAATGGAAACTTCTATGGATCAACTTCGCCTGACCACAGCCGACACAGAAATTACCCCTGATTCCGGAAAAACCTCAGCCAGCCGCCAGGTTTTTATCACGGGAAATGCTATTCGGGATGCCGCAGGACAACTGAAGGAAACTTTGCTGAAACGAGGAGCAGAACTCTTGAAATGCCCGGTAGATAGCTTAAACCTGGGCCGTGGGTATATTTTCTCTCGGAATCAACAAAGATCGGTATCTTTTGCCGAAGTTGCCTGTTATCTTCGAGATACCCGGTCTCCCACCTCTTTTATAGGCTACTTTGATCCTCAGACAACCCCCCTCAGTGAGCTCGGACAGGGATCCCCTTACCAAACTTATGGTTTCGGCACCCATCTGGCCCATGTTCAAGTCCATACCCGTACGGGGGAGGTTAAAGTCCTTCAGTTTATCGCAGCCCACGATGTAGGTAAAGCCATCAATCCCAAAGGCGTCGAGGGTCAAATTGAAGGAGGGGTTGTAATGGGTTTAGGATTTGCCCTTACCGAACAGTTTGTTCCGGAGAAAACCCACAATTTTTCCACTTACTTAATTCCAACCTTCCAGGAAACCCCAGAGATTTATCCCCTTATCATTGAAAGTGAAGACCCTGCAGGTCCTTTTGGTGCAAAGGGGGTGGGAGAATTGGCCATGATCGGCACGGCTCCGGCCATTATTAATGCCATTTATAATGCTACAGGTGCCCGGATTTATAGCCTTCCGGCAACTCCGGAGAAGGTTTTTAATGCTTTAAAAAATAGTTCGTTGTCCGGGACCCGTTGAAACTACAGGTACAGAGAATCCAAAGACCCTTTTTCTGTCTTATCTCTCTGTGCCTGGGGTTATCGAGGTAAAGAATAACGGATCCCCGACAACGGACGGCGGACAGATGTCCGAGGAAAATATTGTAACCTGCAAGTGTTGCCCTGTTTTCTGCCGAATTCGACCAGGCCAGAAAGGGGCCTGTCTACGGTATGAAAACTACAACGGCGAAGTTCGCCGGACGATCCCACTGGTACGTTACGACGCTATTAAGGAGGTTGCGATAGACAACGATCAGCCGATAACGAACCACGAGCTACAACCGGAAATTACAGGGATCGGTTCGGGAACAACGTATCCCGATTATAAAAGAGCCCCTTTTATCGTTCAATATGAGGAAAGTGGCGTCGAAGTGGTCACGGTGGTATCGGAAGTGCCGCTCAGTTACTGTGGGATGGAAATTAAACTGGATACCGATGAGTATATCGGGGAGGAGTGTGCAAAGGTTTATAGCGAGGGAGTTCAGGTTGGGTTTGTAGCACAAGAACAATATGGATCGAAGATGCTCAGCCTGGGGGGAATTAATCTGATCAAGGAGAAAAAATCCGGGTTAAAAACCGTTCTCCTCATGGAAGCCATTGCCAATCGAGAAAAGGTAGAGGTTCAAATAGAAAGAGGAGCCCATCTTGAATTCCGGGTTGGGGAGGCCCCTGTTATCAATGGGAAAAAAATCCAAAAGATGCGGGTGGGATGTGGAAGCGCTGCCATGGCTTTATTTGCGTATCCTTTCCGAGAAGCAGCAGATGAGGTCATCGTGATCGACTCGGATTTGACCGCGATCTATACGGAGCATCCCGTGGGTAAAGATTTGGCTTCGGGTTTTTCCGGTATCCATCTTAAATTCCGTCGAAGCTCTCCAGGTCGGTATTTTGGTGATGATGGGGAGGGTTGGGGAGGAACCTCCATCCAGAATCCTGTAGACGTGATCAGTTATATTGAAAACATCCAGGATAAAGAAGGAATGACTATCTTGATCACGGAGGCTACCGGTGAACGAAGCGCTTTATTTCAAGTTCAGAGGGGAAAACTGATAGAAATTCCATTGACTCCGCAGGCTTCCAGGGCTGTTCAACTCATTCAGGAAAACTGTGAACCTTCCCGGGTATCGGCCCTTTTTATCGGAGGAGCCGGGGGAAGTGCCCGGGTGGGAGTCGCCTCTAAACCCTTGAAGTTTACCGAAGCGGTACATCAGGGTAAGGTTAAGATGACCTCTGGAGGCGCCCCGGTATTCATTTATCCAGGCGGGGGAATTACCTACCTGGTAGACGTGGAGAAAATCATGAAGGGTTCCTTTGGCTGGATTCCCACACCGGCTATTGTAGCCCCTATCGAATATACCATGCCGCTGGATCTTTATTTAGAACTTGGAGGATTTGCAGACTCGATCGTACCTTTGAAGGAACTAAGGGATCCAGTAGTCTTTTACCAGAAACCTTAGAGGGAACAGGATATCACCCCCTCTTCTCCCGAATTTATAGACTTTCCCTTAGAGTTGTGGGGTCAGGCGGACGATGTTTTTAGAACTGCTCTGGGTGGAAGGCAATTCCTTATCATGAAAGAGTTCCGATTGATAAAGGAAGGTCAGGCTTCTGTTCAGTATGGGCCGATGTTTTTAGTGGTCACCGTCTACGATATCCACGGGCCCAATACTCCTCTGGCCCTGGAAGGTGTTAAAAAGGGAACTCAGGTGTTCGATCAAGTTGCCCGTTATAAACAGGTGATTTTTCAGAATATTTGTGAGGTTAAAGAGAGCCCGGATTATCCCGATGTCGTCAATCATATGATTCAGTCGGTAGCCAGATTGGATGATCCGACCTTTACCCCCATGGCGGCAGTTGCCGGATGTATTGCGGATAAAGTGGCCGACTTTCTGGTGGAAAAAGGGGGGCAGAAAGTGATAGTGGATAACGGAGGGGATATCGCCATTCGTTTGGGAAACAATGAGAGTATCGTAGTTGGGATTCGAACCGCTCTGGTTTCCCATCGTATACGCTGCAAAGTGACCCTTTTCAAATCTGATAGAATTGGTGGAGTAGCGACCAGCGGATTGGGAGGGCATAGCTTTACCAAGGGGATTGCCACTGCTTCTACGGTGTTCGCGGAGAATGCAGGTTATGCCGATGCGGCGGCAACATTCATTGGAAATAAAACCAATATCGAAGATCCGGCCATCGAACGCCGACCGGCCGAGCAGATAAATCTCTTAACCGATATTCCAGGTCATCTGGTTACTTACAGGGTAGGAACTCTTAGCAGGGAAAAGAGCCTACAGGCTCTACAAAACGGATTGGAGGCAGCAGAATTCTTGAGAACCAGGAGCATCATTCAAGATGCACTGATCGCCATTCATGAGGATATCTTCATGACAGAGGGTTTACGAGAAAGGATAATTTACTGTTAGCCTGTCTGTTATTCGTTGCCCGTTGCCGATGACAAAGGATGAGAAAACAACCGACAACGAATGATGGACAACAGATTCAAGAAATGAAAATCAGAAAATTCGTTACCATTGTCGAGGAGGTTTTAAGCGAATTAGGCCAGGAAGTTCCAAAACCGGTCAAAAAAGCTGCGGCCATTGCGGTGATAGAAAATCCGTTTGCAGGAAAATATGTTGAAGATTTAACCGAACTCATTGAAATCGGGGCAGAATTGGGGGGTCTGTTGGGAAAGCGGGCGGTAGAGGCCCTGGGGGTTTCTCCTGATAAGGTAGAGAGTTATGGTAAAGCAGCTGTTGTCGGGATATTTGGAGAACTGGAGCACGCGGCAGCTATCCTCCATCCCAAGCTTGGAGATCCTTTTCGAAAACAGGTAGGAGGAGGGAAGGCAATTATTCCTTCAGCCAAAAAGGTCGGACCTCCGGCTACTCCTATTGATATTCCTCTCCATTACAAAGATGCTGCCTTTGTCCGTTCCCACTTCGATGCCATGGAGGTACGAGTAGCGGATTCTCCAAGACCTACAGAAATTTTGGTGGCACTGGCTGTAACCAATGGGGGAAGACCTCTGGCCCGAATTGGAGGTTTAAAGAAAGAAGAAGCCAAGAAAGAAGACGGTCTGAGATAAAAAGTGATGGGTAAAAAGGATGGGCCCTCACCCCCCGACCCTTCTCCCTCAGCGTGGGAGAGGAGTTGGGGGTGAGGGCCCAATGGTTATTCAAATTTAACTTTACAAAGTATGACCCTCTCTATGGATAACAAAATCCATAACTTACGAAAAATGCAAAAGTATAGAAAAGAACAGGTCAGGTAAAAATGTAGAGGGAAAACAAAGGATACCCGTGATGGAAAAGCAAAGATTTTATAAAAGAGGTAAAGTATCTTACGTTTTGTTTTTTACCCTTTACCTTGGATCTTTCATCTGTTCCCTTTTGTCTATTGCCTTTGTGGGCGTTTTTCTTTTACCCTCTATTTTGCAAGCCCAGGAAAGGTCTCCAACTTCCCGAGTCCAAAAGCCAAAGTATGTTCCCGGTGAGGTTATTATCAAATTGAAGTCAGAAGCTGTGGTTTCAAAGCAAAAGATGATTGAACGGCCAACCGAAACGGGGAACAGAATGTTAGATTTTCTCAATAGCAAGTATCAGGTACGTGCCGTTGAACCTGTATTCAAGCAGAGAACGCAGGAGTCTAGAACTCTGACGGCAGATGAACTTTCCAATGTTTTAAAACTGAAGATTGATGAGAGTAAAGATGTAGAAGCCGCTGCCCGGGAATATGCCAGATTGGAAGAAGTAGAATATGCCGAGCCTAACTATTTTTATTTTATTTCGGCTATCCCTGACGATTCCTTCTTTTCCCTCCAATATGGTCTCCAAACAACCGATAAGAACGGAATCGATGCTGTGGAAGCCTGGGATCTGGAAAGGGGAAGTTCTAATGTAATTATCGGAATTGTGGATTCCGGTGTGGATTATAATCACGAAGACCTGGCAGGTAAAGTCCTCAAAGGTTCTGATTTTGTTAATAACGATGAAGATCCCATGGATGATAACGGACATGGAACCCATGTCAGTGGGATTGCAGCGGCTATTTCCAATAATCATAAGGGGGTTGCAGGGGTTTGCTGGAATTGCAAGATTTTAGCAGTCAAGTCGGTAGATATGGATGGTTCGGGTGCCAATACCTGGATTGCCAACGGAATTACTTATGCCGTCGATCACGGAGCTCGGGTCATTAATTTAAGCTTGGGAGGATCTAATCCGTCGAGGACTATGGAGTTATCCATTCAAGATGCGTATCGCCGCGGTGCCGTGATCGTAGCTGCGAGTGGGAATGATAATGCAAATCCAGTGGAATATCCCGCGGCATTTCCCGAGGTTATTGCCGTTGGAGCTTCCAATCAACAAGGCGTAAAGGCCGGTTTTTCCAACTATGGAACTTATCTCAGCGTAGTCGCCCCAGGTCAGGCCATTTACAGCTCTCTTCCCAACAATAGGTATCAGGCTTGGAGCGGGACTTCCATGGCAACCCCTCACGTTGCAGGCCTGGCAGGTTTGATTCTTTCTAAAAATCCCTCTTTATCTAATATTCAAGTACGGTCTATTTTAACTTCCACGGCAGACGATCTGGGAGATCCGGGAAGAGACGATTTTTTTGGCTTTGGTCGAATCAATGCCTTTCGAGCCCTCACAGAAGCTACCAAACCGGGTTCGGGTGGCTCTCCGACTCCTACACCTCCTTCTTCTTCCCTTCCGCCGCCTCCCGGTAAAACGACCCCTGGAATCTGCGGTCCCTTTCTTCAAACCCTGGGGGCTATATTTTTTTTGATCGTAGGTCGGAAATTTTGGAACCGGGACCTTCGGTGTAAAAGGTAAATCAAGGATACCACCATGATCCCTAGAGAGATGAACTGAGGAATTGTAAAACCTATGGGAAGTTTTTCTTCTAAGGGTCTATAGAAATCCACACCGAAACGGATGAGGGAAGATAAAAAGAGGTAAACGAGAAGCAAGGAACCGGAAGGTATGAACGATTGCCGGTAATTGCTTGCCATGTGGGATAGTAATGGGAGGAGGCAAAGGTTAAGACCTGCTTCATAAAGTTGAATAGGATGTCGAACAGCGCCGTTTATGGTAATTCCCCAGGGAACCGTTGTGATAATTCCGGAATCGCACCCATTCATCAGACATCCTACGCGCATAATGGGTAAAGCTAAAGCCAAACCCGGGGCCAGGGTATCCCCTACCTTCCAGATATCCAAACCATGCCTTCGAGCTAGGTATAAAACTGTCAATCCAGAAGCTATCAGTCCACCCTGAAAGGATAGTCCCCCACCCTCCAGAGTTAAAATCTGGGTAGGATAAAGGCGGTAGTAAGACCAATTTAAAAGGACAAAAAGCAGGCGGGCCCCTAAAATAGCAACCAAAAATCCCCAGAAGGTTACCTCCACAACCACTTCTCGAGGAATCGATAATCTCCTTGCATACCGGAGTGCCAACCAAAGTCCAGCCAGACAGGCAATTACCAGCAATACCGTTTGGGTATATAAGGCAAAGCCTCCTAGGTTAAATAAAATAGGATACATAAAGAGAGTAATGAAAAAAATTTATCCCGTTAATGCTCGTTTACAGATATAGTGCTGCCCACGGCTTATCGGTTATTGTTTTTTGATCCGATGCTGTATCAGTACCCGGAAAGGAACTAAAACACCGGCCAGTACCACCAAGTTGGCTCCGGTAGAATAAGTGGTGTTGCTACTTAAAAATGGACCAAAGCAAGTAGAGCCTTGATAGGGTCTGGTTTCAGGTCTTTCTAACTCCTGGGCTAAAGCGTTGGCCTCTCCTATTAAAGGGGCACCCTCTGTAATATGATAAATATAACTTTGAATGGCAAACTCTGAGAAACCTTTTTCATTTCCCACACGAATAACCCGCTCCAGACGCCTGTCATGATTCACGACGTTGGTGTAAATTGTATTTTGTGTTGGACTGGGACCGGCACTACGGGTACGGTAAACTCGAATAAATTGGGTAAAATGGGTTGTGTTAGGGTCGACGAAAAAGGAAATATCTTCCCCCATAACAACCTGGGGAGCCTGACGGTCCGGGGATTCTAAAATATCTCCGGCACTCAGGGTTACTTCACGCGGTACAACCGTTGGATTAGAGGTAGAAAAGGTAACAGTCAGTGCACCCTCTCCTGCGCCGGGGAGTGGCGTAGCACTTGGTGGAATGAGCTCAGGAAAAGAAGCTTCCCAGATAGGTTGTGCACCTGCACTCAAGGTAGCTACCCTCTGAAAGAGATAAAGCAAGGCATCCTGGACATCTGTATAAAGGGAATTTAACTTTTGTCCGGTTCGAATTAACTGCTCCGCATCGTACTCATGATCTATTACTTTACGGTAGATAAGGGAAGGAATTCTCGAGTCTCGAGGAGTAACCACAAGATCTCGGGTCGTAACTCCCCCCTGAGTTTGAGGAGAAGAGGAATAGGTACCAGCATAGGGTTGATAGGTTCCCCCAGGATAGGGTCCCTGGGGAGAAGACGGGTAGGTTCCGGAGGGATAAGGTTGATAACCCGGATAAGGCTGATAAATTCCTCCTGGATAGGACCCCGGAGGGGGTGGTGGTAAAGAAGAAGTACCGCCTAAAGCGGCAGTGTCGATCACATAGACCGTTACATCGATCTTGGACCTTCGGTTATGGGGTGGTAACTTAAATCGCACATCTTCCCCGATGAGTAAATCAAAAGTTTTTACAAGATCATCCAGGATGACCCCTTCTATGGCAAGATTGAGGGCGTTAATATTATCTAATCTAACCCGATCTCCGGTTTCTAAAACAAAAGATTGCTCCCTGGGCTCTGGATTAAATACAAAAAGCTGGGCATGGTCATTCCCTCTGATCCATTCCAGATGCCAGTCGATGACGGCATGAGCCTGGGAGGGAAGCAAAGTTATTCCTATCAGGAGACCTGTTAAACCAAAGTAAAAGTAATGATGGAATCTACCTGGAATCTTAATTGAGCATAGCTTAAAAAATTTTATATGGCAGGCCCTCATGCGCTTTCTCCTTTATTTTAAATAGGTTGCAAAGCATAAGCAAAACTATAAATATTCCGATAAGTTGAGGCGATAACTTAGCAATGAAAGACTTTAAAGTCAAGCAAAAATTACTGTAAATTGTTTGACAAGCGCCTTATTTTGCGTAATAATTTTGTATATTATCCTGTTTATCACGGAAGATATATGACCATCTTACTGCTTACCATGGGAATTCTCCAGGGTTTTCTTTTGCAAATTCCCTTTTCTCAAAGGGTTTTAGTTGATAAAATTGTAGCTATCGTTCAAAATACCGATATTATCACCTGGAGTGAATTGAGAGAAGCGGCAAATTCTAAATCTTTAGGATTTTTACTCGATCTTCAGGGAACTCCCAATGAAAAGAAGGTTCTTGAATATTTGATAGAAAATAAGCTGATCTTACATGAAATTGGCTACCTTTCCCATCGGAATGTTGAACCTATCGAGCTGGAGGTTGCTTTGAGATGGATGATGAAAACCTATCTCCAGCCGGGTAATTCGGTTCTTACCCGGGAGGAATTCCAAAAAGCTTTAGAAGAAAAAGGCATTTCCACCCAGGAACTGAAGCAATTACTGGAACCTCAACTTCGTGGGATAGAATATATTCGAAGGAAAAACCGCTTTACAGCAGACATTCAAGATCCCGAAAAGGTTTTAGAACTCTTTGAAAACTGGATCGAGGAACTTAAAAAGCAAGGAGACATCCAGTATCCTGAATAAATGATACGTGAATCTTTAAAGAAGGGGTTTAACCTGACTTTACAAAATTGGCCTTTGATTTTAATTCAGGTCTTTCTAAATGGTGCTCTAACCCTAGCCATCGGGATCCCGGCTCAACTGGGTAAGGCATATTTCCTTAATGAATGGGAGAAAATTTTTAACCAGGCAAGTATAAATTTGCTGAAGGCTCTACAAGGACTCCTGGTATTCTTAAAAGAACATTTAGATGTCTTTCTTGCCCTGGGATTTTATCTTTTCTCGATGCTCTTAATCTGGAGTATCTTGTTGTTTTTCGTTCAAGGTGGAATTCGAGGAATTCTTAAAGACGCCCTGTTTGCGGGAATGGGAATAAATTCCTTGGATCATTCAGGTTCCTTTTCCACAGCAGATGAGTCGTCTACTCAACCGAAGCATTCCCCACAGGAGAATCGTCAGGAGGTTTTTCCATTTTTAAAAGGGTTTGAACGTTCAGAGTCGTCTCTATCGGGTTATTCATCAGACGGCCTGGAAAAAATTCGGTTATCTGGTCAGCCGGCTTTTAAAATGAAGCGTTTTATAAAATATGGAGTTCATTTCTTCCCTCGGATGCTGGCTTTACAAGCCTGGCTGGGTTTCATCTTGATTCTATTATTCGGTGTTCTGCTGGCGTCATCCTCTCTGGCCTTTTATCTTTTGAATCAATCCACAGAATTTGAGCAAGGGGTTGGGATGATGATTATAGGATCTGCCTCATTTTTGTTCTTTTTGCTGTGTATAGGGATAATACTGGCCCAACCTTATGCCAGCATTATTATTGTTCTAAAAGACCTCCGGAGTTTCAAAGGTCTCAGGCAGGGTATCCGTTTTGTAATGGATCATTTCGAAGGGGTTTTAGGATTATTTTTCATATTTTTAGGGCTTTTGGGGATACTTACGTTGATGCTGGAACTGGGAGATGTGACGGTAACCTATGTGGGATCCGTTCTTTCAGAGAAAAACCCCTTATTTAAGGCGATCTTTTTAATCCTGACCTACCTGATCTGGAACTTTTTTCAATCGTTCATTCAACTCTTTGCTTTGGGTTCCCAAATGAGTTATTATGCCTTGAGTCAGGGAGTTTATACGAGTCCCTCCCATCTTGTTTCTTCAGATCAAACAGATCTTTAGTAGAAGTCCCTCCTGGAGGGAAGCCAGGAGGGATGTTCAAACAGGAAAGAGTGACACCTACTAAACGGTCAGGACCCGTTAGGTCGCCACAAAGTAGGAAAATCGTAAGATGATTTTCGTTTGAAATTATTACAGTTACGATTTTTAAAACCACCTTGACAGTCAGATTACTTTAGTGTATACAAAGCTAAGGAAGGTTTTTTGTTATCAATGAATGGACAGGAGTTGATAGTTTGAAGTCTTTTCTTCAAAACCACTTATTCGGCCTTGCCCTACTCATCTCTCTGGCTCTACATGTTGCCTTTATCCTAGTTATTCCCAGTGTTCAGGTAGTTCCTTCCGGCTCGGAAGAATATACAGAAGTCCGGTTGATAGAGTCGGAGGAGGTCCGGGAGCCTGCTTCTTCTCAGCAAGATCTGTTAATAGGTGTTCAGGGTGTAACCAGTCCCATAACCCGGGAAGTACCCACCGATCTGGATGTAAAAGAGCCGGAGGGGCCTATACCTCTTAGAAAATTGGATCTTTTGGCTAAAACGGAAGAAGCTCAGCCCCCAGATATCCAACGAAGGGCTTCCGAA
>JAUQPW010000053.1 GCA_030550175.1 bacterium
TTAGCGGGGGGCCTGGTGCCCTCCCTCCAAATGTCTATTATGTCCTCTGGCCTCCCCCCGTATCCGGGGGGAGGGGGGGGGCCAGGGGGGTGTTCAGACAGAAAAAGGGACACCTACTAAATTGTTACAGTTACTCTTGGCACTTTTCACTTGACTGGATTCACCACTATATTATCCTCAAAGAGAGGATAAAAATTGTAACCCAGGGAATCTCCGTAGAGGAGATTTTAACCTTTTGAAGAAGGAATGAAGGACGTCTATGCGAATTGCCATAGGTGCTGATCATGCAGGGTTCGAACTAAAAGAGAATATAAAGGCTTTTCTAACTCAATTGAGCTATCAGGTGATCGATCTAGGAACCTATAGTTCAGATCCTGTTGATTATCCAGATTATGCCGAGGCGGTCGGACGCGCCCTACTCGAAGGCCAGGCAGATCGGGGTATTGTAATTTGTGGCAGTGGTGTGGGAGCATCGGTGGCAGCCAACAAGATTCCGGGTATTCGTGCAGGTCTCTGTCACGATACCTACTCAGCTCATCAGGGTGTAGAACACGATAACATGAATGTGTTGGTATTGGGTGCCCGGGTGATTGGGGTAGAGATGGCCCGGGAGTTAGTCTGTGCCTATGTGAGAGCCAGTTTTACCGGAGAGGAACGGCATTGCCGACGATTGGCTAAGGTAAGTGCGTTGGAAAGGCGTTACGCCGATCAGGCAAAATCTTGAGGAAGTTATGATCCTTGCAGGGGATATCGGAGGGACTTCCACACGACTGGCCTTCTTCGAGGTCAGAAACGGACGCCTGGAGATGGTCACAGAAAAAACGTATCCCAGTCAGAACTATTCAGGTCTTACCGAGATTGTAACTGCGTTTATCTCTACCCATAGGCTCCCCATTGATCAGGCCTGCTTTGGTATTGCAGGTCCCCTTCTGCAGGGACGTGTAGAAACACCGAATCTGGCCTGGGTCGTGGAGGCTGCAGATCTTGCCCGTGAATTGGGTCTGGAGACGGTAAACCTTATCAATGATTTGGAAGCCCATGCTTACGGTATTGCAGTCCTGGAGCCCCGTGATTTTGTCGTTCTCAACCCAGGGGTTCCGGAGGCCGTGGGAAATGCCGCCGTTATCTCTGCAGGAACCGGACTCGGTGAAGCCGGATTGTATTGGGATGGCAAGCAACATCGTCCCTTCGCCTGTGAAGGAGGTCATACCGATTTCGCACCACAAAATGATCTGGAAATAGAACTCCTGCGCTATCTGCTGACAAAATTTGAGCATGTCAGTTATGAACGGGTTCTCTCGGGGCCCGGCCTGTACAATATTTACCAATTCTTGCGGGATACGGGACGTGGTCAAGAAATCGCCTGGGTTGCCGAGGCCATGCGCCAGCAGGATCCTTCCATCGTTATCTCACAGGCTGCCCTGACCGGTAAATGCCGATTATGCGTCCAGGCCCTGGATCTCTTTGTAGCCATTTATGGAGCAGAAGCCGGTAACCTCGCCTTGAAAATCATGGCAACCGCCGGTATCTTTCTAGGAGGTGGGATTGCTCCCAAGATCCTATCGAAGTTAAAAAGCCCTCTGTTCAGGAAGGCGTTCACTGCAAAAGGCCGACTCAGCCCCTTGCTCGAAGCCATTCCAGTACGGGTTATTCTAAACGATAAAACCGCCCTGTGGGGTGCAGCCCGTTATGCCGCCTTACAAGCTTCAGGGTTGTAGTTTAGAAGCCAGAGGTCAGAAGTCAGGGGTCCGAAATCAGAAGTCAAAAATTAAGGTTTGAGAAGTCAGAAAGGAGGCAATAGTGAACGGCGAATGGGTTCCACCCCCTTCCCAATTCGCTACTTGCTAAAAATAAAAATAAGGAAAGCTTTTCCCAGAGGGGAGGATTTTTGTTCTGAGTTCTGACTTCTGATCTTGGACTCCTCAGGAGATAAAGAATTATGCCACAAGCTTCCTCATCAAAGATGGCCACACGTATTGAAACCGATAGTATGGGTGCGATTGAAGTACCCGCAGATCGTTATTACGGAGCACAAACCGCGCGTTCATTGATTCATTTTGCCATCGGTCAGGATACCATGCCCAGACCGATTATTTGGGCTTTTGGGATTCTCAAAAAAGCTGCCGCAGAGGTAAATCGAGATTTGGGTAAACTCCCTCCGGACAAAGCCAAACTCATTATCCAGGCAGCTGAAGAAGTCATTGAAGGCAAGCTCGATGACCATTTCCCTTTACGGATTTGGCAGACAGGAAGTGGTACCCAAACCAACATGAACGTCAACGAAGTCATTGCCAACCGGGCCATTGAATTGGCCGGTGGGAAAATGGGAAGCAAAGATCCCATCCATCCCAATGATCATGTCAACATGTCCCAATCGTCCAATGATACCTTCCCCACTGCTATGCACATTGCAGCTGCTATGGAGTTAAAACGGCGATTAATTCCGGCAGTTACCGGACTGAAGGACGCCCTGGCAGATAAAGCCAAGGAATTTGCCTCGATTATCAAGATCGGTCGTACCCACCTTCAGGATGCCATTCCTCTCACCCTGGGACAGGAGTTTTCCGGCTATGTGGCCCAACTGGAGGAGGATTTAAACCGTCTGGAAAATGTACTGCCGGATCTCTATAAACTGGCTTTGGGAGGCACCGCCGTGGGGACAGGATTTAGTACCCATCCTGAGTTTGCCGAGCGAGGAGCCGCCAGGATCGCGGAACTTACGGGCCTTCCCTTTGTCTCTGCCCCTAACAAATTTGCCTATCTTGCCGCCCACGATCCTTTGGTGATGGCTTCGGGTGCTTTGAAAACCCTGGCCTGTTCGTTGATGAAGATCGCCAACGATATCCGCTGGCTCGCCTCAGGTCCCCGATGTGGAATCGGTGAGCTTATCCTGCCGGAGAACGAACCGGGCTCATCGATTATGCCCGGCAAGGTAAATCCCACCCAAAGCGAAGCCCTGACCATGGTCGCCGTTCAGGTAATGGGTAACGATGCGGCCATTACGTTTGCCGGCTCACAGGGTAATTTTGAATTGAACGTATTTAAACCACTTATCATTTACAACTTTCTCCACTCGGTCACCCTCTTATCTGATGCCTGTCTTCTGTTTGCCAAATACTGTGTGGCCGGTATTCAACCGAACCTGCCGCAAATTCGGAGATATGTCCATAATTCCCTGATGTTGGTGACCGCCTTGAGTCCGTATATCGGCTATGATAAAGCCGCCCAGGTTGCCCATAAGGCCTACAAAGAGGGTAAAACCTTACGGGAAGCCTGTATTGAATTGGGGTATCTATCCAGCGAAGAGTTTGATCGACTCGTTCGCCCGGAAGAAATGATCGGGCCTCGGGCCTAAACCGAAAAGCCCTCTGGAATCCCAGGAGATGAAAAATATGACCGTTCCTATCTATCGCATCAACCGTCAAACTTTCAAACTATCCGAGGACCTCACCGCTGCTGTTAAGACATCCCTCGAAGCCTGGCAGAGAGAGGATAAGGTTAGGCGGTTGTGGGCACGGGATGCCTCTCTCTGGACGGGAACCGAAGAGGGAAACTGGTTGGGATGGTTAGAGATTACAGAAGATCAACTGACACACCTCCAACGCTTTAAAAGTATTGCTGAAGAGGTGAAAAACGCCGGATTCTCCCACGCCTTGCTTTTAGGAATGGGGGGATCCAGTCTCTGTCCCGAAGTCATGAAGATGACGTTCGGTAAACTGACCGGTTACCCCGAGCTGTTGGTTCTGGATTCCACAGATCCGGCTCAGATTCAAACCTTCGAAAGCAAAATCGATCTGGCCAGCACCCTGTTTATCGTATCCAGTAAGTCGGGAAGTACCCTCGAGCCGAACATCTTTAAGCAGTATTTCTTCGAGCAAGTCAAACGAGTGGTCGGCGAGAAAGAAGCCGGCAACCGTTTTATTGCCATCACGGATCCGGGCTCAAAGCTGCAACAGATGGCCGAAAACGATGGTTTCCGTCATATTTTCTTTGGTGTGCCCAGTATCGGAGGTCGGTACTCCGCCCTTTCAGATTTTGGAATGATTCCCTCCGCCATCATGGGAGTGGATGTAGCGAAGTTCTTGAGCCGTACCGAAGACATGGTCCTAGCTTGTAAGCCTTCTGTACCCATCGAAGAAAACCCGGGGGTGGTATTGGGGACTATCCTGGGGGTCCTGGCCAAGCGGGGTTATGATAAGGTTACCCTCATCACTTCACCGGGCATTTACGACCTGGGGGCCTGGTTAGAGCAATTGCTTGCGGAATCAACAGGTAAAGAAGGGAAGGGGTTGATTCCTGTAGATCGCGAATCTTTAGGCCCTCCCGAAGTGTATGGGCGGGATCGGATCTTTGTTTATATCAGGCTGGAGTCTGCGCCGGATGAGTCTCAGGATAGGGCCATAGATCGCCTTGAACAGGCCGGACGGCCGGTGGTCCGTATCTCTGTGGATGAGATTTACGATTTAGGGGAAGAGTTCTTTCGTTGGGAGATGGCAACGGCGGTAGCTGGCTCCATCTTAGGAATTAATCCCTTTAACCAGCCGGATGTGGAAGCCAGTAAAGTGGAAACGCGGAAACTAACCGCCGAGTATGAGCAAACCGGCGCACTTCCACCGGAGATTCCGATTCTAGAAGAGGGTAACCTCAGACTTTTTACCGATGAGAAGAACGCCAGAGCGTTGAAAAAAGCCGTAGGATCGGATTCATCGCTGGTAGCTTATTTTAAAGCCCACTTAAATCGACTCCAGGCAAACGATTATTTTGCAGTTCTGGCTTATGTAGAAATGAATGAGGTTCACGAGAAGCTCCTGCAATCTTTGCGACATGCCGTGCGGGACGCCAAAGGGGTAGCTACCTGCCTGGGTTTTGGTCCTCGGTTCTTACACTCTACCGGTCAGGTTTATAAAGGGGGACCGAATCGTGGAGTCTTTTTACAAATTACCTGTGAAGATGCCGTAGATCTGCCCGTACCCGGGCAGAAATATACCTTTGGAGTGGTAAAAGCGGCACAGGCACGGGGTGATTTCCAGGTATTGACGGAGCGAGATCGACGGGCGTTGCGGGTCCATCTAGGTAAAGAGGTAAAGGCCGATCTGGTAAAACTGGAAACCGCTATTCGGCAAGCCTTAGTTTAGGCTCTGTAAGCCGATCCCGTTAAATTTAAAAGGACCCCTGAAGATCAGGGGATTAGATTAAGGGCTAAGGTTCCCTTGAGAGTTCCGGGCAATTATCCTTCCTCAAATACGCCCATGGCCCGGAATTTTCGATATCGCTGCTCCACCAGTTCTTCAGGGGTCAACAGGTCCAGCTCTTTGAGATGCCGTTTAAGGGCTTCTCGAAGGATAGAGGCCATTTCATCGTAGTTTTTATGGGCTCCTCCCAGGGGTTCCTTTACAATCTCATCGATAACTCCTAAAGCCATCAGGTGATTGGCGGTAAGGCAGAGCCTTTCAGCCGCTTCGGGGGCTTTGGTTTGATCTTCCCAGAGTATCGCGGCACAGCCTTCCGGGGAAATGACCGAATAAATGGAATTTTCAAGCATGAGTACCCGATTACCGACTCCTAAAGCTAAAGCCCCTCCGCTTCCCCCTTCACCGATGATGACCACGAGGATGGGAACCTGAAGCTTCGACATTTCCAAGAGATTAACTGCAATGGCCTCGGCCTGCCCTCGTTCTTCGGCACCGATACCCGGATAAGCCCCCGGGGTATCGATCATGGTAATGATGGGTTTCTTAAATTTTTCGGCCAGTTTCATTAACCGCAAAGCTTTTCGATACCCCTCCGGGTGAGGCATACCAAAGTTGCGAACAATATTTTCCTTGGTCGTTCGTCCCTTCTGGTGCCCAATAAACACAACGGATCGTCCATCTAGCTTGGCCAATCCTCCCACGATGGCCTTATCATCGCCAAAGTGACGATCTCCATGAAGTTCTATAAAATCCGTCGTTATCCGGCTTATATAATCTAAAAAATAAGGCCGATTGGGATGCCGGGCTACCTGCGTTCTTTCCCAATCGGTAAGTTTAGAGAAAATCTCCTGGGTTAAGACGCTGGCTTTCTTTTCTAATTTTCGAATCTCTTCAGAAAAATCTACCTCTTCCCCAATAGAAAGCCGTTTAAGTTCCGCTATCTTATTTTCAATTTCGATGATCTTCTTCTCGAAACTTAATTCGTAGGTTGCGCCCATGGCTTCACCTATTTCTTCCAAAATTCGGCCACCTCGTACTCGACTTCAACGGGAACCTTGGTCAGATAATATTTCCCAGCCTTAACCATGCAATCATGCACGAGTTTCCCAACTTCTTCGGCAATCTCCTCTGCACTTTCTACCACAATCTCGTCGTGAACGGTGTTCACCAGTAAAGCATCCAGATTACGTTTTTTAAATTCTTCTCGTATATAGACCAGGGCAAGTTTGGTCATATCTGCATTGGTACCTTGAATAGGTGCATTCTTTGCTTTACGTTCAATGGCTGCACGCTCCCTGGGATTGGAATGAATCTGAGAAATATCATAATACCGTTTTCGTCCTCCGATGGTTTCCGAATAACCTTCTTTTAAGGCTTTTTTAGCTGCAGTATCTAAAAACTTTTTAATTTTAGGATAGGTTTTAAAATATTGATTGAGGAGTTTTTCAGCTTCTTTCTCGGAGCAGCCGACCAGAGTGGCTAAACCTTGCGCACCCATCCCGTAGGCCAGACCAAAATTAATAAATTTAGCCTGTTTCCGTAACTCAGGGTTCTCAGTCTTACTAACCGGTTTGTTAAACATGGTAGACGCTACAATGGCATGTAAATCCCCCCCTTCATGGAAGGTTTTCAAGAAAACAGGATCCTCACTCAATTCTGCAATAATTCGTAATTCACAACCGCTATAATCGCAGGTGATGATCTTTCGTCCCGGGGGGGCTACAAATGCGCTTCGGAACTCGGATTCTGCCTTGATATTTTGAAGGTTTGGGTTGGTACAGGAAACCCGACCACTTTCTGCTCCGAGTTGTTTAAAGTCACAGTGGATGCGACCTGTTTTGGGATGGATATGCTTGAGGAAACTTTCTCCATAGGTACTGAGGACTTTTTGATGCTCCCGGTAGATCAGGAGCCAATCTTTAACTTCATGCTTGATTCCCATCAAGGTTTCCCGGCTGGTATCTTCTACATGGATCCCAAGATCGGCCAGGGCTTTCTTGAGCTGCTCGTCACTATCATAATTGATATCTACCCATCCAAATAAATTATCACTTTTCCGGGTCGCTTTAAAGATCCGGTCCAACTCCGCTTTAGCCTTATCCCGCTCTATCTCAGAAATTTTGATTAACTGATTCCACTTCTCCGTATCCAGGAAAAACCCATCGAACTCCATATCTCCAAACGCCGGAATAACCAAACACTCCAGTTTGGCCGTGTGTTCAAGACCCTGCTGAACAATCTTGGGTACCTGCTTCAGAAGGATCTGATAAGTATGGATGATATCCCGAACGGCATAATCCAACTGGGCTTCTGTAAAATCTCCGGTGTGGGCCATGAAACTGCTTCGTTCTGATTTATCCATCTCAATATTCAAATACTGGGCGGCCAGATCTTTGAGTCCAAAGCCTCTCTCCTGCGCGCCACTGGTTAGTACCTGCTCCAGAATCATCGTATCGATCAGGTTCTCCATTTTAATTCCAAATGTGCCGCGGATCATTTTGTAATCAAACTTGGCATTATGTAAAACTTTGGGCTTGGGACCCTCCAGAAAAGGTCTCAAAGGTTCTAGAGAAGCCCTTCGGGTATCAACAAGAAATTGTTTTGTCGGCGTTCCTATCTGGAACAAGATGACCTGATTCAGATGGGGATCCAGTCCCGTTGTCTCGGTATCTACGGCAACCAGATCCATTTTTTCCAACTCGGGAAGTATGTGGTAAAGATCCTCTGTCCTTGTAATGAGCATACCCATACCTGGAAATGTCTTAAAAGTTCAGATGAGAGAAATATTCAGAACTCCTTTTCTTTTTTCCTTTGTTGACCAGCTTTGATGAAGCACTATAACTATTTTCAAGGAGATAGTCAAGAATTTTTGGTGGGTATTTACTTCCCGAAAGAACCGATTCAGAATCTTAAGCCTTTTCGGGAAGGAACGAAGGGATTGGAAGATCCTTCAGATGTTTATGGCAAACGGTACAGGCCGGTAAATGATGTTTTACGGCATAGGATTCATGGACGGTGTCCAGCCAGTTTAGAAATATTTTAAAGTTCCGGGAGATTTGCTCAGGGGGAGAGTGTAAAGTACCCAGTTGAAAATGGGGAGCGTCGATTTCAACGGCGAAAGGGCAGGCCTGGAACCGGCCCCGGGTGGTTAACACGGGATAGCAATGGGGGCACTGGCTACTCTGCTTGGGTCGGGTTGAATCCCCTCGGAAGGATTCAAAGCCTCTTCCCATATCCAAAATGGCAGGATGCCCAATGGCAATAGTTCCCGAATGCCTGGATTCATATTCTTCCAGTATTTTAAGGGCCTTCTCAGGCATGGGAGGTGCACCATCTCCCGTGGTAATGGAATAGTTTAAGGAAGCGGTGGTCCGTTTTAAGGGATCGGATTCTATCATTTGAATCAATCGGGTGGCCTGGATTCCATTGGAATAGATGACAAAAGATCCCAGGAATCCTTTTTCTCTGAGATAACCCATGGCCCAGATAACGTTCTCAAAATCCAGCGTCGGTTCACCGCCGTAAAATTTAACGGTAGCTCCTTCGTGGGTACAAACCGCCTGAAGCACCCCTTCCAAATGTTCTGAAGTATATTTTTTGTACCAGCCCTTGGGGTTTCCTAAGACGGTACAGAACGAACACTCCCGGTTACAGAGATTTCCGGGATAAAGATGAAGTTCCATGAGCCTATCTCCTTCAATAAGACCTCTTTCACGGGATACACGTTGTTTAAAAATCATAACCCATCTTCTGTCGATATCCGTTGTCTATTGCTTTTCCTCCTTTGACTGACAACGGACCATGAGCTAATCTTCAAAATACTGTTTCTTTAACCATTCTAGAAAGTCCAGTTCCAGATGGGCCTTAACTTTCCTTAACGACTCCGGTCGCTCGATGACCTTGGTGCCTTCCAGATAATCCACCATCACCGAAGCTGCCCAGGTGGTAGAGCGTAACACAATAAATGGAAGGACCAGCCGAAGATGCTCCAGAATAATAGCTTCCCTCGATTTGTCCGGACAATAATCAAAATAGGTTTTCAGAAAAAAGATTCGCTGCTCTTCACTGAGGATATAACGGTTATGCCGATATACCAAAGTCGGGCAGAGAAAGTGCGATAAGTCTCCGGCTACGGTTCCGTACTCAGCCCACTCCCAATCGACCAGATAAGCCCGATCCTGGGATTCGTCGATGAGCCAGTTATTAAAGGTGGCATCAATGTGATTAATTCCGTTAACCGGTTGGCTCAGCAAATAAGGTTCCTGGTCCTTTTTGATTTCCGCCTTTCGGATAAAGAATTCCAGAATCCTCTTAACCAGAGGATCTCCCTTCATACAATCCAAATATTTCTGAGCAAACCTCAGGCTTTCCCGGTAGTACAAAGTAAGGGGATGGGTATTCTTTAACAGGTGATTTTTTTCATCGGATATGGTCACGGCATGGAGTTGGGCATAGATCCTGGCGCACCTGGCCAGATCGTTATCATAATTTAAGATACGTCCGGGAAGGAAGGTCATTCCCATCAAAGGGTAAGGAAATCTCTGGCAGGAGAGATCCAGATAACAGGGCTCCGCCGTAATACCCAATCCTTTAAGGTATTCTAAGGTTTTGTATTCATAGGCAATCTGTTCCACGTTTGATTTCCATCGGGAAGGAATCAAACAAAATCGAAGGACCCAGGCAGGCGAAGCTGATTCAGACGGAGAAGAAAGCTTAAAAGCCAGATTGTTTTCCCCGGCCGCCAAAAAGGTCAGGGATACAGGCTTTGCTTTCAAATCCAATATCTCTCGAAGCGATTGATTTTCCGCTACATATCGGGCAAGTAGAGGTTGAAACTGATGGGCCAGTTGATATACATCCATATATTATAAAGTCGCTCCTGTTTGAGAAAGCTTACAATTTTTTTAGAAAGGTTATAGGATAAATGGGCTTCTCTAAGGAAGAGAATGAGAAAATACAAAATACCAAAAAATGGGACCTCCCCATAAGGAAGTGTTGGCTAAAATTAATAAGACCTTGCCCCATCCGGTCTTTATATACCTGAACACAGGAAAGGAGACGACCCATATAAGGAGAGACTCAAAAATGTAAAAATATTGACCAAAACTCCCCGGGTCCCAATAAGAGATGGGAGAGATAAATTTATATGAGCTCAAGGGAAAGAAATGGGCATGGCCATCTTCTTGATGGACGAAAAAATCTTCTGAAAAATGCAAGAGGCCGGCCATAAAGAAAACCAATAAGCGGGGCTTAGAAAAATAATACGCCAGTCCGGCCAGAATTAAAAAAACAGGAAAGGAGTGAAAAAGATTGAAAAGCATCTGCCAGTCTTCCCGAAAGTAAAGGGTCTTCCAGATGACCCGATGGGGGGTAGGAACGATCCATCGATACCAAAAGGTGAAGAAGAAGATGGGTATATCCGGCAAAATAGATCCACTTACAATGACAGAATTGAGATGATCTACAGGAATAGGCTTTTTTTCAAGGGTTTTTCTTAATAAAAAGAGATTAAGGATGGCATGACTCTGGGTATTCATAGGGTGGAGGTTCCGAATAAAAAAACTAAGGTCTGAACCTCTACCCTGCCCTCCTCGTCCACCAGGCGGGTAGGGTAGAAGTTCAGACCTTTCCAGGAAAAGAACAGTGGATAAACCAATAGCTAATTCAGATAATCTCCTAAACTCTTAGCATCTGCCCGCTTTTTTAATCTTTCTTTGGCCCGCTTCTCCAACTGCCGAACCCTCTCGCGACTCAGATGTAACCTTCCCCCGATTTCTTCCAGGGTTAAAGGCCCTTCTCCATCCAGACCAAATCGTAATCGCAGGATAGTCGCTTCCCGAGGCTCCAGCTCGTCTAGGAGTTTCCGAAGTTCCTCGATGAGGGTCTGGTTGACCACGGCCTCATCAGGTGCCAGACTATCTTTACTGGCCACAAGGTTCATCAGGCTGATATTTTCATCTTCCAGCGTTGGAGCATCGAGGGATAAAGGCCGTTTCGAGAATTCCAGGATATCCCGGACCTCTTCCTCTGAAATATCCATTCGCTCGGCAATTTCCTTCGGAGTAGGCTCCCTTCCCTCTTTTTGCTGAGACAGCTCATTATAAGCCTTATCTAATTTTAATAAAAGCCCGGCTTGCTTTAAAGGTAGCCGAATGGTACGACCTTGTTCAGGTAAAGCCCGTAAGATAGACTGTCGGATCCACCACACCGCATAGGAGATAAACTTAACTTTTTTTGAAGGATCGAACCGCTTCGCCGCTTCTATAAGCCCCAAATTACCTTCATTGATTAAATCGATCAAAGGTAAGCCGCATCCTTGGTAACTCTGAGCCACCTTTACTACAAACTTTAAGTTTCCTTCTACCAGGCGACGCATAGCTTCTGAATCCCCTTTCTGAATTCTCTCGGCTAACTCCTGCTCCTCCTTTCTGGTAGTGGTAGGGATTTTCCCGATGTCCTGGAGATAAAACCACAAGCTTTTATCCTGGGAAATCCCTGCCATGGTTTTGATTTTTAAAGTTTTCATAACCCTCCTCTCCTTTAAGGATATTTTGTATCCTACGCCTCCTTTCCTTTGATTGTTTGATTGTTGAATCTAAGATACTATGTGGCACAAAATGAAGGCGAGGAATTAGAATCCTCGCCCTTTAAAATCTAGGGATGTAGAATACTAATATATAGAATATAAATTATTTTGTCAATACCCATTCTAAATAATATCAATAAATAATACTTTAACCTAAGATATTATCAAATCTGGCCGTTAAAAGGACACTTTTCTTCTTATCCCAAAGTTTAATCTTCAATTTTTTCTATCAACTGCTCGATCACATCCACCACATCCCCGATCCTGAAAGGACGTTTCAGGACGGCGGCCCATTCAAATTCTTTAATTAAAGGTGCGTTCAACTCCAGCACACCACCCAGGGCAATGACCGGAATACCCAATTGTTTGAGTCTCTCTAACTCTTTGGGCGTCAGAGATTGCCCACGTAACTCCAAAACTATGATCTGAGGCTTTGGAGTCCTCGGATAACGAAGCCATCGAAGCGCGGTAGAGATCTCCTCATACCCAACCGCATCGAATCCCCGCTCAATCAACTCAGCTCGTAAGTATACACGCGGCCAATGTTGATTGCTAATGATCCATACAAGCGGTCTGGATTTCAATTTGAGACTCCTCTTTTAAAAATCAAAAAAAGTTCTTTATTAAATACCCCTGATAATTTAATTTTACAAAGTCCTTGTTTTGAAAACAAGGCTTGCAAAATTTATATTTATAAATTCTGCTAGCTTTTATTCTCATTAAAATGATGTCTATCGTTAAAGCTATGAAGGAATTCCGGCTTTTGGAAGTGCAAACATCTCGCTTATACATATAGGGCAAGAGGTCTGTGTTCCAAGATATGGGCAAGATGCCTTGATCCACCTTTGTTCTCTGGAGAGGAAATAGATTATGATTAAAAAAAGTATCCTTGGAATGGTGTGCATGTTTTTTTCATTAACAATGGTGAATTCCATAACGGTAAGGGGTGAACCCACATGTGAAGTTGTACTTCCCAGCCCTGTTCAGGGAACAAGGGTAGGGGATCAAGTTCTGGTAAGAGGGGCCGCTTCCTTCCTTGGAGAGATAACCAGGAAGGATCGTATTACCTTCAGGTATGCAGATCTTCGAACTGTAAATCCTGAGATCGGCCCTCCGGTATATGAAAAATTGACTCTTTATACCCAGGAATTCCGAAGTACAAAAAATATCACCTCAGAGGCCTGGCGAGAGCACTTCAAAACCTATACGCCCGGTCGTGTAGATTCAATGCCTCACCTGTGTGAGATCTCAAGTCCCTATATTTTCTTTGTTCAGAGTTCAATTCCTTCCCCTTTCTTTAAAGAAGGTGAAGCCATCCAGTTCAGTGTCCGAATCGGAGTCATCTTTTTCTACGGCGAGCTTCGAATTGCGGAAGTATACGATGTGATTTTTCATACCCAGGATGGAACCGGAAGAGGAAATACCGTTGAAGGGATTATCCTGAGAGATGGAAGAATTCTCAAGCAGGAATAGGACTCTATGGGGGTATAGGGGTGTGGGAGTGTGGGGGTATGGGAGTATGGGGGTGTGGGGGTATGGGAGTATGGGGGTATGGAGGTATGGGGGTGTGGGAGAAATTTCCAGGGGAGGCATAAAATTTACGAAAGTTTCTGTAAACCCTTTCTATGTGCGGTTTTTCTCTTGACAAATTCAGAACCAACGGCTAGATTGAAAACGGGGATTAGTTTTGGAGAGCTTTAAGCAGGCTGGATAATCGCTGGTGCCTTCGAGGCACGAGAGGAAAGTCCGGGCTCCACAGGGACAAGGTGCTGGGTAACACCCAGGCGGAGTGATCCGACGTCAAGTGCAACAGAGAGCAGACCAGCCTAAGCGATAACCTCACTTCCAGCCCTTTTCCTCCTGGGAGAGGGGCTCCAGAGGGGAGGTTCTCGCCGGTGATGGGTGAAACGGTGGGGGGCGTAAGCCCTTAATGTAAGAGCCCACCAGCATCTGTGGTGACACAGATGGCTAGGCAAACACCACCTGGAGCAAGGCCAAATAGGGGAGTGTATCAGGAGAGTCCCGTCCTAAACTCCCGGGTAGGCCGCTGGAGGTGCCAGGTAACTGGCATCCTAGATGAATGATTATCGCCCGCAAGGGAACAGAACCCGGCTTACAGGCCTACTTAAAGCTCTTCCAATCTCCCCTTATCGCACAGGCAGTATGTAGTGGGTAGCCATCGTGGGGAGTCAGTCGCATCACCCCTTTACCTACAGGAGAACTTGCCATGATAAAACTTAACGACTTACCCAAAGCCCTCCCGATTTTTATTTTTATTTTAATCCTTCCCACCTCGATTTACGCTCAAAATCTTTTTGGAAATCATTTATCCGGTGGAGTCGATATAGGGTTTGCCAGATTTACAAACAATGATAACGGCCTGGGAACGGGATTCAGCATTCGGGCTTACGGAGAATATACCTTTGCACCTCACTTATCCCTCACCCTCTTCGGAGGATATATCGAATTCGATGAAAATATCACCTTAGGAAGTGGGACTTTCTCCACTACTGAACCGACCCGATTTGATGAGGCCTATATAACCGGAGGAATTCGAGCCCGGTTGGTTTCCATAGGGGGATTTGTTCCATATATCATGGGGGGTGTAGGCGTCTACAACGGACATAAAGAAATTGTAACACTCATTACCCCTGGAATCGCAGATACAACCAGAACTATCCAGAGTAACGATTTTGGATTTAATGTGGGGGGAGGCTTTGAATACTTTTTAAACAAAAATGTCTCCTTGACCCTGGAAGTCCTTCTCCATTCTATCCAGGGGGATATCGATGAGGAAATTCTCGATATTACGGGAGGGTTAAGATATATTCCCATTTCCGTAAAATAGAATTTATAAAAAGGCAAAAGGGAGAAGCCTGCTCCTTTATAAATTTTTAAAAGCACTCTTCGATCTGCCTCAAAGGTTTATAAAGAGGGAAAAAGCCCATTCCTTTGAACACTTCCGATACCTGTTCTCGGCCCGGTGGAAAAGGTCATAACGAAGATTTAGGGGGAGGCCTGTGGCTTTTTTAGTTGCGTAACCGGAACCCGTTTTTTTATCTTCTCGAGAGCTTTACCTGCCACCTGTCTGACCGATTTTTCGGGATCGTTTTGAACCAATCGGTTGAGTGGATCCAGGGTCCTTTCATCTCCAAACTCTCCTAAAGCCAGGGCTGCCTTCTCCCGAATAAAAGGATCCTTATCGCCGAGCATACCGATCAGGGGTTCTATAGCCCTTTCATCCTTTAAACGACCTAAAGATGTGACGGCGGCCAGGCGGATAAAATGATCTGAATGCTTTAAAGTCTTTATTAAAGGCTCGACGGCTTGAGGATCATTTAGCTTACCCAGGGCCAGGGCAGCTTCCCGGCAAACATCTTTACTTTTGTCCGTAAGGGCCTGGATCAAGGGCTGTACAGCCCTTTTATCTCCTAAGGTTCCCAAGGCATTGGCCGCATTGCGACGTACTTCATTGTCTGGATCCTTTTCTAAGACCCGAATGAGAGGATCTACCCCTCGCGGATCTTTCAAAAAACCCAGTTGATTGGCCGCATCCCTACGAAGGCTCTTTTCCGGGGAATTCAACTGCGCAATCCTCTGCTCCACTTCATCCCCTTGGGCCTTTAAAATCTCCCCTCCATAGAACAGAAATCCCCATAGGCCGATCAATAAAGTTAGCCCTAGCCTTATATACCCTTTGATATAAACCATGGAGGATAAACCTTTTCCTGTTTGCCCTTCACAGCCTGACCTGACAAATGAAAAACGGTCAACGGAAAAGGGTTGACTTTTTTTAATACCTTAATTAAGTTGAGCTTAAAGGAAAAAGTCAACGAAATTTTTTAAATTAAAGCATTCCCTGAGGTTTCATGAAGAAAATATTACAATCTTTCCTTTCCAGTGCCGTCAAAAAATTTCGGGGGACTCCACCCGACCTTCTCCAATTCGAATTGAACCATCTTGCCCAAATGGACATCCCAAACTTTCTGAAGTGCTTTGATTTCCTCAGACTTGAACTTAGAGAGGTTCAAAAAGGCCTGGAGAAAAATGACCTTGAAAAGGCCCTAAAGAGTCTTCTTCATCATATGCAGGTGCGGCGATCTCCCTGTTTCTTCCTTAAATGGTGGGAAAAAAATAAAATAGCCGAAGAAATTAAAGAGAAATATCCAGAAGCCTATGAAAGAACTCTAGATACCGCAGAGAAGCTTTGCAACAATCAATTTGTTTTATTTCAACATTATCCCATTGAATTTGAAGGAGATATTCAATGGAATCAAAGCCCCATAACTCAGAAGGTCTGGGACGTAGTCTCCTGCCCAGATCTACAAACCTTTGAGACTTTAGCCCAGGGAGAGGATATCCGTTTTATCTGGGAACTCAACCGACATCGCCATTTTCTGGATTTAGGTAGAGCTTACTGGCTGACCGATAATGAAAAGTACGTTCAAACCTTTCTTTACCACCTGGTCGGTTGGATGTATCAAAATCCTTTTCCCAAAGGAATTAATTGGGTCAACCTCCTCGAAATTTCTCTTCGCTGCCTGTTCTGGTTGTTCGGTTATTTCTTTTTTGTATCTTTTAAGCATCTGGATCCTTTATTCCATCTGAATTGGCTTCAATATATCTATTTTCATGCCTGTGCCTTGGAGGCCCATCTTAAATATGCCCCGCCTTCTAAATTACAGGAACTTATTGCGGCCACGACTGTTCTGTACTTAATCGGAGCCCTTTTTCCCGAATTCAAAAAAAGTAAAGAATGGCGGGATGAGAACATCAAAATCCTTCAGGGGGAGTTTACCCCTTATTTTCCTCCCGCAACCTCAATTCTAGATAGCTCTTTAGGTGGACTTCTTCTATTCATAGAACTTTATTTGGTCCTGCTGGTTACGCGAAAAGCGAATCGGCTCTATTTGCCCCCTCAGCTAACCGGCTTAACCCAACGGGCTTTGGAACGGCTTATGGCTTTAATTAAACCCTGTGGTACACTCCCACGGATTGGAGATGAGCAGTTAACCTGCCTATTTCGCTCAACCTCTTCACCAGAAACCGGTTTTAACCATCTACTTGCGGTGGGGGCAGTTCTTTTAAATCGAGGAGACTTTAAAGTCGTGGCAGCCGGCTTTCAAGAAGATGCCCTTTGGTTTTTGGGAAAGGAAGGGGCTATGGCCTACAAGGAATTACCTGCTAAAACTCCGGGTTTCACTTCCAAGGGTCTTATGGAAGCAGGCTACGCCGTCATGAGGAATGAGTGGGGACGAGAAGGTCACTATTTTTTCCTGATGCGGGGTTCCAATTCTGGATCGATCTCGGAAGTTCGACAACTTACCCATGCCGATGCCCTGAGTTTTGAAGTATCCAGCTTTGGAATCCCCTATGTCGTAGATGCCGGTCCCTATTCAGAAGAAACCCTTTGTAAATGGAATAGTTATTTCCGACATTACATGGCCCATAACAGTATCCTCATCGACAATCGGGGTTTAAGAGAGCTGGATATCGAAGGATCCTCCAAAGTCCGGTTCCAGGCTGAGCTAGATCGCTGGGTATCTACCTACCGATTTGACTTTATTCGAGGGTTTCATACCGGCTACCAGAAGCTTTCATCTCCTGTTTTACATCATCGGATGGTCTTTTTTAAAAAACCCGAGTACTGGATCCTTCATGATCTTCTGACCGGTGAAGGCACCCACCTTTTTGAACAGTATTTCCATTTTTCACCTACTAAACTGGGGGTAGATTTTGCCCAAAAGAAAGTTCAATTAGGCCAGCTCTATGATCCGACTCTGGCCATCATTCCCCTTCACGCAGATAAAATGGATGTAACGTTCCATGCCGGAGGAGAAAATCCAGGCGATGGCTGGATCACAAACGGATATAAAAGTACCGTGGAAGCTCCTCTGGTTAAGTACAGCCGTAGCTCTTCTCTACCTACCAGTTTTAACACCATTCTCTATCCCCAACCACCGGCTACCGAGGTGGCCATCCTGGGTCGGGAAGGCGAAGTCCGTCAGGGAGAGTTTTTAGTTTCCGTAGATAATGCCATCGGATTAGAACTGCAGATGACCACGGGAACCGATTACTTTGTTTTCTCCCACCAAGGTTCTCAGAAGTTATCCTTTAAAGAGTTTACCCTTGAGGGAGAACTCTTCTTTATCCGGAAAGATACCCAGGATCATCTGGTCGAGGTTTGTATTCACAATGGCTCCCACATTTCCATAGACGACCTGCTTCTCTTTCAAGCTCCGCAACCGGTCTGGGACTTAAGTTTCACCTTTCAGGAAGATAGACTGGAACTCTGGACCACGAAAAGCATCTCGTCGGTAACCTTTCTGGCCCCCCATGTGCAACAGGTCTTTATCAATGGTCGAAAAGGGCAACTGAAAAAAGTAAAGGGATATCTCACGGTAGAAGTTCCAAAAGTCTGATCCGAACAGGATTGACCATGTTCTCCATTATTAAGATCATTTCATGGTTCTTTACAAATAAAACTCCATGACTTCCTTACTCTTACAAGCTATTGCAAGTGGTTTTCTTATGGGTGGCGTTTATGGCTTGATGGCCACCGGGCTTACCCTTATCTTCGGTGTGATGAAGGTAGTTAACTTAGCCCATGGAGAAATGATGATGCTGGGAATGGCCATCAGCTACTGGCTGTTTACTCTGGCCGGAATAGATCCTTATCTTTCGATCCCGGTCAGTATCTTCTTACTTTTTTTGCTTGGATTTTTCATCCAGCGATTTTTGATCAATCCCATCTTGCATGCCTCAGAACATATGCAGATCCTGGTTACCCTGGGGGTATCCCTCATCCTGGCAAATAGTGCGTTATTACTCTGGGGACCTAACATCCGGTCGGTTACCACCAGTTATTCCCTGGAAACCCTGTGGATAGGGGAAATTGTCCTGGACCTTCCCCGGGTGGTGGCCTTTTTATTTGCTCTTTTCTTTACTTTTCTCCTCTATTTACTCTTGAAGAAAACAGAGTTGGGTAAAGCCATCCGGGCCTCTGCAGATAACCCAGAGGCCGCTTTACTGGTGGGAATTGAAGTCAATAGAATTTATCCCATTTCCTTTGGAATTGGAGCGGCCTGCGTAGGAGCCTCCGGCTCGTTGATTATTCCTTTTTATGATCTGACACCCCACGTCGGTCCCCCGTTTACCATGGTGGCTTTTACCATCATCATTTTGGGCGGAATGGGAAGTTTATCCGGTGCGTTGATTGGAGGACTCCTTGTAGGTGTAGCGGAATCGGTGGGAGCGATTCTGTTGTCCAGTTCTCTCAAATCCGTGGCGAGCACTACCCTTCTGGTGTTGGTTTTACTTTTTAAACCCAGGGGATTGTTTGGAAAATAATCTGTGAAATACGTACCAGTATTATTCGGATTAGCTATTTTTCTCATTCTTCCTGTGGTGGTGGATTCTTATTTTCTCACGATCCTCATCTCGATTTTTTATTATGCTTACCTGAGTAGTTGTTGGAATATTCTGGGAGGATATGCCGGTCAGCTTTCTTTAGGGCATGCTGCTTTTTTTGGAATCGGAGCTTACACTTCTTCCTTGCTCTTTATGAAGTGGCAAATAACTCCCTGGCTGGGTATGTGGGTAGGGGCTTTGCTGGCGACAGTTTTTGCGCTTTTTATGGGAAGTTTAAGCTTTCGGTTTGGTTTGAGGGGATTTTACTTCGTGCTGATCACCTGGGCCTTTGCAGAGCTTCTTCGATTGATTACATTAAGTTTAGACGTCCTGGGAGGTCCAACCGGGATTTACATTTCGGTACATACATCTCCCTGGCAATTTCAGTTTTCCGGCCGGGGACCGTACTATTATATTATCCTCGGATTAACGATTTTTATATTGATTATTTCCCATAAACTGGAAGCGTCCAAACCCGGCTTCTATTTTAAGGCTATTCGAGAAAATGAGCTGGCCGCAGAGGGGAGCGGGGTGGCTACAGCCCGTTATAAACTCTTAGCTCTGGCCCTCAGTGCTTTTCTGACCGCTCTGGGAGGCACTTTTTATGCCCAGTATTTAAAGTACATTGATCCCGAAACCACCCTGGGAGTATCCCTTTCAATAGAAATTATGATTCGGGCTCTGGTGGGTGGGAGTGGAACTCCCTTTGGACCTCTTATCGGTTCTTTTATTTTAACCCCTCTCTCGGAGCTTTCCCGAACCTACTTTACAAAGGGAGGACTGGAGGGGCTCCCCTTGATTATTTATGGGGCCGTGCTCATCTTTATCGTCCTTTTTCTGCCTCAAGGGGTTGCCACGTGGATGAAGGAGAAAATAGCCGGATACAAAAATCGATGAGCCTGTTGGAAGTTCACAGATTAACCAAATCCTTCGGAGGGTTGAAAGCCGTGGCTGACGTCGATCTTTGGGTAGATAAAGGGGAGATCGTCGGGGTCATTGGGCCCAATGGAGCTGGAAAGACCACGCTGTTCAGTCTCATTTCCGGGTATCTGACGCCCGATGAAGGAGAAATCTCCTTCAAAGGTCTATCCCTCATGGGACGAACCCCCCATGAAATTTGTCAACTGGGTCTCGCCCGAACTTTTCAAATCGTACAGCCCTTTCCCAACCTGACTACCTTTGAAAACGTCCTGATAGGAGCTTTCAATCGAACCCGGGGAGTTCCAGAAGCCCGTCTTCGGGCCTCAGAGATCCTTAAATCCATAGGACTCTTTGAGAAAAGGGGATTTCTTGCGAAAACCCTGACGATTTCAGACCGGAAGCGTCTAGAAATGGCCCGGGCCCTGGCTACGCAACCAGACCTGCTCCTTTTGGATGAAGTCCTGGCAGGACTTAATCCCACAGAAGTGGAGTGGATGATCCAGTTTATTCGGAAAATCCGAGAGCAGGGTATCACTATTCTGATCATCGAACATGTCTTGAAGGCGGTTATGTCCCTCTCTGATCGAATCGTGGTCCTCCACCATGGAGAGAAAATTGCCGATGGGAGCCCGGAGATGGTTTCCAGGGATAAAAGGGTTATCGAAGCTTATCTGGGAGAGGTCCTATAAGAGAAGGAGAGGAACATGCTGGAGATCGAGGGTATACAGGTTTACTACGGAGACCTCCAAGTCCTATGGGATATCTCGTTAAAGATCGATTCAGGGGAAATTGTATCCATCGTTGGGGCGAATGGAGCCGGAAAAACAACGCTTTTGAAGACCATCTCAGGACTTCTACATCCCCGATCTGGAAGGCTGAGATTTCTGGGTGAACCAATTGAAAATAAATCACCGGCTCAAATTGTAGAAGCCGGTATCAGTCATATTCCGGAAGGACGAAAGCTCTTTACCACACTGACGGTCTTAGAAAATCTGGAATTAGGCGCTTATGTACCCAAGGCCCGACAAAAGAGGAAAGAGACCCTTGCTCGAGTATTTCGGCTCTTTCCCATTTTAGAGGAACGAAAATATCAGATTGCCGGTACCTTGAGTGGAGGTGAGCAACAAATGCTGGCTATCGGACGAGGATTAATGGCCTTACCCCGATTGCTCCTGCTGGATGAGCCTTCCCTCGGTCTTGCCCCCCAGGTGGTTAAAAATATGTTTGAAGTGATTAAAGAAGTGAATCGATTCGGAACTACCATTTTGCTTGTAGAACAGAATATCTTTCATGCCCTGGGAATTTCCACCCGTGGGTATGTTTTGCAAAACGGGCGTATCGTCCTCGAAGGAACCGGAGCAGAACTGCTCCAGAATATCCATGTACAGAAGGCATACTTAGGATTGTAAAGTAGATGATGGGTACCGATACGGGGAGAAGAAGTTTAACCCTGTACTTCCGTACTCTATACTTAGATGGGAAAGCAGTTCTCTTCCGTCGATCTTTGGTTGTTAGGAGTTGTATTCATTTGGGGGATTAATTTTTCCATCGTTAAAACAACCCTGCGGGAGATGTCCCCCCTGAGTTTTAACAGTTTACGATTTGCACTGGCCGTAACGTTAGTGTTCGGTATTCTTCGGCTGACGGAGAAAGATCTGACCGTGGAGCGAAGGGATTGGCCCAAGTTTTTATTCCTGGGTTTTATAGGGAATACTCTGCATCAGATTTTTTTTATTAAAGGAATTTACCTTACCACGGCCAGTAATTCGGCCCTTATCCTGTCCATAGGACCTGTCTTTGTGGCCTTATTAAACGTAGTTTTTCGATTGGAAAAGGTTTCTCTTTTTAATTGGTATGGAATTTTACTTTCCTTTCTAGGGGTTTTTCTTATCATCCTGGGTGGAGCCCAGGGAAAGGGTTTAAGTTTTTCTAAGGAGTATTTGCAAGGAGATTTGCTGACATTGGCAGCAGCTTTTTTCTGGTCCGTTCGTATCGTCTTTTCTAAACCGCTTCTTCAAAAATATTCCTACCTTAAAGTAACCACCTGCATCATGGCCTGTGGAACTCCTTTCCTGATCCTGGCTTCGGTGAAAGAGCTGGCACACCAGGACTGGAGCCGGGTAAGTTTTTACGGCTGGCTCGGGTTTGTGTATTCCTTCAGCCTGGCCATTGCCGGTTCTTATATTATCTGGCATATGGGGTTGAAAAAATAGGGAGTGCCAAAACGGCAGTCTATAGTAATTTGACTCCGGTTGTATCTGTAGTTTTTGCCTGGCTTTTCCTGGGAGAGCGATTAACGCTCCTGCAAGATTTCGGAGGAATCGCCATTCTGGGGGGAATTTACCTAACCAGGCTGAGCCGATAGGAAAGTTCTCATCATCCCTTCCCCGGGAAAAGGTGAAGTCAAACCCCGGGTCATCCGGGGAGAATCCCAAAAAGATAACCGGAATTTATTCAAAGGATTTCGTGGTACAACGACTAAATTCTTCCTCTGCCCTATCTTTTTCTCCCCTTCTCTTCTCTACCTTAAGCCGTCTACTACGTACCGGAAACAATTATCAAGCTCAGGAATTGGGTCATGACGCCATGCGTTTAGTTATTGGACTGTTACCCTTTACGGCGATGGTTGCCGGAGCTGCTCCGGATATTGTCCATTTGATTTTTGGGCCTACCTTTTTGCCTGCGGCACCCCTCCTGGCAATGAAATTGTTAAGTATCGGATGCCTTATTCCACTGGCTTTTTTAGTACTGGGTGAATTCAGTACCAAGGAGATTGCCTGGGCTCGCGCGCTCCTCCATCGATGAATCCTGTCGAGTTAACCCTCCCTCCAGGATCCGACCTGCCCTTCGGTTTGAGGGCTTCTTCTACTTTCCATCATATTCAATGGGAATAACCTGAAGGGTTAGTTTTTCCAGATTTCGGAGAACGGTAATCGGATAGGCCACCCGGACCGGATGTTCAGTCAGGAAACGGTGAATATCATCCACTCCACTGACAGGCATATCTCCTAAAGCGATAATAATATCCCCTTCTCGGAGTCCGGCTTGTTCGGCGGGGCTTCCTGGATTTACAGACAGGACCAGAACTCCCGTTTCGTTAGGCAAATGAAAAGTCCGTACCCAGCTCCGATGCAAAGGTCGTAATTGCCCGGCAATACCCAAATAACCTCGGGTAACCTTTCCCGAGGTAATAAGTAAGGCCGCCACATGTTTAGCCGTATTGATGGGGATGGCAAAGCAAATCCCTTGAGCAGGCATAATAACGGCGGTGTTAACCCCGATGACCCGGCCCTTGGAATCTACCAATGCCCCACCGGAACTTCCAGGATTGAGGGCCGCATCGGTCTGGATGACATCTTCAATAAGTCGCCCACTTTGGGTTCTTAAAGAGCGTCCTAAAGCACTAATCACCCCCGCCGTAACGGTACACTGAAAACCATAAGGGTTTCCGATGGCGATGACCAACTGCCCTACTTTCAGCTTTTTAGAATCCCCTAACTCGGCCATGGGAAGACCAAAAGCATCATCGATACGTATAACGGCCAGATCCGTTTGAGGATCTTCTCCAATGACCCGGGCCACATACTTGCGGCCATCATTCAACGTTACCTCAATTTTCTTTGCCCCATGAATCACATGGCTATTGGTTAAGATAAAGCCATCTGGAGTCAGAATGATCCCAGATCCGCTTCCCTTAGCCTGAAAAGGTACCATATAACCCTGCTGGGTTCGTCCTTTTCGCTCCACCGTCACATCGATATTCACAACCACCGGGCTTAGTTTCTCGGCTACCTTGATCACAGCATGGGAATAAGCATCCAACGGATCCTCGTCAAATTCGGCTGCCTCTTTGGTCCCAACACTACCTTGAGGATACTCTCCGTTACCTGAAGTAAAAAGATACGCGTAGGAATCCATAGCTTAAAGCTCTAAGTCCTCGTTAAAACGTGAAGCCGTTAGAACGTCAAACTTAGAACCTCTATCTTAACCGTTAGTTTTATTGTGTTATGTATCAATATAACACAAATCACCTGTTTTGCCAAGGGAAAGCGATAAAAGCCCTTTCCCATCCAGGTCCGCTCCCCCTTAAAAACCCAAACGGGAAGGCAAATTTCTAACCTTAGGAAAGACAAGTCTGGAGGAACCTGTAAATCTTCTCCCAGATAAAGTGACGGAAAATTTTACAGTTTGCTATTTTAAGCAATCTTCCCTTAACCGGTTATTTTCTCTAGATTTCAATCCCTATCCTCCCTTTATAAGGGGTAAATCCTGCCTCTTAAATGTCAAATTTTTTTACGATTTGGGTTATGGGAATCCTTCTTTGAAAAATCCTCCCTCTATCCGAAATCCCTTTGGTGAGGAGAAGGAAGATCTAAGATTTTTCCTATGGTATAATGGTATAACTTTTGCGATTCTTGACAGGATAGGATAAGCGGACTAGTAGACTCAGTAACCGAAGAAGGGTATTTTGGATGTATCAGGTTGGTTCTTTGTCCAATAGCTTGAGTTGATTCAGGAGTTATCGTTTGCCGTTCAGGAGCGTGGGTATCTTGCCACTTCACCCCTTCGTTCCTTTTAATCTCCCATCGACGGGGGGAATGGAAGCTTCAGGAAAGGGGAGAGGGTAGGACAGATACTTGTGCTTCAGCAAGGCATTACCCATTTAACCCCAGCGAGTTGTTCTGAGAATTCCAAATCGGTACTCCCACGGCAAGTAATTTTCAATTACCCTCCTTCAATCCTGAATAATTGGTTATTCTGAGAACCGCTTGGATGTAAGTGAAGGGGACGGAGTCTGAGCATAGATCATACCTTTTTAGATATCGCCTTTACGAGATTTTCTTCCGAACTCATACCGAAAAATCAAGAGTATTCCATGTATGGAATTTCGGCAGATCGGACGGCACAGCGTGCTAAAAACCTATCGTTGAAGAAAGCCCACAGAGGCTAAGGTAGGAGTATTATAGAAAATTGTTGGGTATACGTAATCATAAAACGATTCCCACCCTGAATAGGGAGATAGATAGGGATGTTGGAAGATTCTAGGCGGCTATCATATTGGAGACGACGGATTCGACGACACCTCATGCTGGCTCTGGCAAGTGGGATACTTATGTTATTAATTTTTCATACCTTACCGTCCACAAGAAATGTCGTCTTCCGGTTAAGTATGACCTCTGCCTATGCCGGACTTACTTTCCTGGGTTTATCACTCACTATAGGACCATGGAATGTCTTGCAGGATCGTCCCAATCCCATAAGCACCGACTTACGGCGAGATGTTGGAATCTGGGCCGGGCTTCTGGGTCTAGTTCACATGATAGTGGGCTTACAGGTACATATGAGCGGGAAGTTTTGGCTCTATTTCCTCTACCCGCCTAATCAACCACACCTTTTGCCTCTCCGTCACGATGCTTTCGGTTTCGCCAATTTTACGGGACTGATGGCGGCACTGATTCTTATACTGCTCTTAAGTCTGTCAAACGATTTTTCTCTCCGTGCACTGGGTGTGAAGCGCTGGAAGGCTCTCCAGCGTTGGAACTATGTGGGTTTTATATGTACGGTGCTGCATGGGATAGCGTATCAGTTCATTGAGAAACGAAAACTTTTTTTCGTAGGACTGTTTGGAGGGATGGTGCTGATGGTAATTATCAGCCAACTCGCTGGTTTCCAAAAGATTCAAAGGCAGTCAGATCAAGGGAACAGGATAGGGAAAACTCTGGGTCGGTAATAAATAAAAGATAAGGTTAGAGAATGATCTCTGAAAACCCAAAAATAGGTTCCTATAAATATTACGAACGGCTTTATGAAGTGGAAGGAGAACACTGGTGGTTCAGAGGGATACGTACCATTACTACCGGGATTTTAGATGCCCGGTATCAGGGGGCGAAGAACCTGCATATCCTGGATGCGGGATGTGGGACAGGGGTTACACTCACGTGGTTGAAACGGTATAGTTTACCCAAACAGGTAGTAGGAATAGATCTTTCGTGGTACGCTTTGCAATTTTGTCAAAGACGGGGACATCCTCTTTTATGTCAATCCTCGGTTCTGGAGCTACCCTTTAAAAGTAATTTGTTTGATTTGATTGTCTGCAATGATGTCCTTCAGCACCTGCCAGGAAATGGTTCAGACAAAATAGCTTTGGGAGAGTTTTACAGAATCCTAAAGCCCGAGGGCTGCTTACTTGTACGGACAAACTCGAGTCAAGGAATGGGTAGGGGAAAGTCTTTAGAAGAGGAAGATTATAGGATGTACCGTCTGGATGAATTATGCGATAAAGTTCGGCAGAAGGGCTTTCGTATTTTGAAGGCAACCTACGCCAATAGCTTGCTGTCAATTCTTCCCATGGTCAAGCGTTATTTAAGACAAAGAAAAAATCACCATCCCCATCATCATAATCAGGGATTGGCTGTCAGGTTGCTTCCATCCTATCTGCGATGGCTGAATACCCTTCTGTATGGAGTGATGAAAGGTGAAGCCTGGTTCCTTTCTAAGCCTTCCAGGATATTACCCTTTGGTCACACCATTATTCTCTTGGTTCAAAAACCAGGGCTTGAGAATAGGGACCATTCCAAAATTTAAAAAGCCCCTGACCTGATTTTCAACCTGTTTATACAGGATTTTAGAGGGATAGCCTATGCATCTGGGAGTTAATGCGATTCGCTTTACGAGGAAATTTACAGGGGTCGGGAGATATATGGAGTGTGTTCTCAAAGAATGGAGCCAGATGGACCTTCCGTTTGATAGAATCACACTCTTTACCCATACCCCCCTCCGGCAAGAAGTACTTTCCTTTCCGTTAGAGAGATACGAGGTAAAAGTAATCGGTAAGAAACTTCCCGATCCTTTATGGGAATGGAGTTCCTTGCGTTCCCAGTCTAAAGATCTGGATGTGTTGTTTTGTCCGTCCTATACGATTCCAATAGGCTACACGGGAAAATGTCTGGTAACCAATCTGGGCCCGGCTGAAAATACCCCGGGAAGTTACCACTGGTGGAGGTCCCAGGTGTATGAGATCTTATACCGATACAGCGCCCATAAGGCTGATAAAGTATGTGCCTGTTCCCATTCAGTAAAGAAACGCCTCATTGAAGTTTACAAAATACCCCCCCAAAAAATTAAGGTAACCTACTTAGCGGCCAGTGAGGCATTTCGCCCTATTCACGATCGCGTAACTTTAGAGCAGACCCGACGACAATATATCGGTGGAGATAACCCGATTATATTGTTTGTCGGTAAACTGGCCAAACGGCACTACATTCCTCATCTTTTAAAAGCCTTTGCCAGTGTGAAAAAAAGTAAAAACATTCCCCACAAATTAGTACTGGTCGGTCCGGATTATCTAAACTTAAACATACCTGCCCGTGCAAGTAAACTCGGAATAGAAGATTCTGTGATTCATATTCCCTATGTATATCACAAGGATTTACCTCCGCTTTACAATATTGCAGAGTTTTTTGTTTATCCTTCTTCAGAAGCGGAAGGTTTTGGTATCCCTGTCATGGAGGCCATGGCGTGTGGAGTTCCCGTTATTACGGTCAACCAGGGTAGTTTACGTGAGTTTGCACCGGGAGCTGCCTTTTTAATACCAGCCAGTGCGGTATCGGAGTTACAAAACGCTTTGGAAAAAATGATATTTGATGCGAACCTAAGAAAAGATCTAGCCGCTAAAGGACTTGAACGGGCAAAGACTATCACCTGGCGGATTACTGCAGAGAAAACTCTGGAGATTCTATGGGAACTGGCACAGGCTTAAAAAACATGACAGCCTTGAGTTTATCTAGCCCAGAACAGACCAGGATGAGGGGGGTTAGAAACCACAGAGGTATAAAGTTATGATGAGTTTACCGAAACGAATTGTAAGGCATATCAGGCTTTCACTTAGAACCATAACTTCTCCAGAAGACAAAACCCCACCCTTTCTGATTTTATTTATTAACTCGACCTGTAATTTAACCTGTGAACATTGTTTTTATTGGCGAAGTTTGAATAAAGAGGATGATCTAACACGGGATGAAATAATTAATCTGGCAAAGGAGCTAGGGCCTCTAGAAAATTTAAATTTATCGGGTGGAGAGCCTTTTATCCGACAAGAACTGGGTGAGATCTGTAGGTTTTTTATCTTAAATAATAAGGTAAAGCAAATTTATATCCCAACCAGCGGTTATTTCACCAAAAAAACGGAGAAACAGCTTAAAGAAATCTTGAAAGAACCTTCTCTTCGACTCATTGCCATAGAGTTATCCCTGGATGGCATGCCAGAATATCATAACAAATTTAGGGGTAATAATAAATCGTTTGAGAATGCAATGGAAACTTATGATATGCTGGCAGAACTACAAAAAATAGACCCCAGAGTTCGTATCCACTCTGTTTCTACGGCTACATCTGAAAATATCCATGAAATCATGAAATTGACCCATTACTTGTATGAGCGGTGTCCTGCCATGGATCATCATAATCTGGCAATTATTCGCGGAGACCAGAAGAACCCTTCTTTAAAAGGCCCTCAATTGGAAGCCTACAGAAATCTTTATCAGATGATAGCCCAGGTATGGAGAGAAAGGGAGAAAAAACGTTTTGGGGCGATTGTAGAGCCCCTGCTCCAATGGGCAAAATACGAGACAATTCGGCAACAAACTCAGGTTGTACCCTGCATGGCGGGAAGATTAAGCGCGGTTGTGTATGCAAATGGAGATGTCAGCGTATGTGAAATTCATCCTCCCCTGGGCAATCTCAGAGAGAAAAGTTTTTTTGAAATATGGAATTCACCTGTCGCTCGTAGACTTCGAGAAGATATCCGGGCAAAGAAGTGCTACTGTACAACGGAAATGTTTCTCTGGCCCAGCATTGCCTTTCAACCCCTGCAACTGGTAAAAGCTTTCTATGGTGCGCGGAGTTGGAGAAAACCTAGGCCGAGTTAAGGAATCGAACAGGAAAATTCACAAAAGAAATGGTTACCATCTTTGCCGAAGAAAATTTGAAGTTACTGGAGGGTTTACCTCTTTGCTGTCCCCAGTGTAAAGGGAGTATTTTACAAAAAAAGGAGAGATTCCTCTGTAACGTGTGTAAAAGGCAATTTCCTGTCATTGCCGGTATTCCAGATTTCAGAATCTTTGGGGATCCTTATCTCAATTTCGAGGATGATTATAAAAGAGCCCAATTAATTGCAGAGAATGCCCCTAAATTTAACTTCCAGGAATTACTTAAATTCTACTGGAGCCACAGCCCTGAAACCCCTCCGCCCTTACGCGAAAAATTTGTCCGAACCGCTCTATTGGCTGAAGCAAAAGCAGAAGGCATCTTAAAGGAGTTAGCTCTCTTTTCTGAGGATCTAATCAAAATCGATCAGAACGTACTGGAAATAGGATGCGGTACCGGAGGATTCTTAGTATCTGCCGTAAAAACCTATTCCCATGTAATAGGGATCGATATTGCACTTCGATGGCTTATAGTAGCCCGAAAGAGACTTGAAGAATCAGGTAAAAAGGTTCCCTTAATCTGTTGTTGTGCCGAATATCTCCCTTTCCCGGATGGATTTTTTAATTTGGTCGTTACCGCTGCAACCTTAGAACATACCCGTGATCAATCCAGGGTAATATCGGAAAGCTATCGGGTCTTACAGGACAGGGGAATTCTTTTCCTGAGTACCCCCAACCGTTATAGTCTTACCGTAGAACCCCACGTGTACCTCTGGGGGGTGGGATTTCTTCCCAGATCCTGGATGCACAGGTATGTATACCTTTTAAAGGGCGTAAATTATAAGAATTACCGGCTACTTTCTTATTTTGAGCTTAAAAAATTGTTGAACCCTGTTTTTAGTAAGGTGAAATTCTCGTTACCCGATGTGGATAATACTATGCTGATTAATTTTAGCCGTTGGAAAAGATTTCAGGTAAGTGTTTATCGAAAATTACGCAAAGTATCTCTATTTAGAGCTTTTTTCCTTTTATGTGGACCCATGTACCACATTATAGGTCAAAAAACTTCCTAAGCCTTCATAGTAATTTTTCCAGGAAAGATAATGTTATCGGAGGAGAACCATAGTCTATCGGTCATCATAGCCAGTCATAACGGTTTAAAAGAACTCTTACTTTGTCTATCGAGCCTCCAAAGCCAACAGATACCGGCCAATTCTTTCCAGAGTATTGAGATTATCGTGGTGGGAAATCTATCGGACAAGGAACTTATCCGACTCAAGGAACTTTATCCAACTGTTCGAGTGTTACCAGCGGACCCTCAGGCTTCCGTACCGCATCTCCGGTCACAGGGCATAAAAGAAGCCCAAGGAGATATCCTTGCTCTTTTAGAAGATCATTGTATACCTGCGTCAGATTGGTATCGTTCTATTTTTTCGGCCCATCGTTCAGGACATCTGGTTGTAGGAGGGACGGTGGAAAATGGAAGCCCAGAACGGATCGTGGACTGGGCTGTTTACCTGTTTGAGTACAGTGCCTACATGAATCCACTTCCCCAGGGAGAAGTTCAGCAATTACCTGGAAATAACATCAGTTACAATCGCCGGGTACTTCCTCTATTAAAAGACCCACTGGAAAAAGACTTATGGGAATCTTTCTGGCATAAGCGACTCTTACAAGAAGGAATTGGTTTAATATCAAACCCTGATATGGTCGTCTATCACCATAAATCTTTTGGTATCCAGGAATTCTGGCATCTGGTGCGTTTACATGGTCACAACTATGCGGTTTCACGAACCTTTGACTCCTCACATAAAAAATGGCTTTGGATGGTAGGAGTCTTTTTTTTACCTTTTATTATGTGGTTTAGAATCGGTAAGCGCATTTTAAGTAAACGAAGGCATTTGAAAAAATTTATCCTCGCGTCTCCTTTTCTGCTTTGGTTTAATATAGGATGGACTTTAGGGGAGATAACAGGAACCATTACAAAACGTCCGAAGCCGGAGACAGGATGGACAAAGCCGTAATATTTTGCAGGATTTTAAAAGTAAGGGACGTTATTTGGGGAGTTACGTAATAATCCACACCGACGGGAGAAAAAAATATTTAAAATGGGTACTATGAACAAAGAATCAATAGCCTATTTTGACCAGGTGGCTGCCGATTACTTTCAACGGTACTATGAAAATTCGCCCGGAGGTTATGCCCTGCGTGTGCGCCAGGAAAAAGTCTTAGAACTACTCGACAAACCGGCAGGTAGGTTATTGGATGTAGGTTGTGGACCTGGAGTTATGGTTCCTAAGTTAATCAACTTAGGATTTGAATTCTGGGGTATCGATGCTTCTCCGAGGATGATAGAGCAGTGTCATAAGGCTTTTGGGAAGGTGAATTGTGCCCATTTTACCGTAGGTAATGCGACAGCCCTGGCCTTTGCTGATGAATTCTTTGACGTGATCATCTGTATGGGTGTGATAGATCGCATTAAAGATTATGAAACGGCGATCCAAGAAATGAGCAGGGTGTTAAAACCCGGTGGAACGCTCCTTATTACTTTTACTAATTTATTAAGTCCACATGCAGCCTGGCGGAATTTCGTCTTTTACCCGATGATGGCTTGTCTCAGACCTTTATATTATGGTCTCATCAGGCGACCGCAACCCCCTGCATTAGTCTCACTGGCCAGGCTCTATACCCAAAATGCCGCTACCCGTCTGGTAACAAAATACTGTGGTAGAGTAACAGACGTGGTCTATTTTTATATCAACTTATTTCTATCCCCCCTTGACGAACTTTTTCCCCAATGTGCTGTATGGACCGCTGAGCGATTAGAGCCGTTGTGCTCTGGTAAGCTAAAATGGTTAGGTGCGAGTTTTATAGTCAAGGCGAAGAAAGGATCTCATTTCAATGCAACGTCTTAAAGTTCTTATCCTTTCGCGAAACTACCCAAATAATGTAATGAAAACGTTGGGTCTTTGGGTTAAGAGACTTGTTTACCACATCGCCGAGATTTGCGAGCTCAGGGTCATTGCACCGGTTCCCTATTGTCCACCACTACCCGGATTTCCTGAATACACCAGGTTTCGACAGGTCGAATTGCAGCGTAAGGAAGATGGTATGGAGGTGTATCATCCCCGGTTCCTGGTGGGCCCAGGATATTCGCTATACAATTTTGAGGCCCTTACTTATTATCTCGGCGTCCGGAGGCTGGTTGATGAGATCCTACATGACTTCCCATTTGAAGTAATTCATGCACATTTCATCTATCCGGATGGGGTTGTGGGAACCTGGTTAGGCCGACGGTATGGAGTCCCCGTGGTAGTTACAGAGCATGCACCCTGGCAGGGGTGGATGGACCGGTATTCCTTTATTCGTCGCCAGGCCGTATGGGCTGCCCGGAAGATTGCCCTCCATATCGCAGTAAGCAACTATGTTCGGACTACCATCGCCCATTTCACGGGGGAGCCGGAAAAGATTCACGTTATTCCCAACGGTGTAGAGGGTTCTGTTTTTACACCGCTTCAAAACGGCGCAAAACCCAGCCCAAACCAAATTCTTTATGTGGGGTTCATCAATTTTAATAAGGGGCTTGATATTCTTCTCCAGGCGATGCTCCAGGTGGTTCGACACAGACCTGAAGCGAAGCTTGTACTGGTAGGGGGGAGTATTTATCGAAATACCCAACTTCAAGAGCAGCGCCTTCGCCAGATGGTCCATGATCTCGGATTGGATAGTCGTGTTGAATTTACCGGCCCTAAATTGCCCACCGAAGTGAGTCAATATATGAGAGAGAGCGCTGTACTGGTGCTTCCAAGTCGTCTTGAAGCCTTCGGTTCGGTAATAGTGGAGGCGCTTGCCTGTGGTACCCCGGTAATAGCAACAAGAAGCGGTGGGCCTGAAGATATCATCAATGAAAAAGTCGGTCTTTTGGTTCCTAAGGAAGATCCAGAGGCACTGGCGTCTGCAATTATACAGGTATTAGAACGGCGAGATGAGTATGACGCCCAGGCACTTCGTGATTACACCCTTAAGAACTTTTCCTGGCAGGGTATAGCCCGCCAAACGGTCGATATTTACAAAGAAGCAATGAATCGTTTTCAAGTAAGTTTAAAGAATACCCGTCACTTATCCAGGAGGTATTCGTCATGAGATTTACAAAAGTTATTATTATCAATCCTCCCAGTCCACCGGGTTATGTTGCCAACAAGGATTCCATGGGAGGATTCGGTCAACTCTACCCTATAGGAGCTACCCTTCTACCCCCTTTGGATATTCCTTATCTTGCGGGTTATCTGGTAGACAAAGGCATATCTGTTGAGGTGATTGAAGCCCTGGGAGAAAACTTAACCAAAGAGCAGTTGATCCAACGGATTGTAAATACGGTTGACCCAAATGGGGCGGGGCGGATACTAGTGACCGTAAGGACTTCGGCCCCTACTTTGGATTGGGATCTCTCAGTATGTACCGCTCTGAAGGAAGCCAACCGAAACCTCGTTTTAGCCATTTATGGGCCGGTAGTTTCCCATGTTCTGAAACGACTCCAGTGGGAACCCTGCCTGGATTACATCCTACAAGGGGAACCGGATGAGACAGTCTACGAACTCACCATCGGACGGCCTGAAGAGGAGGTGCTTGGGATAATCTATCGGCGTGGAGAAACCTGGATAGCTTCTCCACCCAGGCCTTTCCTGAAGGAACTGGATCGGCTCCCCTTTCCCAAATGGGAGCTTTTACCCTACCAGCGATATACACTTCCTAAATCGTCGATCACAGCTCCCGTTCCTTTCTTGCCCATGCTAACCTCGCGGGGTTGCCCCTTTGGATGCCACTACTGCCCATATCCCGTCGGTCAGGGGCTCCCCTGGCGTTATCGTTCTCCACGTAATGTGGTAGACGAAATCGAACATCTGGTAAAAGATTTGGGGATTCAATACATCCTGTTTCGGGATCCCATGTTTTCACTCCGCCAGAAACGTGTGATCGAGATCTGTAACGAAATTCAACGGCGAGGACTCGTCTTTAAGTGGAAGTGTGAGACACGACCCGACTGCCTTAATGAAGAAACCTTACGAGCTATGGCTGCGGCGGGATGTGATGGGATTAATTTTGGAGTTGAGAGTGCAGAGGTTGAGATCCAGGCCAACGTTGGTCGGAAACCGATTTCTCGAGAAGATATCATCGAAATAGTAGCCCTGTGCCGAAAGTTGGGAATTAAGACTTTCTGCTTCTTTATTATTGGGCTTCCAGGAGATACGGTTCAAACCATTCTGGAAACCATCGCCTTTGCCATCCGATTACGGGCCAACTGGATCCAATTCACGGCAGCCTCACCTTTCATCGGTACTAAACTTCGGGATTGGGCCATTTCTCAGGGTTTAACATCGGAGGATGAGTATGCGTATATCAACAGCCATGAAGTTACCATCGGAAACGAGAATCTGACAAAAAGCCAGATTGAGACGCTCCACCGGTTCGCCAAGTTTTTTGAACGATATCTTATTAATCGAGGAGGGATTCTCAAAGATGATAACCGAAAAGGGTTCCTCTATGGTGGAACCCGATCTGTAACCAATCTGCTTACCGATTTTTCAGCAAGGATGATTTTTACCCTGGGTCGGAGCTACTTCGAACGCCTATATGCCCGTACAGCTTGAAAGCCGGTAAGGGCGAAACCTTTGTCGGTTACTTGTCGATGTTTCCTGATCTTATCCAGCAGATAGCTTACCTCTATAAGAAGGGATTATTTTATGAAGGTACTGATTACCGGAGCAACAGGATTTTTGGGATCCCACATCTGCCGACGGATGGTTGCAGAAGGCCATGAAGTCCGTATCCTTTCCCGTGAAACTTCTAACCTCCAAATTCTAGAAGGGCTTCCCATAGAACGAATAACGGGAGATATCACAGATCCCCGCCATGTGGAATTGGCCGTCAAAGATCAAGAGTGGGTAATCCATGCAGCAGCTAATTTAAGTTATTGGAAACGGGATCAGGCATGGCAAACGAGGGTGAATGTGGAGGGAACCCGTTACATAGCCCAGGCTTGTCGAAAGGAAGGTGTGAAGCGTTTAATTCATGTCAGTTCTGTGGCAGCCATTGGTATCCCAACCGATCCCAGGTATCCTGCCAATGAGGATTTTTCCTTCAATCTGGAGGGTTCCGGATTGATTTATCATCTATCTAAGCGGCGGGCAGAAGAAGAGGTAATGGCAGAAGTCACGCGCGGTCTGGATGCCGTGATCGTCAATCCGGCTTCTATTTTTGGACCCTATGGCTTCCGATATCGAGGTGCAGAAATGATGAGGAAGGTTCGTTTAACCCGACTTGTTCCTTATTTCACCGGTGGCATTTGTGTGGTACACGTGCAGGATGTAATTGAGGGAATTTTTGCCGCATTAGAAAGAGGAGTCCCAGGTTGCCGATACATCCTGGGTGGGGAAAACCTCACTTATCAGGCCCTGGTGAAAAGAACTGCCAGAGCCATGAATTTAAGACGGCGATTTATTCCTATCCCTCCCCTGATCACCGGCCTTGCAGCGATGATACTGGAGCCCTGGGGCCGTTTACGTAATCGCCGTCCTCGTATCACCTACATAATCCATTATCTGGCTAGTCGATACCACTTTTATGATTCAAGCAAAGCCCGCAGGACATTAGGATATACACCACGGGATTTTGGAGCCATTCTGGACGAGTGCCTCCGGTTGGGGATGTGTTAGCACGACGATGTTATCTCAATTTAACAGGTCCATCTCAGCTCTGTTTGTATTTGCTACTACCAGACAGATCTTGTCGGCCAGATTGAGGATTTTACGAGTTGGTATCAGCCGGGTAATGCTGAGTCTAAGTCTTACCTTGTTATCTATTACGGCAAGTGCCCAAGTTGAAGTGCTCCTTGACAATAATATTACGTATCAAATCATGGAGGGTTTTGGGGTAACCCATCAAACATTAATGTTGGGAGATAAAGATACGCTAACCCCAGCACAACGCCTTCAAGCAGTTGATGCCCTCTTCAACCAGGTCAGGATCACAACCGGTCAGGTACCGAATCTTTTTGAAGCTCCGGCCCATTCCGGTAATCCGTTCGGAGACCAGGCTAACGATAATAAGGATCCTTTCGACATAAATTGGAAGGGATTTCATTCCGCTCAATACGGTGATCTCTTTAAACAAAAAGTTATGGATTTTGCCCCTCCGGAAGCTCTTGATGGGCTTTATCCTGCAACTCAGATCAGCACCCGTTGGGGAGCTAGATGGCTTGGAAAGCTGGGCATTTCGGATTATAACCGCTACCTGAATGAGTGTGCGGAGCAGGTCCTGGCGGGTATCATTTACTGGAAAAATAAGTATGGAAAAGAACCTCGCTATGCTCATCTCTTTAATGAACCGACCTCAGGGAACAGGGAGTTGGATCCTATAACAGATGCTCAGGCCGTGGTTGATATCATCAAATGGGCCGGGAACCGGCTACGTAAGGCCGGTTTTAATACGGTCAAGTTTGTTGTTCCCAATGAGGAAACGGAGAAGAGATCGCTGGAGGTTGCCACCAAGATCCTGGCCGATCCGGAAGCCAGACAGTATGTAGGGGTCATTGGCTACCATCCGTATCCCTATGGATCATCTTATGCTTATATCCCCAACATTTTGAAGGAATCTGGAACAGGTCATCCAAATCAGGAAGGTATTCAACTTCGGAGACAATTACGTAATCTTGCAGAACAGTATAAGATTCCCTTATGGATGACAGAGGTATCCCATGGTTACTTCATGGAAGATCAGATCCCCGCAACATCATTTGAAGCCTTGAGAGGACGAGCTATTCATATCCATGATGAACTAGTCTATGCCCACGCAGCAGGATTTTTTGGGATGAATAGTATGTGGGATAGTACGATAGATAAACTTCATTTTGAAGGTAATAGATCCAAATTACATATCTGGTGGAATATCCTTGCAACCCGATGGCGGTTTGGCAGAGATACGCCCAAATTACTTACACGAAATATAGACACCATCGTGCTGATTGATACA
>JAUQPW010000158.1 GCA_030550175.1 bacterium
TATGGGGGTATGGGAGGGTGGAAGTGTGGGAGATGAGGGGATGAAGGGATTTACACTCGCACTCCCATCCTCCCATCCTCCCATACTTCCCACACCCCCATACTTCCCTATCTCTAATCCTTGCCTTTCTCCGTGATTCCGATCTTATTAAAAAGTTTCTGCTTGACCTGAAGATCGTAAACCTGCCATTTCAAGGCATCATATTCTTTGCCGGAAGAACCGGAAAGAAATCCTATGGGTATCTCAAAACCTCCGGCTTCTTGCCTTCCACCTCCAAAATACTTTCCAATTTCATTCTTTCCAAAAGTATCCTTGATGAATTCATCAGGATCTATGGTTAGTTTAGAGGTACGGAACGAACCGCTCAGGAGTTCTTCATTTTTGTCGGTTACTATAATTCCGTATACGATAGCAGTATGGACGTTTTCCTCCGTTGCCAGGAAGTCTGCTGCTTGAGGAATGGCGTCTCGATCTTCTGCCCGAAGATAACCGATGCCGGAAATACTAAAGTTATCCTTAATGACCCTATTCTCTAAAGCTTTATGGATAATATCCATGACCTTCTTGGATCGAGATTGATTAACGATTTCGCCCAGAAGGCCGGGATCGTGGTAATTACTCAGAAATGCCGCTGCCATGAGATCTTCTTCCTTAGCCCGGATTAATTCTGAAGTCTCGCTTCGGATTCCGTGCATAAGCGCAGTGGCACACTTTACGTGATCTCGATCAGATTTGGATAACTCCAGCAGTCCATCCTTGATGTAGTTGGTGTAAATGGTAGCCGTTGCTCCGATTTTTCGAATATCCGTAAATTCTGGATTTTGAATGACATTTTGTCGTTCATGATGGTCTACCACAATGAGGGGTTTTACTCCCGCCTGTTCTAGCTTTTTTACTAAACTGGTCGTTGTTCCTTGATTATCGATGAATGCACTTCCGTGGTATTGGGTAAGATCCAGGTTTTCTGAGTATCGAATGAGCTCTATATCCAGTAGTTTGATCAAAGCGATATTTTGTTGATGGCTGACTTTCCCATCATAAACGATATCCACGTCGATGTCATATTTTAAACAAATGAGTTTATGAGCAAACGCTGAAGAGATAGCATCGGGGTCAGGAAAATTCTGAAGGGCGATGATATGTTTCTCTCCCTTATGAAGGGTCAAGACTTGAGACAATTCATCGGATTTGTTTTTACAAATTTGTTCTGCAATGGTTTTGCTGGTACTTGGATCCATAATGATTAATTGTTTATTTTTAATCTGCTATTAAAGCCAGATTAGCTTTAAATTTTTTTGGTCTCCTTTCTTCAAAAGGTTTTTATATAGCACTTTTTGGAACTGTCAAATAAAAATTCTATCTCTTCATAATCACAGAAATTTATACTCATTTTTAACAATATAAATCTTTTATAGAGTTAGTCAAGGCAAGGAGCAAACCAGGTAGGATGATTCTTTCGAAGGGTGAATGGTAACGACTTCGGTCCAGAATTCACCCAAGTCATTACCACAAAGGCTTCTTATTGGGTCTGAGAGATCAGCTCAACCACAGCATCTCCAACTTCTTTCGTTGTTGCCTTTCCACCCAAGTCCGGCGTTCGAATCTTTTCCTCGGCCAGGATCTTTCGCACGGCCCCTTCAATTAGCCGGGCAGCTTCTTCCTCGCCAAGAAAATCCAGCATCATTCTAGCCGATAGAATAGTCGCCAAGGGGTTTGCAATTCCCTTTCCATAAATATCCGGAGCCGATCCATGAACCGGTTCAAACATAGAGGGAAATCGACGTTCCGGATTCAGATTTGCACTGGGAGCCAGACCCATACTCCCGCTGATAATGGCGCCGATATCTGTTAAAATATCTCCAAAAAGATTCGAAGCCACAACCACATCAAAATGCTCAGGGCGGCGAACAAAGTCCATGCAGGCGGCATCGACCAGAAGGGATTCTGTTTGAATGTCCGGGTAAGACCGGGCAACTTCTCTGAATGTTCGGTCCCAAAGTACCATACCAAATCCCTGGGCATTAGATTTGGTGACCGAGGTGACCAGCTTTTTCTTATTTCGTTTCCGTGCCAGCTCAAAGGCATAACGAATCACTCTTTCACACCCTCTCCGTGTGAAAACGGCCGTTTGAACTGCGACCTCTTCTGGAGTTCCTAAATAAACATGCCCTCCAATAGGGGCATATTCTCCTTCCGTGTTTTCCCGAATAACGATGAGGTCGATCTCCCCGGGCTTCTTACCGACAAGGGGACAGGGAACCCCGGCATATAAGTAAGATGGACGTTCACAGGCATATTGATCAAACCCTCGCCGGATAGGTAAAATTAATCCATGTAAGGTAATATGATCCGGAACCTTGGGGTCCCCCACGGCTCCAAATAAAATAGCATCGAAGGATTTAAGCGTATCCAGTCCATCTTCCGGCATCATCTCTCCTGTAGAGAGATAGTATTCAGTTCCCCAAGGAAAATCTGTAAACTCGAACTTAAGACCAAATCGCTTCCCAACCGCTTCCAGAACCTTTTTACCTTCCGGTATAACTTCTTTTCCTATCCCATCTCCGGGAATAACTCCAATTCTATAAGTTTTCATCTCGACCTCCTTTTATGTAGGTAAGCAAAAATTTAACCGCAGAACACCTCAGATTGTATAGGCTCTGCGGTTGCAAGTACATGATAGATTCTAAAGACTTATCAGGAAAGTGTTACTTGAAATTTTAATGAACTTTGGTATTTTCTCCCCCATCTTTGTCGGAAAGCCAGCCATCACCGTCATCAAAAAACTTATTCGGACGAAGGAAGAAACTGAGTATCAGGGCACCATTTCGGGATCGGGCTTCGTGTCGGCTCCCGGCCGGACGCCAGATATAATTACCCGCGGTGACTTCCCCGGCTTCATCCTCGATGCTACCTTCCAGGACATAGGTCTGCTCAATTGCAGTATGCTCGTGGAGTGGTAACCTGGAATTCGGCTGCCACCGAAACAGTGCCGTAATCATGCCTGTTTCCTTGTCTTCAAGCAGGATCTTCATTTCTATTCCTTTGTACCGGGTGGGTATCCAGGGCAAACTGTTGACCTCTACCAAACGGGAGTCTAATTCTCCAAGTCCTTCATGATTGGTTGCGTAGGGGGTTATGGCCGCCATACTCCTTTCCTCCTTTCCTTGTCGCTTTGTTATTCTTCAGGAGTGACCTGTTCCGAACTTGCTCAACAAGGACACCCCTCCGAAGTTTAAGGGCTTTTAAAATTCCAGATCCCCGGGTGTAAAAGATCTTTGCGTCAAAGATACGAATCAGGTAAAAATCGCGCAATATAAAAATTTACCCTTTGAGAAGGTTATAACTCCTGAATTTCCCCTTAACCCTTGCACATCCCAGGGGAAGCAATTATATTTATTACAGCTTCTAGAACCTTTATGAATCTCCCAGGAGGATCGACTATGCCGATTTACGAATATAAATGTACCAGTTGTGAAGAACGCTTTGAAGTCTTACAACGCGTGGGTGCAGGGAATGAAAATTTAGTCTGTCCCAGTTGTGGAGCTCCCAAACCTGTCAAGCAATTCTCGGCTTTTGCCATGTCCCATTCAACAACCGGATCCTCCTCCACAGCTAATAGCTGCAGCCCAGCCTCACGTTTTCGTTGAGCTTCTTCATCGTGAAGCAGGTTGCTTCATCCATTGCCTGGTAGAGACGCAATTCCCTGCGTCCCTACATTAACCTTATTACCTTTTGCCAAAACCCTGGATCAGACAAATTGGTGGCCTTTCAGGAATTATAGTTCTCCTGGTTATCTGGTTTTATCCCCTTCCTTTTCTCTCCCTGCCGGCTAAACAAGCCCTTGCTATAACGCTTTTCGCCATTATCTGGTGGGTGACAGAACCTGTAGAAATCGAGTATACCGGCCTCATTGTTCTGTTTCTCTTGATTATCACCCACACCGTAGATTTTGGAATTGCCTTTTCCGGTATGTCATCTCGGGCAACCTGGTTGGTTTTGAGCGGTTCTATACTGGGATTGGGAATTACCCAAACCCATCTGGGAGAAGCTATGGCCACTTTACTCATTCAACGCTCGGGATTTAAGTTTAAACGGCTGATTTTAAGTTTAGTCCTGCTCGGTTTTCTGATTGCCTGTTTTATTCCCTCTGCAACGGTTCGGGTCCTTATCCTCATGCCTTTGGCCATTAAACTGGCAGAAACTTTGGGCGTTAAACCCCATTCCCATGAGGCGGCAGCCATCATCTCAGCGCTCATTTTTTCTACTTACTACGGAGGTCACAGCATTCTTACAGCGGGTTTGCCTAACATAGTCGTTCTGGGTGTTGTGGAAAATACACTAAACCAAACGATTTCCTGGGGAGAATGGGCTTATGTGATGTTACCTGCCTTGGGAATCGGACGCATTTTTTTAATTTATCTGTTGATCTTGAAATTTTTTCCGGTCTCTCAAGCAGATATATCCTTTCAGAATATCGTCCCTGAAACACCGTTAAAGCCAAACCAACCAAATTCAGAGTTTTTAAAAATTAAGAAACTTTCCACCCAGGAGAAGAAAGTGATGGTTCTATTGGGATTGGCCGTTCTCCTGTGGGTATTGGATTTCTGGCACCATCTGCATCCGACCTATGTTGCCCTGTTGATAGCCTTGCTTTACTTTCTTCCAAAATGGGGAGTCTTTGAGTTCAAAACGATTCATCAGATTAACTACCCTATCATTTTCTATCTGGGAGCCATGTTTGGTTTAAGTGCTGCGCTTCAAGCTACCCATCTCAATGACCAGGTTGTACATTTTATCGAGGGTTATCTGAATTTTCGAAATTATGGATGGTTTTTCTTTCACTATTACTTTTTTCTTCTAACCTCCGTCTTCTCCTTTTTAACCGATACTGCCGCAGAAGCCGCCGTTATCACTCCTTTATTAATTCAAATCGTTCAAACCACAGACCATCCCGTCTTACCCGCCGTTTTCTCCATGAGTGTGGCCTATTCTAATCCCTTCTTCCCTTACCAGGCTACCCCTCTGATTCTGGCTTATAGTTTTCGCTGGATGAGTTTAACTCAAACCCTGAAAATGACCCTGACACTGGCGATCTCAACTCTCCTGGTATTGACTCCATTGACGATATTGTATTGGAAAGGGATCGGGGTGATACCTTAGTACACTGTTTACTTAGTTTTGCTTGACTTTTAAGCGGCCCTCACCTCTGCCTCCCTCTCCCGAAGCTTTGGGAGAGGGGTTACCTGGGGAACTGACCTGGAGATCTACCGGCTCCCCTCTCCCACACTGTGGGAGAGGGGCCGGGGATGAGGGGGAACCACACCGAATTAACTTTACAAGGAGAATTGGAAGGGTAAGGTCCAAAAACCTACTCCAGAAAGGGGAAAATGAAGACGGCAACCGGCTTTTTTTCGTTTCTAGAAACCTGTTTCAGAAAGACATAGGGAAGGAGATAGGCAAGAAGTTATACAGTTCTATGACTTCAACAGTCTATTCAAAAAAACTTTCATTTCTTTCTTCGTCTGAAGATCCCCTTTTTTCTCTGCAACCATCATCCCTTCTTGATAAACTTTTTTGGCCTCCTCAAGTTGTCCTGCCTTGGTAAGGGCTTTTCCCAGTTCCCGGTAAGCCGCCGAGTAATCCGGCTTCAACTTGATGACCGTTTTAAAAGCTTCCACAGCCTCTTGATAACGTTCTGCCTTGAGGTACTCTAATCCTAATCCATAATATAGAAAATCGTCGTTGGGATCCGTTTTAAGTAATTCTTGAAGCTGGGCGATTCGATCCATACAAGTTTAGCTTACCCATTTCTCCCTTTTCGGATTACCGTCCAGAACGGAATCTTCTCCAGGCATCCATCCTATAACTTCATCGATCTTCTTGGCCAGGGCGAAATCCTTCTCTGTAATGCCTCCCACATTATGGGTTTTCAACTTAACACTTACTTTGGCCCATGTTACATACATATCCGGATGATGCCAGGCTGCTTCAGCTAAAAAGGCAACGGTATTTACCACCATGAGGGTTGTTTGCCATCCATCGGTCTTAAAAATCCGCTTGATCCATCCTTCATTATCCAGTTCCCATTTGGGGAGTTCTTTGGGGAGCCGGTTCATAATTTCCTCATTGGGAAGAATAGGAAGTTTAGTTGTAGCCATTTTAGCCATAATGAACCTCTCTTTTTCAACATAGAATAATAGAATACAGTCCGCGGAATATAAGTTCCGGGTCCTGCATTCCATTCTATCTAAGTAATGGTTGTTATGGATTTTTTACCCTTTGATGAGGAAAAGTGTAAAAGAGATGAATGAATTTGTCAAGCTATCAAATATTCCTGTAACTGTAACAATTTAGTAGGTGTCACTTTTTCTGTCTGAACACCCCCTGGCCCCCCTCTAATCCCCCCGTATATGGGGGGGGGTGGGGGGGGGCCGGGGGGGTGTGTTTTT
>JAUQPW010000054.1 GCA_030550175.1 bacterium
ACACCCCCATACCCCCACTTTCCACCCAAAGGGAGCAACTGGGAACTTGTTCAATTGCTCTTAGATTTGATTCAGGTAAGGAAAGAAAATCAACAACGGGAGGTTTTGGATGTAGTTCAGGATAAATCAGAAGCAACCCTGGGGAGTCTACTTTATCCGCGGGTAGTAGGTCAGTCATTTTTAGCGACACGGCCCAATCTATGCAGAATAGATATCATGCCCGGTGCTTACAACCGGCTGAATACCTGTGATCTAACTTTTAGACTGAAAGTTGATCCGGAGGCTAAGGAAGATTTGGTAATGATCAAGGCGGATGCCCGTTTCGTTCGAGATGGATTCTGGTATACTTTCCGGTTTCCACCCCTGGTGGATTCACAGGGTAAGTCTTACTATTTCTCTGTGGAGTCCTCTACAACCAATCCTGAGAATGCCTTAACTCTTTGGTACACTCCAACGCCTCTCACACCTTCTGGAATAAGATATGAAAACGGCAAGCCTGCCGTCGGCTGTTTACGATTCAGGACTTATAGCTTTGCGCCTCAGGGTTTTGAAAAGGAATATGCTCGACTTCGGGATGAATTTACTCTTCAGCTCTTAGCCCTCAAGCGGGACTATGAAGAAAAACTCCAAAATATACTGGTTGAATTGGGAGAGGTACCGCACTAGACGGCTTTTCAAACTTCTTTACCTCTGAGCCGGGTTAGAATGAATAACAGTACCACGATCATCATAATCGCCAATAAAGCATGTTCGGTTTGTTTAACAATATGGATGAACCGGTCGATATGGTCTCCGAGATAGTAGCTGAGAGAGATAAGTAGAGGGACGGTAATAAAAGCCGCGGCCAGATCTACTAAAACAAATTTTACAGGCGGCATTCGAACCATTCCGGCTGTAAAGTAGATAGGAAATCGAAGTCCGGATAAATGCCTGGCAATAAATACCGCCTTGGTTCCATATTTAGCAAAATATTCCCTGGCTTTATGGACCCTCTCCTTGGTAAGGATCTTGGAAAACCGATGATGGCTGATAATCTGTTCTCCCCACCTTTTTCCGATCAAATAAATGACAAAATCCCCCAGAACAACTCCGACCAGACAGACCAGGATTGTGTAAGAAAGACGAATATATCCGGTGTAGACTAAATACCCGCTCGTAATCAGAACAATATCTTCGGGTATCGGAATTCCCATTCCGCACAAAAGGAGAACAGTAAAAATACCCAGGTAGGTAAAATGTTCAAAGTAACCCACTAAAATCTTTTCTAATCCACTCAAGATAGGCCTTTTATTCCAAGATTCTAGAGGACAGTTGAAAAACCCGGTCCCTACTTGTCCTCATTTAAAGGATTATTGGGTTCCCACGTGATTAATAGAGTTATTAAACTAATTTATAACATTTGCCTTACCTTGACAATATAGAGAGTTTTTAGCATAACTGTAACAATTGAGTAGGTGTCACTTTTTCTGTCTGAACACCCCCCAATCCCCCCTCCAGGGGGGACTTCAGCAGCAACCCCACGTCAGTTCCCCCCTGGAGGGGAACACCCCCCTAGTCCTCCCTGGAGGGGAGCCAAGGGAGGTGTTTTTTTCCACCTACTAAAGTGATACGGATACGTTTTTGGCCTTGCTAGGAAGAGATTAAACTTATCGACTCGCGTGAATCCTCAGCAACGGAAGGGGAGCGACCCCTGGCAAGAAAGTACTGTTGGATCCTTTTTATAAGATCCAACCGGCCCTCTAGAATGCCTTATCCCGCCTAATCTGGCTTTCTCTTCGACTACTTCCTAAATCAGGGAAAATACACCTGATTTAAGGTAGAACAAAAAAGTTTACCTTTTTTAAGGTATCTCCGAGAAAATTAAAAAAAAATCTTTTTAAGACTGATGATGACTCAAAAAGCTTACCAGATTTGCTCTTTCCGAAGTTCTTATCCCATCATAGGTAGTTACTTGAAATATGGTATAGGATTTGCGGAAATGAGAAATATAGGTTAAGCTCGGTTTTCAATGTGTTAATTCACTTATAAGGAAGTAGTTATGGTGTACTTTTGAGAGTATTTTCGAGAATATGGTATATTAGAAATGAGGAGGGACCTATGCGAGTAGTATTGGCGGATTTAAAAGGACAAAACGGAGTGGTCAGTAAAGATACCATTGCCGGTGGTTATGGTTCTCGGTTTCGGGGTATTTCATGGACGACTCGTGTGGTGGAACGAATGCGGAAGCTTTACCGGAATTTACCCAGTATTCAACTCGGTTATCTGGCTGCTATTTTTGCCCAGGCCGGGCACGAGGTTTATGTAACGGATAACAAGTGGATACCAGGGGATCTGGCCCTGGTCTTAACCTCGATTGTAGATTTTCGACATGAGATTCAATGGGCGGAAGAAGCCAGGCGAAGATATGGAATGCAGGTTGGATTTTTTGGGACTTTTGCAACCCATGTCCCAGAAGTATTAGCTGGTCATGGGGATTTCATCATTAAAGGAGAACCTGAGCATGCTGCCCTGCGGTTAGCCCGGGGCGAAATCTTGAAGGGGCCCATTGTCAGTTCGACCATCCAGGATCTAGATTCTTTACCGTTTCCTCGATGGGATTTAGTGTACCGAAGAAGATTCGGTCATGAAGTTATTCATTCCCTCTTCTCCATGCGATCAGTTTTTCCTTTACTATCCAGCCGAAGTTGCCCAGAGTTCTGTACGTATTGTCCTCATCGTATTACGGCAGTTTATCGGGCCCGTAGTCCCCAAAATGTGCTTGAAGAGATTGAGCAGATTTGTCGTCAATACGGTAGGGTTTTCCTGGTCTTCCGGGACCCCCTCTTTACAGAAGAAAGAGACCGGAGTATGGCGATTGCCGAAGGAATCATCCGCAAGAACCTTCCGGTCCGATTTGAGTGTGAGACCAGATTGGATAGTTTAGATAAAGAGTTGGTTGATCTCCTCTATAGAGCTGGATTGCGTGCTCTAACCTTTGGAGTAGAGTCGGTCGATCCTAATACGCTCAAGCGTGTTGGTCGAAGACCTATCCCTCCGGAACACCAAAAGGATATCATCTCCTATTGTAGTAAAAAAGGAATCATGACGGTAGGGTTTTATGTAATAGGGTTCTTAACCGATACCATAGAGAGTATCCAGGCTACCATTGATTATTCCATAGATTTAAATAGCACGATGGCCTTATTTAAGATTCTGACCCCTTACCCCGGAACCCCTCTTCGTAAACGCATGGAGTCTCTTATTACCGAAACCGATTTAGAAAAATTCGATGGCTATACCCCTACTTTTAAACACCCCAACCTAACCCATGAGCAGCTTCTATTTATGCTTACGACCGCCTATAGCCGGTTCTATATCCGACCCTCCTGGGGATGGAATTATCTGGGGCTTCCAAATTGTTTTGCCAGATGGGTCCAACGCTGGGATGCTTATGCCCAACGTCGTCAACGTGAGATTGAAATGGCTTATTTTACCTCTCAAGAGCCTAAAGCAAGTAGCTAACCCTGTCCCTTGTTCAAGGTTCTTTATACTTGACAAATCCTAAAGGCTAATGGACAGTAGATAGAGAGGACATGATTCGAACTATCGCACGTTATGGAGCCCGGCAGGTCCCCGGAACCACCCAGGCCTTACTTAAAACATTTTTGAGGGGTCAGGGGGTTCAAGGCCCCGCCATTCGACAATTTGAAGAGAAGTTTGCCGCCTATCATGGCGTTCGCCATGCTATTACTGCTTCCTATGGACGTATGGCCTTTTATTATATCCTTAAGGCGTTGGATCTGCCTCCGGGCTCCGAAATCATTTTTCCTGCCCTGACGTTTTGGGTTATTCCGGAAATTGCACGGGTGGCGGGATTACGGCCTGTATTCGTCGATATTAATCCTTATACCTACAATTTGGACCCTCAGGCTCTTCCGGCCGCAATAACCGGGCGAACGCGAATCATCGTACCCACCCATCTCTACGGACAGCCCTGCGATATGGACCCTATCTTAGCCATTGCAAAACAGCATGGGCTTTATGTCATCGAGGATTGCGCCCATGCCATTGGAGCCACTTATCGAGGATCTAAAACCGGGACATTCGGCCACGCTGCTTTCTTTAGCTTTCAGACGCTCAAAGGATTGAATACTTACGGGGGTGGAATGGCCATCACTAACGATGACCGGCTGGCCGAACGAATTCGGCAACTGGCTGAAGCAGAACCCTGGCCTTCAACCAGGGAGATTATATCGAAACTGCTCTCCGGATATCTTCAACGGGCTTTCATCAGCCCCTATGGGTTTACTTTCAGTCTTTTTCCAGCTTTTTACATCGCCTCCTTCTTCGGACACCAGGATTTAACACGTTACATTTGGGAAAAAATTCGACCCCTGGATCCGCTACCTTCAGCCTATCGGCGACGTTATAGTAATGCCCAGGCCGTCATCGGACTGAAAGTACTGGAAGTAATTGATAAATTGAATGCAAAGAGTCAAGAACATGCACGCCGATTGACGGAAGGCTTGAAAGAAATCCAATCGATTTTGCCACCCCAGACCCTTCCCTATACCTCGCCGGTTTATTACCAATATTGCATACGCACCTCGGATCCCATTACCTTAAGCCGTCGCGCAATCCGCCGCGGTATAGATATGGAAATCATGCATGTGGACATATGTACCCGCTTGGAGCTATTTGCTCCTTACACCTCCCCATGTCCCCATGCCGAATCAACCGAAGGAACCCTACAATTGCCCGTTTACTCGGGACTCCAACCCGAAGATATCCGCCAAATCCTCCGGGTTATTCAAGATATCAGTCGCGATTTACCTCCCCTAACGATGACCGGACCTGGAAACTCACAGGCTCCCTCCCGAAATATCTAATCCTGACCGGGTTTATAAGGAGTTTTTAAATACTTCTCAACTTTCTTGTGGGAGTCTTCAAAATCTTTCAACGCGAGAACATTTCGATACGACTCCAAAGCCTTATCTCTTTCTCCAAAAGTGTCATAAATTTTTCCCAGGCTGAGATGGGCATAGGCCAGAACCCAATACCTATCTGTTGAATCGGTATGAATCATATCGTTGAAATATTTTTTAGCTTCCTCGTATTTCCCGGCCAATCGTAAGCTTTCTCCAAAAAAGTATGTGGTAATATTTAAGGATTCTTCTCCATAAACTTCTTTTGCGGCGGCCAACTCCAGTATTTTTCTGTACGTATGAATGGCATTGTCATAATCTTTAAGTTCTTTATAACAATAGGCCAGCAGGCCTAAATAATTGAGATTTTCCGGATATTGATCCGCTAACTCCTTAAGCAAGTTTAAAGCCTGAGGGGCTTTATTTTCATATTTTATATAAAAAAAGGCCAGGAAAAACTTGGCTAAATCCCTGCTATAAGTTCCCTTTTCCATGGCAAGTTGCAATTCCTTGAGGCCTTTTTCCTGACCTCCGTATAAACCAAACAAAACTTTACTGAAGACTCGAATATAACCCGGGAAGGTAGCCGTGAAATAATCATAAAGGCCTAATCCCAGATAAGCATCATAAATCTCCGGGTTGATCTCCACGACTTTCTCGAAGTAGGTCCTGGCCTTCATAGATCGCGTTATCGCTTCCCACCGATGGTTGTAAGAACCTTCCAGCAATCCCCAACGGCTATACAGGCCGGCCAGGATAAGCAGGGTATCGGTGTCATTTTTGTTCCTTTTTAAACGCGCTTCCCCCATTTTAATGATCTTCTGGCTCAATTCAATGAAATGTTTTTCGGCTTCTGTATTCTCCCGCTTGTTGATAAATATCGACCAATAGGTCTCTGCCTGTAAAAAATAGCCTAAAAGACTCTCCGGATGTTTTTGGATGAACCGTTCAAAGTTTTCTAAGGCCTGCTGAAAGTTATAGCGCTGATACTCTTCAACTCCTTGAGGAAGGTCTGGATCATTAGCCTCCTCTAACACGCTATCTTTATAAGCTCCCTGGGGAAAGACTTGTTTGGTAATGAACAAAACTTGAACGGCAAGTAAAGCACATAAAAAACCTCTTAAGTTTTTTCCCATTTCATACCTTATACGTTAACTATTGATGAGTGTTTGCTTTGACTATTCGGGGCGTTACTCTTACGGCCAGGACACACCTTGTTCTTAACACCAACCCAGAAGTCAAGGAATGCCCGACAGATAGATAAGGTATCTACAACAGGTCGAAAGTGTGAGGACTTGTTTTGATCAAAATAGAGGGCCGGGATAGGGACCGTTGCAATGGGTAGTCGCTGCTCAAGGGCCAGGAGAAGGATATAGAGTTCGGTTTCATACCGTCCCCCTTGGATATCTTGCACAATTTGCTCGATAAAGCTTCGTTGAAATGCTCGTAGACCGGATTGAGTATCCCGGGGGCTTCGGGGATAAAGTCTTTGTAGAAGTATAGTCGCCAGCCTATTCCCAAGGCGACTCCGTAAGGGTATGGCTCCCAGATCGAAGGTGCGCTCCCCGATAACCAGTGCTGCATTTTCCTGTATACAGGCCTGTACCAGGCGAGGAATATCCGAGGGACAATGTTGGCGATCCCCATCTAAAGTAACAAGGATATTGAAGGGAATTTCCCTAAGGGCATAATGGAACCCTTCCAGGAGGGCAGTACCCTTACCGCGATTATTCAAAAATGAAAGGACCCGAATACGTCCCTTACTCTCTGCTGCAACTTGGTGCAATACCTTATCTGTTCCATCTGTCGAACCATCATTCACAGCAATTACGTAATCCACATACTTAGCCGCCTGGATAACCACCTCTTCACAAAGTGCTGCGACGTTATAGCAAGGTATCACACAGCAGACCACCGGGTTTGGAAGAACCTCTTTCGACATATCCCTCTCGATGAGGTGCCGGTTACCGATAGTCGGAGAACAGAAATCTCCCACTACCCAGGTTCATCGATGAAAATGAATTTGCATCATTGAAGCTCCTTAAACCGGCAAATAAGGTCTCTATCACGTTGTTATACGGATTCTGATTGAATAGGTCATATCCTATCCCTTCCCTCTGAAGAGGTTAGATGCTGAGAAGGGGCGACCTGAGGGGCCCTTATGCAGGCAACCTCTCCCTTCCCTCCCCGCAGGCAGGAAGGGTTAGGGTGGCGCTGTGCCTACTTTGCATCCCATTTCAATACTGATTGGGTATTACCGGTTAAAGGGTGAAAAACCTCGCTCTACAGCCTGTTCCCATATAAGTGCAAACCTGCCTTCTGTCGGAGAAGTAAAGAATTCGTGATGCCCAACGGTAAGAAATCGGGCACCCTGACAAGGAGTACCGTCCAGCCAGCCGGTCACGATACCTTTTTCAGAGATAATCACATACGGTGCCGGAACTCGAACATCGAAGGAAAAAAAATACTTTCCGTCGAGTAGGGAAGGGACCAGAAACTGGCCAACTACCCGTAGATGACCTACCGGTAGATAGTTTTCCCGAAGAAATTTACCGGCACGGGGAGGAAACCGGGTATTGTCTAAGGCGGCGACATAGGTATGGGTCTCAATAAGGCGTTCTGGAATATCATCTTTAATCAATCCCCGTTTGATGCGTTCCATGGTAATCGCTTCGAGTACATAGTAGAAAGTACGCGAACGGAAAATCATCTCACCTTTTAAATCCATCACCGGGTCACCGGGTTGGGTAAGGGTCAGTACATCTTTAAGTAATTCTATCTGGTCACGGGTCCTATCCTGCCAGGGCTTCTCCGTCATCACCAACAAAACAACTTCTAAAAGAGCAATACCGGTGGGGACTAAATATCTTAGAAAGGAAACCGGCCATCTCTTGAGCCATCGATCTCCTCTATCCAGCACGAATTGGGTCAAGAAAATGAGGCAGAGGGGATAAAAAGGGAGGAAATGTTGCCGCTCGATCAGAGGCCAAAAACTATAAAGTGCCGAGAGATATATTCCGGTAATCAGGAATACAAAAGCCCGACGGATCCCCACAGGATTGAGAGCACAGCGAATAATAATCTGAGCTCCCCACCAAAGAAGGGGATATCCTATGGGAAAGAGTAACTGGTACCATCGAAACTTGCCCCAAGAACCCAGTCCTGAAAGGACGTTATGCTTTACAACTCCATAGAAAAAGGGTTCTAAAGCCCCTTTGGCAAAGAAGAATAGAATCAATGCCCCAGGGATCAAAGAAAATCCCATCAGTGCCCATATCACACACCTGAGGAGATGACGAAGGTTAATCGGATGATACCTGGCAGAGAGACAAATCGTGGTCAGGCTGGCAATGCCAAGTGTGACGAGCATTAGAGTCGTTTTCATGGAGACGGCCATGGTAGCTCCCAGCAGAATACCCACCGTAAAGCTTCGCAAGAATGTTATAGGCCCTTTAACCAGGAGAACCATCGTCACCAGCCAGAGTACCGTCCAGAGGTTATCCGTGCGAAACTCAGTAGAACAGAGAAAAAACCGTGGGAATAATCCCGTGAATACTGCAGCCCACAGGCCAACTTGCGGGGAGAAAATCCCTCGACCAATCTCATAAGTACTCTCCAATGCCAGCAGGTAAAGGGGAATCATGGTGAGCCGCATCCAGAAGAGGGTCTCAGGATGGTCACCCAGGGCGGCAAAGAGCGGTGCCCACAGAAGATGAAAGAGAGGGGCATGATTATCAAACACATCACGATAGGGAAGCAGACCCTGGGCCCAACCCCACACGACATGTAAATGCTGGGGCTCATCTGAATTGAAAGGATACCGAAAGACAAAAACAATCCGTAGGAACAGAAGGATTATTAAAAACAGAAAGGCAATTCTTTGTTCGCCCCACGGTTTTTGTAAAACACCCTGTTCTTTAGGGAAGAACTCAACCCTACGGTTAAAGTTTTCAGTTTTTTTAATTTCCACATTCCGTAGCTCTGTTGAAGCATTTCCGGCTGAAGAGAGGGAAAATCTTCCATCCTGATCTCTTCAGAGATTTTTCCATTCTCACCTATCCGATGTACAAACCTGATACCACATTTAAATAGTCAAGACATTAATCCAGAAAATACCTGGAATCAGGGAACCGGATAGGGGAGATAGGTAAGAGGAAGGACTTTTTTTAAAAAACTACCCTCCTCAGAATCCCCAAAAGAGGATTAAAAAACCCCAAATGAGGATTAATACCCTTTCTACATCGAAACATCGCCTAAACTGTAGGGGCAGCCCTTTATGGCTGCCCAGTTTAAGGGCGATCCCCGGTGATAACCCTTAAACCGGTAAGTATAGATAAGCCATCCCTACCTATTCTTTACTCCTTTCCTTTAGTTGTAGGGGCGAAGAGGAGCCGGGGTAATCTTGGAGAACTCCTCGGAGGGTTGTGGGGTTCAATGTGGAAATGGTATAACAATAGCTCTTGACAATTCAGAGATTTACAGAGTCTAATTATCCTATGAAAGCCGGGTTTCCTAAAACTTTACAAACTACGCTTATTACCCTTGTTTCCCTCTCTGTTGCCGGGATTAGCCTGATGGCAACTCTTTTGCACCTTTCTATTTTATCAGATAACCTGAACCATCAACTTAAGGATAAGGCCCTGGTACTGGCCCGAATTTTTGATATCAGCATCAAAAGCAGGCAGGAAATAGAAGATGTAGAAGGACTCCAGCAAAAGATTTTGGACCTCAAGGCTTCCCGACCAGATATTAACGAGATCGATATTGTGGTTCCTGTCCCCACCGCACCTGATCAGTTTTACCTTGCAGCTACCACCAATCCCAAAGAAAAAGGAACGGGTCCAAATCCTCTAGAGGGCCAGGTTATTCAAACCGATACACCTCTTATCAATTTAGAGATTGTGGACCGGAAGAGTGGCGAAGATCGTTATCATTTTCCCAGGGAACAGATCGGTTTTAAGGAAGTTATCCGATCTCTTCTTCATAGGGATCAACTCTATGTTTGGGAGGTTATTTCGCCCCTCCATGATAATCAGAATCGAGTTATTGGAAGTATTGGGATTGAAATTTCTCTGGATGAGGTCCTGGCCCAAATTCAGGCTTCTTTACTTAAATCTCTGTTGGTTTTTCTGGGTTCTCTGGTTGCCATTATCCTGGTGATCTGGTACTGCCTGAGACGAATCATCATTCATCCTCTCCAGATCTTAACAGATGGGATTCAGACAGTCCGAACGGGAAATTTTTCGTATAAGTTAGAGGTAAAGAGACCCCGTGAACTGGGACAATTAGCTGCTGCTTATAACAACATGATAGAGAGCCTTCAGCGTTCCCGAGCTGAAATTATCGAACTTAACCGTTCTCTTCAAGATCGGGTAGACCAGGCCACATCTGAGCTACAGAAGATAAACCAGGCCCTTGCCTTAAAAATAGAAGAGTTGGAGAAAACCCAACAAAAGTTGATCCGCTCGGAGCGAAATGCGGCTGCGGCCATGATTGCTGCAGGTATTGCCCATGAGATTAAGAATCCATTGAGTACCATCAAGCTTATCATCCAACACCTTCAGGATAAATTTATAGGCCCGGAAGCTCGAAAGGATCCTAAATATCAGGAATTCTACCAAATCATTTTAGAACAGATTCAACAACTGGACAGTCTGGTGATGGCTTTTCTGGATTATACCCGACCCATTAAACTTCATCCGGTTCTTTGCTCCCTGCATGAACTTTTGGATAATGCCTTGGCTTTAGTGATGAGCGGGGTGACTTCTGTTGGAATCGAAATAAAAAAGGAATATGTAGAAAATCTTCCCCCTCTGTTGGCAGATCCGGAGATGCTCAGGCGAGCTTTTGTTAATTTACTCTTGAACGCCATCCAGGCGATGCCGGAGGGGGGTATCTTGACCATTAAAACTGAATTCATTCAAAAAACCCGGCATATACGGATTACCATAACCGATACGGGTACAGGGATAGAAGAAGTGCATATGGATAAGCTTTTTAATCCCTTTTTTACGACCAAAGCACATGGGATTGGATTAGGTCTGGCCATTGTCCAAAGAGCTATCCAGGCTCATAACGGACGGATTTCCGTAACCAGTCAGGTTAGGAAAGGTACTTCCTTTTGTATCGAACTGGGTCTCCAGGCTATAGGAGATGGAGAGCAGACGGCGGCATAAGAAAAACGGCCCTCTGCGATCTTCAATTTGGAATGAATTCCTCCCCAGTTTATATCTTAGTGGTAGATGATAACCGGGCTCAGGGAAAAGTGGTTGCAGAAATTCTGCAAGATGCAGGTTACCTGGTAGAACAGGTTACTCAGGCGCAAGAAGGGCTTAGATTATTGAGTTCCTTACCTATTGAAGTGGTATTGACCGACTTGAAGATGCCCGGCATGGATGGACTTGTCTTTCTGGAGGAGATCCTCAAGCAACGCTCCGATGTCAGTGTCATCCTCATGACGGCCTATGCAACGATTGAAACGGCTGTAGCTGCTATGAAAAAAGGGGCCTTTGATTATCTGGTCAAACCTCTGGATAAAAATGAACTGATTTTGGTAGTCGAACGGGCTGTAAAAACCCTCCACCTGAATCAAGAAGTCCGACGATTGCGGAACCAACTCCAGGAGCGGTTTCAGTTTCCTAGCCTTATAGGAAATAGCCGGAGAATGAAGGAAATATTCCGAACCCTTCAAAAGGTGGTAGACAGTGATGCAACTATTCTGATCTCTGGGGAGAGTGGTACCGGTAAGGAAATGGTCGCTCAGGCTATTCACTTCAACAGCCCGCGGAAAGAAGCTCCCTTTATTCCTATTAATTGTGCTGCAATCCCTGAAACCCTCCTGGAGAGCGAACTTTTCGGTTATGAACGAGGGGCTTTTACCGGTGCAAACACCTCAAAAAAAGGACTGGTCGAAGCAGCCCATCAGGGAACTCTCTTTTTAGACGAAATTGGAGACCTGAGCCCTCCTTTGCAGGCGAAAATCCTAAGAATGCTTCAAGAAAAGGAAATCAGGCGGGTGGGAGGCTCTAAGCAAATCAAAATCGATGTCCGAATCATCGCCGCAACCAATAAAGATCTTCAAACCCTCGTCCAAAGAGGGGAGTTTCGAGAAGACCTGTATTATCGCCTTAATGTTATTTCCATTCACCTCCCTCCCCTCCGGGAACGAAAAGAAGATATCCCTTTGTTGGTGGAACATTTTATCCGCAGACACCGCTCAGATAAAACCTCCCGGATTCCAAAGATGTCTCCAGAAGCACTGACCGTTCTTATGAATTACGACTTTCCAGGTAATATCCGCCAACTAGAATCTATCATGGAAAGAATTCTATTGTTCTGCGATTCCGATAAAATCTCCGTAGCCGATCTTCCACGGGAGGTTCTTACCCCCAGTTTCAAAATAGAAGTTCCTTATCGTCTTCCAGAACAAGGCATCTCCTTAGAAGAATTAGAGAAGAGCCTCATTTTTCAAGCCATCGAACGGGCCGGAGGGGTGTATAAAGAAGCAGCCAAACTCCTGGGATTAAGTTATAAGACTTTTCTCTACCGGGCCGAAAAATACGGTCTGAAACCTTAACCTTTCGGAATTTTTGAGTCCTGATTTGAGGACTCATCTAAACGGCTTTCCCGTGGACTTCTTCTATTTCTCTCCGGTTATAAACCCTTACTTCCCGATTCCCTTATGAGAATTTTGAAGTCATCCGGTTACTAAACAGTTTTAAAATCGGCGTTCCACCGATATTAAAATCCCGATACCTGAGAAGTGGAAAAAGTTCCCATCCTCTCGACTGGTTAGATTCTGAGTGAAATACCGATAGGTACCTTCCAAACCAAGAACGGGAAATGGTAAAGACTGTTTGAAGTCTTTGGGTCCTCCAATTTCGTACCTGTTATATCAAATTCTCGGACCTGAATAGTCCCTCCCACCATGAACGGTCCTAAGCCACCCTGAACACGCCAGTGGCTTTCTATGGGATAAGCCGGATCTATAAAGACCCCCAAACTAAGCCATAGAACTAATCCAACCCATCCTGTTCTTTTAAAAAGCAAGCGTGATTTCATACCTGCTGGCACGTATTTTTTCATCCCAAATCGGTATTGAAAGTGATATAAATAATAGGGGCAGTTCCCTAAACATTAAGTTAAGGATTAAACCTGGGGTCTAGACCTCCCTGGCGCCTATGGAACGAGGGGGCGAGGGATACGTTTTATTTGGTTACGGCTAACAGCCCGAATTCAAAGAGAAGATCATTATCTATTTTACTTCGAACCTGGTAAGTTAAACTGGTGGTCAAACCGATGTGTTTCCCAAAGAAATATTTAATACCTATTTCGTTATTTTCGGCGAAGACCGTTTGACCGTCGAAACCGGCACCTATTCCTACACTCACAAAAGGAATGAGGCGAGGGTCCTCAAAAAGATGACGAAAGTGATAGCTATAAAATCCCAGAGCAGAGCCTCTAATATTCGCCTCTTCTCTATTTGCAACCGAGGCTGAAAAACCGATTTCACTACTCCCGGTCAAAAAATACCCGGCATGGCCAGAAGCTCTAATGGAAGATGGATTGTTTCCCAATCCACTACGAGCCGAAAGGTTAAAACGAAGTTCATAAGACCCTGCAGAAGGTTGAGCAGAAGCTTTATCGGCACAAACTACGAGGAAAATGAAAAGTCCTGAGGTTAAAAAGAGAGGCTTCAATCGTAGTTGCTTTCTCATAAAGGCTTAGACTCCTTATCTTTATATCCTGAAACTTTACCAAGAACAAGAACTCATTCAGGTAAATTAAGGAATTTTGGTTAGATGATGCAGGAAACTATCCGTTCTTTTTAGACAAAACTCCATAAACTTATATAATTTACTGAGCCGGGCTTTTAATTTCATCAGTAACTGTAACAACTTAGTAGGTGTCACTTTTTCTGTCTGAACCCCCCCTGGCCCTCCTCAAAGGGGGACTTCAGCAGCAACAACCCCACGTCAGCCCCGCCCCCCTTCCCCCCGTATACGGGGGTATTAAGGAGGGGGGACCAGGGGGGGTGTTTCTTTTTCCACTTACTACTAAATTGATACGGATACTTTCATCAAGAAGATCTTGCAACTAAACTCAATGGATATAAAATTTAAGATATTGGCATAAATAGAAAATTTCTCATTAACTCCACCCTCATCGAATAAGGAGCGCAACCATGCAGCAAACTTTACTCTGGGGCGCAATTATCATAACCGGACCTGCCCTTTACCTTAAATTGGTCGGTCTACATATGTTTCCTCCTCTTTCAGCTTTGATTTTCGGACTGGGTGTTCTGGGGGCTGCTTTTCTCCTCTCCTGGGCGGCTGAAGTAGCTCAGATGGATATTCCAAAGGCTCTGGCTGTAGCCGTACTTGCCCTTATTGCCGTGCTCCCGGAGTACGCCGTTGATCTTTATTTTGCCTGGACCGCTGCCGAGCGACCTGAATATACGGCTTATGCAACGGCAAATATGACCGGATCTAACCGCCTTCTGGTTGGGTTTGGTTGGGCCCTTATTGTTTGGGTTTTCGCACTGAGATTTCGTCGACGAGAAGTCTTATTAGAACCTGGGCACCGCGTGGAGATTAGCTTTCTGGGTTTTGCTACCCTTTACTCCTTTCTACTTCCGTTTAAAGATACCTTATCTCTGTTAGATACCCTTATCTTCCTCATCATTTTTGGATTTTATGCCTGGCGTACAATCCATGCCGAGGTTCATGAACCTGAGTTGGTGGGACCTGCCCGCCTGATCGGAAATCTCTCTACCTTTTACCGGCGATTCGCTACCTTTCTCATTTTCCTTTTCTCCGCGGTGGTTATTTTCCTGGTTGCGGAACCCTTTGCAGAATCCCTGGTTGCTTCTGGAACCTTCCTAGGTATTGACGAATTCCTCCTCGTTCAATGGCTTGCTCCCCTGGCCTCTGAAGCCCCAGAATTCATTGTGGCTATTCTGTGGACCTTACGGGGGGATGCCGCAGCAGGACTGGGAGCTCTCCTTTCTGCCAAAGTCAATCAGTGGACCCTCCTCATCGGCACCATCCCCCTCGTTTACAGCATCAACCTAGGAAGAATCGGGGCTTTAGCCCTGGATCTTCGCCAACAGCATGAACTCCTCCTCACAAGCGCCCAATCCTTCTTTGCACTGGCCGTTCTTGCCAATCTCAACCTCTCCCTTTGGGAATCTTTAGTCCTCTTCAGCCTGTTTGCCGTGCAACTTTTTATCCCGGATATTCGTATCGAAGTATCTTACGCTTATTTGATCCTTTCGGTGATTCTGATCTTGTATAAAAGATCTTACGTTTTGTCCACTCTTCGGGGCGGACTTCACTTCAAGTGAGTTCGGATTCTACCTTCAATAAAACCCGTTTATAAATAAATTTTAAACCTTCTTCCAGGAAGGATCCCTTTGGGACGTGGAGTTTTACGGCACAGGGACTCTGGGACGCGGAGACAGGGGGACGCGGAGATATCCCTTTGCGTCCCACAGTCCCCGCGTCCCAAATCCGCTATACAGGTTTTTTTGCATGGAAGGCACGGCGGTGATGGGCTTTCTTAGTATAATGGCTGGATTTGGAGTACGTAGATAACTTGGCCCAGGTCTTGGGCCCTACAATTCCATCCACTTTCAGATGGTTATCTTTCTGAAAGGCTTTTATAGCTGCTATGGTTTTAGGACCCATTTTTCCATCGATCGGACCGGGGTTATACCCGGCCAGCTTCAGGTCACGTTGAATCTTCATCGTCTGAGCAGAGGATTTACTCGATTTATGCTTGCGAGCATGTTTCGTGGAGTGTTTCGCTTTTGTATGATGCCGTGCAGGATGTTTAGCCGCCAAACCGGTTCCACTAAAACTTAAAACCAACACGCCTGCTAAAAGTAATACCCATATCTTTTTCATTACTTCATTTACCTCCGGATAGATAAGCGATAAATAAATCTTTATTTATCACTCATCTTTTGTCCTTTTATCATTTCTCCTTCACATAAAAACCTGGTAGGCCATCATTTATCTCCTTATCTTTTGATAAGAAAGGGTTTTGCTTCAGATCAGATAACGGAAATGCTTCTGCTTTTTTGGGTCGCAAGTTCTATACCAGGTTTTTGGCTAAAGAAAAAAATCTATGGAAACCCTATTTTAAAGGGCTTTTTAAGTGATGGGTGGTTCGGATAAAACCCGTTAAGCCTTTGCTTAAAATACCTTAAAAAAGGTAAAAACCTTTTTTCTGATAAAGTGAACTAAATAATAGTATTTTATAAAGATAGAATATAAAACTGTGGGGATTCAGAGTAACTATACCTCAAATAAGGTATGGGCTGTGTGAGGGGAAACGGGTATGAATCCTCCTACGACCGATGGATTTTACGAGTTGATAGAAACTGGTATATTTTTTGCGCTTTTGATAATTTTGTATAAAGACTCACTTTTTATTCTTAATTTTACCCTAAATGGGATGTAATCTAAAGATATGACGCTCAAGCAAAAGCTTATTCTTGTAATGGTTGCATTACTGGGTGGACTCCTTATGGTCACCTACTGGTCTATGCAGCGGCATGAAAAGACGCTTTTGACCCAGGTCGAAGATCATGTAAAAGCATTGGAAAAAATCGGTCAGGTGGATGTGGATCAAATTTTTGCAGAGGGGATCAGCACGGAGGATAAACGGAAGATATTACAGCAACTGGCCGAGAAAAATAAGCTCTATCAGATTTCCATTTTAAATGATGAAAACCATGTGATCCTCAGTTCCAATCCCAAAGATGACGGAATCAGTCTTGAAGAACTTCGTAGGCGGCGATTGGTTGGAGAGTCTGCACAGGAAGAGACGAAAAAGGAATTAGAAAAAAGGCTCAAGCGCTACGATATTATCATCCCCATAGGGGAGAACGAGGAGGGAACCAACTATGCCCATGCCATCATGCTTTTAGATGATTTTAAGTATCTCATAGCCCGAGCCCGCTTCCTCAATTTTTTACTCACCTTAACCACGTTTATTGTAGGGATCGGGATTATTATCTATCTGGTCAATCGATTCATCCATCCCATTGATCAACTCATTAAAGCTTCTGAGCAAATTGCACAGGGGAATTTTGGTGTTCAACTCAAGGCGAATACCCAGGATGAATTGGGTCGATTAATTGAAAGATTTAATAATATGGCCGTTCGCTTACAGCAGCAAAAAGCCTGGGAAGAGCGAATTAAGCGTTCGGAGCGTCTGGCTATGATCGGGGAATTGGGAGCCAGGCTGGCCCATGAAATTCGGAATCCCCTGAACTCCATAGCCCTCACCATCGATCATGTTCGAGATCGATTTGCGCCTCGGGCCAACTCCCAGGCGAAAGAAAGGGAAGAATTTGAAACTTATCTGAATAATATACGGAGTGAAATTTTACGGCTTAACCGTCTGGTGGTTGAATTTTTACAATTTGCGCGTCCACCCCATGCGAAAAAAGTGCCCGTTCAGATTCCTCTTCTCCTCCAACAGATTGCTCAACTCGTTGCAACGGAAGCAGAGAAGCAAAATATTCAAATCAAGGTCGAAATACCCTCAACCCCTATAGAAATTCTGGCCGATGAGGAGCTCCTTAAAACCGCTTTTCTTAATCTCGTTTTTAATGCTTTTCAAGCCATGCCAGGGGGAGGAACTTTAACCCTTCAAGTTCAACCGGTAATCCGAGAAAGTCCGGAATACCCCCTGCGAAACATCCAGATCCTCTTCTCAGATACGGGAAAGGGCATCCCCCCGGAATATCGAGAAAAAATCTTTGAGCCTTATTTTACGACAAAAGAGGGGGGTTCCGGATTGGGCCTGACCATCGCCCATCAAATTATCGAGGAACACGGAGGCTTGATTACAGTGGAAAGCCAGCCTGGAGAGGGAACGACCTTCAGGATTACCCTTCCCCTTAGGGAGAACGGAGGGAACCAGAATGAAAGAGTACTCTGAAAGTATTCTCGTTGTGGATGATGAAAAACTTCAACGAGAAATTATCCGGGATATTTTAAAATATGAAGGCTATCCGGTGACTATAGCCGGAAGTGGCCGGGAAGCTCTGGAACTCCTAAAACAAACTTCGGTAGCCCTCATTATAACGGATCTCAAGATGCCCGAGATGGATGGAATTGAACTGTTGGGAAAAGTGAAGGAAATAAGTCCGGAGACCAGTGTGATCGTGGTAACGGCTTATGGCTCCGTTGAATCTGCCGTAGAGGCCATGAAAAAAGGGGCTTTCCATTACCTTACAAAACCCTTCGGTAAAGAAGAACTTCTCCTAACCGTGCAGAGAGCCCTGGAGAACAGATCCCTGTTGCGGGAGAATCGTCTCTTACGAAAAGAACTGGAGGAACGGTATCAGTTCCATAACCTTATCGGGAGTTCTCCCCGGATGCAGGAAGTATTTAGAATTATCGAAAAGGTCGCCCCCAGTGACTCTACCGTCCTTATTTATGGGGAGAGCGGAACCGGAAAAGAACTGGTGGCCAGAGCCATTCATTTTTATAGTAAACGAAAAAATCATGCTTTCCTGGCGATTAATTGTGCGGCCATTCCGGATACTCTCCTGGAAAGTGAGATGTTTGGCCATGAAAAAGGATCTTTCAGTGGTGCTTATACCCAAAAGAAAGGAATCTTTGAAGAAGCCCATCAGGGAACCCTTTTTCTGGATGAAATCGGGGATTTGAATATTTCTCTGCAAGCTAAATTGCTCCGGGTGCTTCAGGATGGAGAAATAAAACGGGTTGGGGGTAATAAGGTCATCACGGTAGACGTACGGGTAATTGCCGCAACCAATAAAAACCTGGAAGAAGAAATGCAAGAAGGCCGATTCCGCCAGGATCTATATTATCGGCTCAATGTAGTTCCCATTTTTCTTCCTTCGTTGCGGGAGAGAAAAGAGGATATCTCCCTGCTTATCGATTTCTTTATTAAAAAGTACGGAAAAAAGTTTGGAAAAGTTATTGAGAAAATAACCCCAGACGCCATGGATCGATTACTGGATTACTCCTGGCCTGGAAACGTTCGAGAATTAGAGTCGGTAATAGAACGGACGGTTCTTCTAAACGAAGATGGAATTATTCGAGCCGATGATCTTCCCCAGAAGCTCCTGGCCCCCAAGTCCCAGAGCTTTGGGCTTGATCTCACCATTCCCGATGAGGGCATCTCTCTCTCTGAGGTGGAACGAAATCTTATTGAAAACGCCCTCATCAAGTCTAACTGGAGTATTAAACGGGCTTCAGAACTCCTGGGAATTACCTACAAAACCCTCCAGTACCGAATTCAGAAATTCCATTTGAAACGAGAAAATTCGACCCGAGGATCAGGCAACCCTTGAGTCTGAAGATTAAACTTGACAATCCGTTGGCAGGTGGAGATGATAACCATAGACAGGTTATCCTTTAAAATTACAGATAGTTTTTTATTTCCTTTAGCCATGCAGGAGGTGGGACAATGGGTTCAAAAGAGGTAGGAAGAAGAGATTTTTTAAAGTATGGGATATCGTTAGTAGGTACAGGAGTCCTGGGATCTCAACTCGTTTACCCCCTGGATCCGGTTTATGCCCAAACAGAAAAGAAGGGCAAAATTAAAGATCCCATTCGAATTGGAGCCCAGGCAACCCTTTCCGGCCCGTTTGGAGGATATGGGCAATTTATGAAAATGGGGGCTCAACTGGCCGTCGATGAAATTAACTCCAGCGGAGGAATTCTGGGGAGTAAGGTCGAAATTGAATTTCGAGATGAGGAGTTAAAACCCGATGTAGCCGCTAAAAATGCCCGATATTTTGTGGATGACTGGGGAGCCGATTTTCTTACGGGTCTCGATGCCAGTTCCTCGGCATTAGGGGTGGGAGCCATCATGGGGGAACTGGATAGGGTTCTCATTGTAACCCATGGAGCAACTGAAAAACTCACCGAAAATCTGGTCTACAAGCAGGGTATCAAACAGATTTTTCGAATTAGCGTACCGGTTTACCAGGATGGAATTGCGGCTGCCATAGTAGCCAAGGATTTCCCGGCAAAGCGATGGGTTACCATCGGTGCAGATTATGAATACGGACATACCGCCTGGAACTTTTTTAAGGCAACTTTAAAAAAGCTCCGTCCCGATGTAGAATTTGTGGAAGAAGCCTGGGCTAAGTTCCTGACTTCGGACTTTGGAGCTCATATTACCAAAGTCATGGCGGCCAATCCAGACGGAATTTACTCAACCCAGTGGGCCGGGGAAGCCGTTACTTTAATCAAACAGGCCAAGCTTTTCGGAGTTTTTGATAAAATTCAAACCTGGATGACTCCCATGGGGGCGGCCATGGATGTACTGGAAGGCCTTGGAAAGGAGTACCCAGAAAAAGCCTGGGTCACCTGCCGATACTGGTTTCAATACCCCGATACCCCTGAAAATAAGGCGTTCGTTGCGAGATTTTATAAACGCTGGAATAAATATCCCCACTACGTCTCGGAGACTACGTATTCTGCCATCTATGCCATCAAAGCCGCGGTAGAAAAGGCCGGAACGCTTTCAACGCCCGAGGTCATCAAAGCCCTTGAGGGAATGACTCTCATGACCCCGGCTGGTAAACGATACATCCGTCCTGAAGATCATCAAGCGGTTTATCAGGTTCCCTGGGGCCGTATTACCCACAATCCAGAATATCCTTTTCCAACCTTGACGGACCTCAAGGTTATACCTGCAGAGGAGTATTTCCGGAAACCGCCGTTTGTTGAAGCTTAGAAATTCCCTTCAATCCTTGGTTTTCTCGCAAAGACATACTCGCAAAGACATAAGGGTAAAAAATAAAAACCTGACACTCTTTGCGAGAAATTTTTTATTTCTGCTTTCGATGAGAACATTTCTATTCCAGGGCCTGGTGGGTCTCAGCGAAGCCATGTACCTGTGGATGGTTGCCGCAGGACTTAGCCTGATCTTTGGAGTCCTGCGTGTATTGAACTTTGCCCATGGAAGCCTCTATATGTTGGGAGCCTATCTAACCTTCTACTTTTTTGGACTTCTGGGACATAACTTCTGGCTGGGATTGGTGATAGGGCCTGTCTTTGTTGCCGGAATCGGCCTGTTAATGGAACGATTCTTTCTCAGATTGGTTTATCGTCTGGAAGTTGCTTATCAGCTTTTGCTGACCTTTGCCTTCGTCCTTATCTTCAATGATTTAGTCAAGTTGATCTGGGGCCCTATCTATCAGGCCCCACCTATGCCCCCCGGTCTGGATAGCTCCCTGTCGATCTTGGGTCAGGCGTATCCCCTGTACAATCTGTTTATTATCCTGGTCGGACCCCTCATCGCCTTGGGACTCTGGTTCCTCCTGGAGAAAACCCGATGGGGTCGCCTCATTGTAGCTTCTGCCTCAGACCGAGAAATGGCCAGCGCCTTGGGGGTAAATGTTCCTCGATTATACACCTGGGTTTTCATGCTGGGAGCCTGGCTTGCTGCATTAGGCGGGGCCCTTAGTATACCCATTCGCCCGGTTTCTCCGGGAATGGGCGAAATAATTATCATCGAAGCTTTTATCGTTGCGGTTATCGGAGGCCTCGGAAGCTTAAAAGGCGCTTTTATCGGAGCCATCCTGATAGGACTTCTCCATGTATACGGAGTTTTCTATGTTCCCGTATTTGAAATGGCTCTGGCCTTCATTCTCATGGCCGTTGTGCTCATTTTAAGACCCTGGGGATTGTTTGGAACCCGAGAAGCTTAGAAAACAGGAGACGTGGGAACGCAGGAAGGGGAGTCAGGTCAGAGAAAAAGATACCCCTGCAGGGGTCTCAGACGGCTTGTGGTGTCTTACAGTGGAGCAGCACTTTGTTTACTTAGTTTTGCTTGGCTTTTAAGTGACCCTCACCCCAACCCCTCTCCCGAAGCTTCGGGAGAGGGGATACTGGGGGAGTTGATCTGAAGATTTGCCGGCTCCCCTCTCCCCCTCCCTCACCCTCCCCGTGGACGGGGAGGGTGAGGGAGGGGGAGAGGGGCCGAAAGTAGTAATCTTTAAAAATGAAACCTTATACACTGATCGGTCTGTGCCTTTTAATCGTTGTTTTGATGGTTCTTCCCCTTCTGGTTTCAAGGTTTTATCTTTATATAACCCTTCAGGTTCTCATGCTGAGTTTGTTTGCCTTAGGGTTCAATCTTCTGTTCGGCTATACAGGACTTTTATCCTTCGGACATGCGGCCTTTTATGCAACGGGAGCCTATGCAACAGGCCTGATTTTAAAGAATGTAACCAATTCTCTAATTCCCGGCGTTCTGGGGGGTACGCTGGTTGCAACCCTTCTTGCTTTAATCATCGGCTTTTTTTGTGTTCGCCATACCGATGTGTATTTTTCCATGCTAACCCTGGCCTTCGGGATGATGGTCTACTCCCTGGCCTGGAAATGGCGGGATGTTACCGGAGGCGATGATGGATTGATCGGAATCCCTCGAGCTCCCCTTCAAATTCCCGGCGGATTGAGCTTCAGCATGAAGGCCGTATCTAATTACTATTATTTTGTTTTAATCGTTACGCTTCTGGCCATTCTTCTCCTTTATACCATTGTTAATTCCTCCTTTGGACTGGTCCTTCAGGGTATACGGGAAAATTCCAATCGTGTGGAGTTTGCCGGAATTCCCATCAAAAGGTATCGATGGATAGCCTTTGTGATTTCGGGATTCTTTGCCGGACTGGCCGGTGCGTTACTGGCCCCTCTGGAAAATACCGTTGCACCTGCAGCCGCAGACTGGACTAAATCCTCTGAACCCATCCTGGCAAGCCTTTTAGGAGGAATTCATACCTTCGCCGGTCCTATCGTCGGTTCCGCGTTGTTTATCCTTTTGAAAGAAACCGTCGTCCGGCATACCGAGTACTGGCTGCTGGTATATGGAATTATTCTACTCCTTATTCTGCTCGGATTACGGGGAGGGGTTGTAGGAGCTCTTATCCAATTCAAAGCAAAGGCCAAAAGGTAAAGGAGAAAAATATCTTTGCTTTTGCCTTTTGCCCTTTGCCCTTTACTTCCCTAAGGGATGGAACTGTTGAGGGTCGAAGGCCTCAAAAAGTATTTCGGCGAAATTCATGCCGTAGACGGCATCGACTTAAAATTTGAAGAAGGGGTTTTTACCTCGATTATCGGACCCAACGGAGCCGGAAAGACCAGCTTCATTAACCTCCTGACAGGCAGATTTTTTCCGGATTCAGGAAAAATCTTCTTTAAAGGTGAAGATATTACGCGATTTCCCATTCATCGCAGAGTAAAAAGGGGCATAGGTCGTTCTTTTCAAATCACCAATATCCTGCCCCGACTGACTGTTTTCGAAAATATCGCCATCCCCACGCTTTCCCGGATGAATAAAAGTCTGAATCTTCTCTCCAGATTCAAACGTTTAACCTCTGTAAGAAAATCTGTAGAAGAGATCCTTCAAACGATCGGCCTTTTGGAGAAATCCATGCTTCCTGCCGCCGCTCTTTCCCATGGAGATCAACGACTGCTGGAGATCGGAATGGCCCTGGCCAGTAATCCCACCCTCCTCATTCTCGATGAACCTACAGCCGGTATGAATCCTGTAGAACGGATCCATATCCTTAAAAATATCAAGCAGTTATCCATGGAGCAAAAAACAACTTTCCTCATCGTGGAGCATGATATGGATGTGGTGTTTTCCCTTTCCGACCGAATCATTGTTTTACATAGAGGGAAAGTCCTGGCGGATGGACGACCCGAGGAGATTAAAGAGGACCCCATCGTTCGAGAAGTTTATCTGGGGGATAGTCCCTTGACCACTACCCCTCGTCCGTCATCATTGACCCTCCCGGTCAATGAAAAGCAAGCCTCAGACTCCGGGCCCCCGACTACCCACAAAATCTTAGAACTCCAATCTATAGATACTTTCTATGGGTTGAGCCATATTTTACAGGGAATATCCCTGGAGGTCAATCAGGGAGAAGTGGCCTGTTTATTGGGAAGAAACGGAGTGGGTAAAACGACCACCCTCCGAAGCATCATGGGCCTGACTCCGCCCCGATCCGGAGTTATTCGCTTCAAAGGACAGGACATTTCCAGAAAAAAGCCCTATGAAATAGCTCTTCTTGGTATCGGATATGTTCCAGATGATCGAAGGATTTTCCCCGAATTGACAGTCCGCCAGAATCTTGAAATAGCTCAGTGGGTCATACCTTCTGTCCAGGGGGGTTGGGACCTTTCCAAGGTCTATACCCTGTTTCCGAAACTTAAAGACCTGGAAAATCAAAAGGGGCGTCATCTCAGTGGCGGAGAGCAGAAAATGCTGGCCATCGGAAGGGCTTTAATGGCCAATCCCACCTTACTTTTACTGGACGAGCCCTCGGAAGGATTAAGCCCCCTCCTGGTACAGATCTTGAGGGAGGCCATCCAGAATATCCAGAGAGAAGGGGTGACCATTCTTTTAGCAGACCAGAACTTGAACTTCGCCCGGGCTGTAGCCGATCACGCTTTTATTCTGGAAAAAGGAAGGATCCAATATAAAGGAGCAATGGAAGAATTATGGAAAAACGAAGCGCTGGTTAAAAAATATCTGGCTATCTAAGGCCTTTGAGCAGGGGTTGATATAAATCTCAGAAAGCAGAAAGTAAAAAACCCTTCTGCTTTCCAGTTGGGTATTATTTTTTCTCCTCTATCAGTTTTATAAAAGGTCGAATCAGATCGATAGGAACAGGGAAAAGAACGATGGAGTTATTTTCTGCCGCTATTTCGGTTAAGGTTTGCAAGAACCGAAGTTGTAAAGCGGTCGGCTGGGTAGCGATGATAGAAGCAGCTTCTGCAAGCCGTGAAGAAGCCTGATATTCTCCCTCTGCATTAATAACTTTAGCCCTTCGTTCCCTTTCAGCTTCTGCCTGTCTGGCCATAGCTCGTTGCATTTCCTGGGGAAGATCGATATGTTTCACCTCTACGGTAGATACCTTAATACCCCAGGGGTCGGTATGACGATCCAGGATTTCCTGTAAATGGGCGTTGATTTTCTCCCGCTCAGAGAGTAAATCATCCAATTCAACCTGACCCAGAACGCTCCGCAAGGTAGTCTGGGCTAACTGAGAGGTTGCATAGAGATAGTTTTCCACCTCAACGACGGCTTTATTGGGATCTACCACGCGAAAATACACAACCGCGTTGACCTTGATCGAAACGTTATCTTTAGTAATAACATCTTGAGGCGGAACATCTAAAACCACCGTTCGCAAACTGATCTTGACCATTTTATCAATAATGGGAATTAGCAAAATCAACCCGGGCCCATTACCCCCTACGATGGCACCTTCTGGGGCAAGCTTTCCCAAACGGAAGATAACAGCCCGTTCATATTCCTTCAAGATCCGAATGGAGTTAAGAATAACGATTAAAAGAAGAAAACCAACGACCATTACGCCGATTCCCATAGATCCTCCTTTGTTTGTTTAGAAAAAAAGCCTGTAGTAACCCTCCTATTCATTCCTAAAGAGGGATTAAAGAGATTACTACATTTCTTTCCTTTTAGCTCTCCTTACCTTCAACTTTAAACCTTTTACCTGAATGACTTCTACCTTTTCTCCAACCTCCAAGATCTGATCACTTTCTGCGTTCCAGTATTCCCCGTGGACAAAGACTTTAAACTCTCGATCATCAAGCTTAGAATAAACCGTTCCGATTTCCCCAATCATTCCCTCTTTTCCAGTTGCAGGTTTAGACAATCGTGCTTTGATAGCGACTCCCAGGGCAAATAAAATAAGGGCAGCTGTAGTTCCTACAGCCGGTAAGATAACGGACCAGGAAGCCCTCAGATAAGGCTCAGGAGATTCAAAAAGCATGATAGAGCCCAGAATCATGGAAACGATTCCACCGATGGTCAGAGCACCATAACTGGCTACTTTCACTTCCAGTACCAGCAACAGAATTCCGAATAGGAAAAGGAGGAGACCGGCATAGTTGATGGGAAGGGTCTGAAGGGAATAAAGTCCCAGGATTAAACAAATACCTCCTAAAATTCCAGGTAAAACAGCCCCGGGATTGGAAAGCTCAAAAATAAGTCCATAAAATCCCAGGATCATGAGAATATAGGCGATGTTGGGATTGGTCAAAGTATTTAAAATCCGATGTCGTAACCCCATTTCAACCCGAACTATCTCGGCATCCTTTGTATTCAACTCCTTTACACCCGATTCCAGGGTCACCTTTCTCCCATGTACCTGGGAAAGAAGCTCCGAGAGATTCGAAGCCACCACATCGATAATATGGAGTTCCAGGGCTTTCTCGGCAGTTACCGAGACACTCTCTTTGACGGCTTGTGCTGCCCACTCCTCGTTTCTTCCCCTTTTTTGGGCTATACCCTGGGCATAGGCGATGGCATCATTTTCTACCTTTTTCTTCATTTCCTCGTCCATTCCACCACCTAAATTGACCGGATGCGCAGCTCCTATATTCGTTCCGGGGGCCATGGCGGCTATATGGGCTGCCATGGTAATCATCACACCTGCAGAGGCGGCCCGAGCGCCACTGGGTGAAACATACACGATAACCGGAATCGACGAGTTAAAAATTCCCTTTACAATATTGCGCATAGAGGAATCTAATCCCCCCGGGGTATCCAACTCAATAATTAAACTCTCCATTTCAGCTTTGCTGGCCGTATCGATGGATTGAAGAATAAATTCCTCGGTGACCGGATTAATGGAACTATCTATCCGAATTACCTGAACCCGGGGCTTAAGAGAATCGGCAAAGATAGATAATGTAAGTAGAAGAAAAACAAGAGTTCCCAGGTAGAATACTATTTTAATTTTGGGGAGTAAAAAATCCAAGAATTTTATCATATCTTTTACTTTAATTATGAACCATCCTTTATCCCATTTTCAAGACATTTTATGTCTTAAAAGGAATTGAATAAAAGCTTTAGCCAGCGGGGAGAGGGTTCTGACCCGGGGATAAACAATATAAAACTCCCGGAAAAGACCCATATTTTGAACGGTCAGGGCTACCAGAGAACGGCATTTTACCTCATGGAGAACGGCCTGATAAGATAAGATAGAAACTCCTATACCTGCTACGACGGCCTGCTTAATAGCCTCTGTACTCCCCATTTCGGCTATAATATGGAGATCTTTAAGAGAAATATTTTGGTCCGCAAAGCCCTGTTCGGTAATCATTCGGGTGCCGGAGCCCTTTTCACGGAAGATAAGAGGTTCCTGGATTAAATCTGCGAGCTCAACATATTGCCGGTTGGCCCATTTATGGTCTGAAGGCACGATTAAAACCAACTCCTCCCTGGCAAACACCTCATACTGTAAACGAGGATCCGGAAGATGGGCACCGACCACTCCCAACTCAATTTCATCTTCCAGTAAGGCTTTAACAATACCTTTGGTATCTGAAACCTGTAAGCTAATCTGAGCCTGAGGATAAGCCTCCTTAAAGAGACCGATTAATCTGGGCAAAATATAATTACCGGGAATGCTGCTCCCACCGACTTCCAGATTCCCCCGAATAGTTCCGGAGAACTCCTCCATGGCATTTTGCATTTCCTGCTTCAAACGCAGAATCTCCTTGGCATATTGAAAGAGTAATTCACCCGCTTTAGTTAATTTGGCCATCCTGGCCGTCCGGTCAAAAAGCTTTACTTCCCATAAGTTCTCCAGATACTGAATATGACTGCTCACGGTGGGTTGGGTAAGATAAATCGCTTCGGCAGCTTTCGTAAAACTCTTTAACTCTGCGACCTTACAAAAAACTTCCAGTTGCCTAAACTCCATATTTCCTCCTGTTACCTAAGGATACATGATTCAGACTTTTCCTGTCAAGAAAAACCTCCGTACTCTCTTGCTAATACCAACTTTATACTATCCATTCCCTCTGAAGAAGTTGTATCCTGGGGAGGGGCGACTCTGCATGGCCCTTACGTAGGCAGTCCCTTCCCTTCCCGCAGGCGGGGAGGGTCCTGGTGGGGCCGGGCCTACTTTACACCCCATTTCAATACCAACTTGGTATAAGATCCCTGGGAAAAGATTTGATCTTCTCCCTTGGAGAGAATATCTTATCTCTAGGAGTTGATACCCTATCTTTATGTTCTTCCGGATAGCCCGCTACCTTTTAATAAGCTTTCTATTCTTAGAATCTACACAGGCCTTAGGGGCCGACAACGGAGCCAGTATTTTCTTTTACAATCCCGATGCTAATCTAAAAGACGTCAGCGTCCTCAAAGCCAGAGTGGGGAATTATTTGAAAAAGACGAACATCTCTATGGATTTCCAACCCTTTATAAAATTTGAGGTGATGATCCAGCAAATTGAAGCCAGGAAGCCCTCTTTCCTCATCATCTCAAGCTGGTATTATCCCATACTGGCTCAAAAATACCCTCTGACACCCCTTTTAATTCCTATAAAGAACGGCCAAAAAGGCTATAAAAAAGTTCTGGTGACCCTGGAGGATATCCAGGATCTCAAAGAACTGAGTGGAAAAACACTGGCTACCACACCACTGGGAGATAATACGCCGGAACTCTTAGCCTATAATTTTTTCAAAAATAATCCTGTGGACATATCGAGTATGAAAATCATTACCGTACCCAAAGACGTGGATGCTTTATTAGCCGTAAGTTATAAACGAGTAAACCTGGCGATGGTCGTCCCCAATAACATCGATATTCTAAAAGCAATTAACCCGGCTGTAGCAAAAATTAAGATTATTTATACCTCCCCGGAAATTCTTCATCCACTGCTGGTGGTTCTGAAGGATTATGCCTCGGCTGAGGAAGTCGAAAAAATCAAATCGATCTTTTTAAAAATGTCTGAAAGTCCGGATGGAAAAGAGGTTTTGAACTTGTTGAACTATGATGGCTGGATTGTGCCGGATGAGGAAATTCTAGGGCATTTAGAATAGAATCATGAAGTTCCCTATTCATCTTTTTTTGTTTCTTATTCTCATAATGACTACGTCAGGTTTAGTCGAACCGGGATTAATCTGTTTTGTGGAAGCCGGCGAAGAGATTGTAATCCTAAAGACCAACCAGAAAATCCCCCAGTATAACCTTCCGGCGGAAGCCTTCAAAAAGGCCCTTTCGTATCCTGTTCGGGAATTCGATATAGAAGGAGATTTGAGCAAAGGACGGAAGTTAATCGAAAAGATAAAACAAGATAAACCCCGGCTTATTTTTGCTATTGGAGATAAAGCAACGTTCCTGGCTAAGGAAGGATTCTCTGATGTTCCGATTATCTTCTCCATGGTTTTGAATTGGAAAAAACTGGATTTGTCAAAAAACAAAAATATCACCGGGATTTCCCTGGATGTTCCTCCAGAATCCCAATTTACCCATTTAAAATTAATTGCCCCTCAGGTTTCCCGGATTGGCGTGATTTACAGTCCGGAGGCTTCCCAGGAGCTTATCAGGCGGGCCAGAGAAATCTCTTCAGGTTTGGGAATAGAGCTGGTAGAGATTCAGGTTACTTCGGAGAAGGAGGTAAAGAAAGCCTGGGATAGGATTAAAAATCGAATTGATGCGCTGTGGATGGTGGCAGATCCCATCGTGATTACCCGGGAGAACTTTGAATTTTTACAAAAGCAGACCCTGCAACAAAAAATTCCCTTTCTGGGGTATTCAGAAAGTTTTGTTAAAGCCGGAGCGCTTTTATCGGTATCTCCAGATTATGAAACCATCGGTTCCCAGGCTGCATCCATCACCCTTCAAATTTTAAAAGATAAACAAAAACCATGGGATATTCAGGTAACCGAACCCATCGGAACGGTCATCATACTTAATAAAGCAACGGCCAAAAAGCTCGGATTATCCCTCCCCGACTCGATCCTGCAACTGGTTAATCGGACGTTTGAGTAGAGGTACTGACCTCTTGTCTGGCCTGCAGTTAGATGGTTTTCACCAGGTCATGTGCCGTTGGAAATCTTTCCTTGAGCGTGCCTTGAACATCCTCACCCGCCTGTTCTAGCAGTTGATCAAAATTCACCGGTGTACCCTGTTCTTCAAGAAAAGCTGAGATGCTTGACAAAGTCTCGTAGGTGATAATAGTGATCGCAACTCCCACCATCAGTCCATGTATGGCTCCGTCAACTTTCTTTTCCTCAGCCTGGTTAGGGAAGCTGAGACAAGTTATTGTGAACACCCCAATTAAACTTACCGTGCTTACAAGAATCGTTTCATATGGACCTCCTTGGCTCGATGCCTTAACGAAAAAGCTCAGCCGCGTGAGGGAGGTGCAAACAGAACTTTCAGGTCTAGCACTCCCCCCGCGCCTCCACATCGGCTACAGCACCAGTTAGGATTATTTTCCCTATCGACTTTTACCCCCCTTCAGAGGTATTTCTTCAACTCATCTAAATATTATACCCCAAAAATGATGGTTTTTCTTTAACTTTTCTCTAACCAACTGAAGAATTCTGCTCCTTTACTTATTGTGATAGTGGAACCGGAAAATACCCCAACACAGATTCCATTAATTACGATGGGATACGATGAGTTACTTTATCATTTTAACTAACCCAACCAAGGTCATCGTAGCAGAAATGAGCTTATTTTATGAAGCAAATCTTGTAAAGAAAAAATTTCTTTTTTCCATAACTCGAAGATATTACTGTTAAGAATCTGCCTCCCCGACACGCCGTATGTGAAACATCCCCGGCATGATAACCACAAATGCACGCGGCAATTCCGCTGAGTGCTCCCCAATTGCTAGAACCACAAGTTCCACTTTGTGAGTCGGCGACAGACCTGTGCGGCGAATCAGCACCACTCCATGAATATGTAAACCCTGACTATACCATCTTGCCAAAATCCCTGTCCACTGTCAGCAGCCATGCTGCTTCTTGATTTGCCAGATTCAAAACATCATCATCAGGCATACCGGCCTCCAACTCAGCCACGTACGAAACCTGATGTCCATCTCGCCGCAGACGTTCAACAATTGGGTGGTCAACGCTTTCATCGGCCAAGAAGTTCATGTAGGCATCTCAAGGGGATAAACAACATCATCGGCAGACAGGAGAGTTAATTCCAAAATGCCCAAAAAAGGGTGTAGAAACCCTCAGGCATCGATTCCGTATTTTTTCAGTTTATCGTAGAGAGTTTTATAATTAATTTGGAGGGCACGGGCGGCTTTTGCTTTATTTCCTTTGTTTTTGGCGAGGGCTTCCAGGATATATTTCTTCTCAAGGTCTGAGAGGAGTTTTTCCTTGGCTTCGGAGAAAGACAGGGAGGAAAAAGGTGTGGGAGAAAATAAAGTGAGATCCGGCAGGTGCTCGGGAGTTATCTGATCTTCGGCCAGAATAACGGCCCTTTCCAGAACATTCCGAAGCTCTCGAACATTTCCAGGCCAGGAATAACCCAAAAGAACCTCCATGGCCTTCGGGGAAATCCCACGGATATTCTTCTTTTGCTGCTGAGCAAACCGATTGAGAAAATTCTCTGCCAACAAGGGGATATCTTCTTTTCTCTCTCGCAAAGGTGGGAGTTCTAAGGTAAAGACATTCAATCGATAAAAGAGATCCTCTCTAAATTTTCCTTCTCGGACTGCCTGGCGTAATACCAGATTGGTAGCCGCGATGATTCTTACATCCGTAGGGATTATTGAAGTTCCGCCTACCCGGGTGATCTGTTTTTGTTCGAGTGCTCTGAGGAGTTTAGCCTGCCCGAAAAGGGGGAGGTTTCCGATTTCATCTAAGAAGAGGGTTCCTCCCCGGGCCAGCTCGAACTTTCCTATTTTTCTTTGCGAAGCCCCCGTAAAGGCCCCTTTTTCATGTCCGAATAACTCACTCTCCACCAAATCCCCCGGAATGGCTCCACAATCTACGGTTACAAAGGATTTATCCCTTCGGGAACTGTGTTGATGAAGGGTATACGCGACCAACTCCTTACCGGTTCCACTCTCTCCCTGAATAAGCACGGTGGTGTCGGTTCGTGCCACTTTATCGATCAATTGATAAATCTTGGTGATGCCCGGGCTAGTTCCAATTAATCCCGTCGGATTCCAGACTTCTTGAATTTTTTGTTCTAAATTGAAGGCTTTTCTCTGGAGCTGACTATGTTGCAACCCTTTCTCGATAACCAGCTTAATTTCCTCAAGATTAACCGGCTTGGATAAGTAATCATAAGCCCCCAGTTTCATGGCCTGTACGGCGAACTTGATTTCCTGAAGAGCCGTCAACATGATAACCAGGCAATTACTATCCAGCTCTTTGATTTTTTCCAGAACCTGCAGTCCATTCAAGCCGGGCATATCAATATCTAACAGTACAAGATCTATAGACTGATCTTTTACCCACTGAAGGGCTTCAAAGCCATTTTGAGCGACAAAAATCTGATAACCTTCCTGGGAGAGGAAGTCCGAGAGCATAAAGCGGACTGCGTCATTATCGTCTACAATCAAAATCGAGTACATGGCTTAAAGTTCATCACAAACCTATAAGACCTGCAAGGAAAATATTTTAAACTCTTTTGTATTTTTTGTACGATGGCGAAACAGAAGGCGAAACAGTCTCTATTCCCCGACACCCTAAATAATTTAGACGACGATTTGGCTGCCTGATAAACTGCTCTAGAGGGTATGGGGACAGCAGAAGTCTGTCTCAATGCCGATAGAATCCTCAAAGGTAACTGTAACAATTTAGTAGGTGTCACTTTTTCTGTCTGAACACCCCTCTGGCCCCCCTCCCCCCGTATACGGGGGGATTAGAGGGGGGGGACTGACGTGGGGTTGCTGCTGCTGAAGTCTCCCAGGGGTGTTTCTTTTTCCACCCATTAAATGGATACGGATACTCCTCAAAGTTTCCCCTTGACAATCTCAGACTTCTCACTTATTAATTCCCCTAGAATTTGTTTAAAACCGATTAAAAAGATGATTTTTGATATTAAACTTCGTTGAACAACAGGAGGAAACAACGTGAAAATTGCCAGATTTAGTCGAAATGGAAAAATAGCCTATGGTGTGGTCGAAGACGACAAGGTGCGGGAGATCTCGGGGGATATTTTCGGAGAGTATACCGTAACTCAAACTACCTATAACCTGGCTGATGTCGAGATCTTAGCCCCCATTATTCCCAGTAAACTGGTTGCCATTGGTCTTAACTATATAGACCATGCGGAAGAAACCAAAATGCCTTTGCCCAAAGTTCCTCTTATCTTTTTTAAGGCTCCCAGCGCCATTATTGGTCCCGGGCAGGATATTATTATTCCCAAGGACTCCCGACGTACCGATTATGAAGCAGAGCTGGGGGTAGTCATAGGTAAAAAAGCCCGTTATGTTAAAGAGTCGGAAGCTCTGGATTATGTGTTAGGATATACGTGTTGCAACGATGTTTCGGAACGAGATATTCAAAGGAGTGATGGGCAGTTTGCACGTGCAAAATCCTTTGATACCTTTGCCCCCTGTGGGCCTTACATTGTAACGGATATAGACGCCTCAGATTTAAAAATAGAGTTGATTCAGAATGGGGTGGTCAAGCAATCTTCCCGGACTTCCAACCTGGTTTTTAACGTTCCCCAGTTGATCAGTTTCATTACCCGGGCTATGACGCTCTTACCTGGAGATATTATCTCAACGGGAACTCCTGCCGGGGTTGGTCCCATGCATCCGGGGGATACGATTGAGGTAAGAATTGAGAAAGTCGGAAGTTTGATTAACCGGGTCAAGCTGGAAGAGTAGGTCGCAGGTAAAGCGGAAGGTTGGAGGTAGAAAGGGATTTGAAGATAAACGGGTATTCCGGTTACTCTTCTGGATCTTCGATCCTTCTACTTTCAGCCCTCTACTTTTTGCGATCGATCCCTGAAGGATTTAAACCTGTAGAGGCAGTTCCAGATTAAGAAGAATAAGACAACGAAGGATAGGAAAAGGATCATCCCATACGTATACCAGGGAATACCGGGGATATCGGGTCCCCGGAATTCTCCCCAGGTGCCAGTTAACCCCTGGTCATTATAGAAGAAGCGATATCGATGGGGTAATCCCCGATCCCAAAAAGTAAAAAGACCCGAAAGTTGCCAGGTGAGTTTATCCCCGGACTCGGCCAGTTTGGGTTCTCCTACCGACCTCCAAAGATTTCGAGAAGGGCTGTAGACTTCAAGTCCTATCTGGCTATAGCCTCCGTTTACATCCCCTATCTGAAGGGTATAACGATATTCATCCTTTCCCAAGGCTTCCACCCTGGCTTCCCGAATGAAGGGAGGTAAGTTATAAACACGACTCAGGGTCAGCACGTTGGAAGTTCCCTCGAAGCTCAGAATGATTTCTACATTTTCATCTTGATCTACATCCAGGGCCTGTAAACTCTGAATAACCCACGGGGTTCTATATTTCCAGATTAACTTCCCTTGAGAGTCAAAAATATAAAAATTCTTATCTTGACACCCGACCAGGATCACCCCCCTCTGATCACCGTATAAATTTGTTGCAATAAGACCGGTTATCCCTTTTTCCAGTTTTTGACTCCATTTAAGGTTGAGCCGGGTATCAAAAACAGCCAGGGTCCCATCCCCCGAACCGGTGATGATTTCAATTGTTTCATTTCCCTCCAGATCCTCCGGATAAAAAGTATTAAGATTGGGGATTTTTTGGACTCTCTTGGGTTGACCCTGATGGTTGAGAATATGAAGGGTTCCGTCGCGACAGGCCAGGATTATCTCAATTTCACCATCTGCCTCCAAATCTCCGGCGCTTATATCAAAAATGCTCCCACCGGTTTCATAGTACCACCGGAGTTTTCCCTGTTGGAGGGTATTTTCCTCTACATCCAGCACATACAAGATATTATCGTCACCCCCGATAAGAATTTCTTTTTCGTCGTCCTCATCCAGATCTTCGGCCAGGAGGATATTTATTTTCCCACCTGTGTGATAATTCCATTTTTGAGTCCCTTGAAGGTCCAGGGCCTGGAGGGTCCCATCTTCAGAGCCCACTAAAATTTCGGGTGTTTTATCCTTCCCCAGTTCGGTCACTAAAATAGCAGATACAGATCCGGGTACCCGATATCTCCAGGCTTCGGCCTCATTTTGAATAAGTATCACCTCTCCGTTTTTTAATCCTACGATGATTTCATCCGTTCCATCCCGGTCCAGGTCATAAACCGAAAGGGTCGTAATGCTTTCTTCGGTTTGAAAGGGATACTTGAGTCCTCCCTGGGGTGTGAACTGATAAGGGGTTTGCAAAATTTGAGAAGATTTTTCCTGTTCATCGGATTCCTGTGAAGCCAGGTTAGGATAGTAGCCCCTGAAATTTCCCTGATTATCCAATACATGTAGTTCACCCCCCAGGGTTCCTATAAGAATTTCCAGGTTTCCGTCCCCATCCAAATCAACAGGAGATATTACCGAAGGGGGTTCTTTGGTTTCATAATTCCAGACAGGACCGTAAGTCACCAGATGGGAAGGATAACCGAAGACATAGATTTTATCTGATCCTATCACAATCTCTCCTTTACCATCTCCGTCAATATCCACTCCAGAAACGCTGGAGATAAAATTTGAAGTTTCATACTTCCACTTAGGATCTCCCAGGTAGTTCAGGATATAAGCCTGCTGATCGTTGGATCCTACGATAACTTCTCCTTTACCATCCCTATCCAGATCAAAGGCTCGAAGGCTTGTGATTTCTCCTCCTGTGGTGAAAGTCCATTTAAGCCGTCCTTGTTCATCCAAAACATAAACTTTATGATCACCTGATCCGATCAGGATTTCCTTAGACCCATCCCCTTCCAGATCAAAGGCATAGGTTACATTAACACTTCCTGAAGTCTCAAATTTCCACTTCAGTTTTAAAGAGAAGGTCCCCTGGTTTTCTTTGGGTTCGAGGGCATAAAGGGTAGTATCCAGCGATCCAACCAGTATGAGAGTAGAGCCGGGTGTGAGTCCTTCCCCTGTCTTCGTATCTGCCACATACAAACTCAAAATAGAACCTTTTGCCGGAAAGCGATCCCGAAGTTCTCCATTATTTCCGAACAAATAAACCGATCCATCTTCTGATCCTGCCAGGACCGCCGGTTGTCCTTTTTTACCCAAATCAAAGGCAGTCAGGGTTACGGCAGATCCTTCCATTTTATACTTCCACCGTAGGTTCCCCTGATAATCCCAGACATAGATCGTTCCGTCAGTGGAACCTGTCAGGATCTCTGCTTTTCCATCTTGATTTAAATCCATGGCATAAAGGGTAGTCACCTCACCCTGAATCCTGGTTTTCCATAAAACCCGTCCCTGGAAATCAAAAACAAAAAGAGAAGGTGTGTCGGGATCCTCCCCCACAGAACCTGCTAAAATTTCTCCGTGTCCGTTGCCATCCAAATCTGCTACATACAGACTTCGGAAGTATTTAACCTGCCTGCAAGCTTCTTCACATTTCCAACTTAGATTACCCGAATAGTCAAGGACATAAAGGGTATCAGAGCCGACAATAATTTCTTTTTTTCCATCTCCATCCAGGTCGAAGGGAAAGACAGTCACCACAAACCCTTCTGTTTTGTACTTCCAATCAGGTTCTGCTATAATCTTGGCAGGAGCGGCCTGGATAGGAAGGCAGAAGGCAAAGAGCAAAAGGCAAAAGACAAAAGCCAGGAATAAAGGTGTGGGGGTGTGGAAGGGTGGGAGTATGGAGGTGTGGGGGTATGGAAGTATGGGAGGATGGGGGTGTGGAAGGGTGGGAGTATGGAGGTGTGGAAGGGTGGGAGTAGGAGAGTATGAAAGTATGGGAGTATGGAAGTATGGGAGTGTGGGGGTGTGGGAGTATGGGGGTGCGGAAGGGTGGAGGTGTGGAATGGTGGAAGGGTGGAAGGGTGGGAGATTTTTTACATAATTCCAT
>JAUQPW010000001.1:0-97571 GCA_030550175.1 bacterium
TCTTGGTGAGTTAGCAGTTTCCTCCCTTCACCCCCATCGAAGTTTTTAAATGCAATAACCATACCAGTTTAGAGCCATAACCCATTCAGTATTTGTAAAAATTACCCGGTATAAATTCCTTCTTCCGCCTATTCCCCCACAAAATCAGACCTTCTTGTTCTCAGACTCTGATCTCAAAGGGGCTAACCTAAGCCCTGGGAATAGGGCCTGCAAAAGTATAGTTTAAAGAGACAACATAAAATAAATTTATCCTCTAACCTCTTAAATAAAAAGTTGATAAGAGTGTCTTCACTTTGGATGAAATAAGTCTCTCTTATAAAGACAAACAAGGGAAAAAGTTACAAAACCAGTTTGTCAAGGATTTGAGGTAAATTTGAATGAAGAGGAAGGCACTTTATCCAATTTTTTTTATACCAAACGTGGGAAATTTTCTTCTCTTTAAGAATTCCTCGAAACCGCAAAATCTACCTCTACCAATTCCCCTTTTGTCTTTAAAAAAAGACAAAAAAATCTTTTTATGATATTTTCTGGGAAAGCTCTTTCTCCTAGAGTAAAAAAATTCCTAACATTATGTAAAGTATTTCATAAAAAGCCCCGATCTGAAATCCAGTTAAATTTCTTAGGACTTTTCTCACTTTTTTACAAAATTTTCCCCATTAACCTATATAGGGATTTTATTTTAGGAATTTTTATTCCAATACTAGGGTTCTCATCTACATTAATTTCTATAAAAGAAAAGAGTGTTAAATCTTCTATAAGAAATTTCTATTTCTATTAAAACCCCCCGATGGGCAAAAGAGATTACTTAGGGTTTTAATAAAAAATAAAAAAGACCTTGGAAGGTGCGAAAAGAGCTTGACACCTTTTATTTCCATAGTGTAGACTTTGGGTAGTTTTTTAAGCATCTAACCTAAATTGTATACGGTAATCCTAACGATTTAGACGTAGATGGTTAAGATAAGTTTCTTAATTTATTTCCTTAAGATTTTACGACTATTGTGAAGATTATATCGGCAAATAGATCTGGACCTTTTTGGTTGGCTATCTATGGGATAGCTCTGATGGTCTTTGGGGGTCTTGTTCCTTTAACGCTCTTATCACCGAACGGGCCACGCCTGGTCTGGACGGTAATTATTGCCTCATTACCCTTTTTCATTGTTCTGGTAGGATATCATGCCTGGCGAGATATATGCCCCCTTGCCTTCTTTACCAAATTAGGTCAGAGAATTCCCCGCAGCAAAAGGCCGAAAGCTCATCCCTGGTTTGAGGAAAATTATTACTACGTTACCTTTGAATTTATGTTTCTGGCCCTAACCCTTCGACTTCTCTTTACCAACGCAGATATTTATTGGCTTTCTGGCTTTCTGATTTTTATGGCCGTTGCAGCCTTTCTAACCGGGTTGTTTTATACCGGAAAAACCTGGTGTAATTTTATTTGCCCGGTGGGTTTGATCGAGAAAATTTACTGTGAACCCAATAACCTGAAAGACGAGCCTAATTCAGCTTGCAGACCGTGTACAGCTTGTAAGAAGGATTGTCCCGATATTGACCTGGAGAATAACTATTGGAAGGAAAAAACCAAAAACTCGAAAAGGTTTGCTTACTTTGCCTTTCCTGGACTCGTACTGGGATTTTACACTTACTATTATCTATATGTCGGAACCTGGACGTATTATTTTAGTGGACGTTGGACGCAAGAGTTTAATCTGGCAGATCAAATAACCGACCCGGGTTTTTTCTTTTTCCCCTATATTCCTAAATGGTTGGCAGCCCCTTTAACCCTTCTGGTTTTTTCCCTGGTAAGTTTTGGGATTTTCCTGGCTTTAGAGCGTCTGCTCATTAAATGGAAATCCACCAATGAAAAAATTGAGGAAAAGAAGGATCCAATCCGACATAAATTACTCTGCCTGGCCTCTTTCTGTGCTTTTAACCTCTTCTACACCTTTGCCGGGGCTCCTACATTCAAAAATTATCCGTTTTTTTATCAAATTCTCAAATTCGCCATCATTGTAACCTCTACCGCCCTGCTATGGAAAGGACTTAACCGCCAAGAAAAAGATTTTATCCAGGAGCGTTTCGGTAAGGGATTCTTACGGCGATGGACCTGGGGGGATACCCCTCCTCCCGAGGATTTAAGGGAGGTTTATTTTGTTCATACCGAGCGAGAAAAAGAATTTAAACAGCGTCTCAATGCCTATAAGGAAGCGATTCGAGAGATGGTTCAGGATGGGATCGCAACTAAGGAGGATCTCAATTTGTTAAAGCGACTACGAGAACAGTTAGGGATCTCACAAAGTGATCATGATCGCGTCATAGCCTCTCTCAGCCAGGAAGATCGAAGGTTATTTGATCCCAACTATAAGCATTCTATTGAGAAGAATTTTCAGTTGGAGAACTATCGAACTATTCTGGAAGGTTACATCCTGAGTGGTACCGGTAATGAAAGCCTCTTTAAAGAGATTCGCCAACGTTATGGAATATCTCAAGAGGACCATCTCCGTATTTTAAAGCAGATCACCGATAAAGGGGGAACTCTGTGGGCCCAGATTCGGGAACATGTTCATAAGGCTCAGAAATTAAATCAATGGCTGCAAGATCTTCCCCATCCCTATCACATCTCCACAGATTATCTGCGCTATATTTTAAGTGTAGAAATCTTTCAGGAGATTGAAAATATCCTGGAAACGCTCTCCCTGTTAGGACACGAGTCTAAGGTTGAACGCTTACGAGATCTCATAACTAATAGAGATCTGGATAATATCCGAAATGTTCTTCAAGATTTGCAGGGAATCGAAGATGAAAAACTCATTCTGGATCTCGATACTATTTTGGAAAGCCTGACCCTACGTATTACCCCTCAAAGCACCGAGATCCCTTTGGAAACTACTTTATCGGCTATATTAGCCGAAGCTCAAGGGAATCTTCTATCTGCAGCCCTTTATGCCTGTGGTTTTATAGAAAATAAGACTTTTGCTGAATTTCTGATCCCGACCCTCAAGAATCCGGACCCGAAAGTTCGACAGACGGCTTTAGGTATCCTTCGGAAGAAGGGTCTGTTAACCGGGGAATATGTGCAGCAGGGTCTTCAAGATGACCATCCTCTCGTGCAAAACTGGATTAAGCAGGTTATCTCTTCCCAAAGGGATCCCTTGGTCATACCTCCTCTTATTCTGGTCGAGCGGATGGCCCTTTTGTATCAGGTTCCCCTCTTTGCACAGTTGAGACCCGAAGATTTGGAGGAACTGGCCATACGAGCGGAAGAACGAATCTACCCAAAGGGTACAGATTTATGTAGAGAAGGAGAACCCGGAGACGAGGTTCATATTGTAATTAGCGGCAAGGTGGAAGTCCATACTTCCCAAAATGGGCGTAAGAAAGTCCTTAATGTATTGAAGGAAGGAACCTGTATTGGAGAGATCGGAGTCCTCGGAGAAGTTCCTCGAACGGCAACGGTTACGGCTTTAGAAGGTCCTGTTTATGTCTTAGTTCTACAAGGTTCCGCCTTCCAGCATGTCCTCATGGATCGCCCGGCCATTGGACTTCAGGTTATTAAAGTGATCAGTTCCCGACTTCTCCAAATCAAAACCGTTAAAAATCTATAAGCTCACCCAGAAACCAGGGGAATTTAATTCCCTTTGCAGATCCCTTCGATTATTTAAGAGTGGCAAATCTACTTAACCGAATATCTCATATCCCAATAACACGGCGACTTCTACAATTTCTCCTAAGGCTCCGTAAGTATCCCCTGTCATACCACCCAATTTTTTGGATATGAAGTTGAAAAGGATTCCGGTCAGAATCGCAGCACATATAAAAACAAGTATTCCTCGAATTCCCCCTATCAGAACCACACCTGAAAAGGTGAGAGCGGTCGTTATTATAAATTCCCGAAGTCCTGCATATTCTGTATAAGGTTTCCCAACTCCCCCGTCCGACCGGGCATACTTTGCCAGGCTGGCACTTGCAGCCATTCCCCAACGTCCCAGCAGAGGCATAAGCAGAAGAGCGGCATTCATTCCTTTACCCAAAAGGGTATATAAAAGCTGGTATTTCAAGAGAAGAAGAATAATCAAACCCAGGACCGCCATGGTTCCTAACCGGCTATCTCGCATGATTTGTAACATTTCCTCCCGGCTTTTCCGGCTGAAAAGTCCATCTAACGTATCGGCAAATCCATCCAGGTGTAGAGCTCCTGTAAGGAGGATGAGGATGAGTAGTAAAAATACGCAAACAATATTCTCCGGTAGAAAAAGAGCCAGAACAAAATGAGATCCCACTAAAATAACCCCTAACAGAATACCTACCAGGGGAAAGTAAACCAGGGATTCTCCCAGCATTTTATCGGTTATCTCTCCTCTTATAGGAAGGGGGATGATGGTTAGAAATTGGAGTGCCAGCAGGAATCGTATCATGGATATTCTGAAACGCGGGGACATGGGGACAGGGGGACGCGGGGATGTGGAGATGCAGGATACGGAAAAGATCACTGCAAGAAGTTGGTCTCCGTGTCTCCGCGTCTCCGTGTCTCCGCGTCCCCCCGTCCCCGTGTCCTTATTTTATCTTGACCGGTATTCCGGCGACCATCCAGTAAACCGAGTCGGCATACTGGGCCGTTAACTGATTGGCCAGTCCGGCCAGGTCCCTAAATTTCCGTGCCAGTGCATTCTCCGGGACGATTCCCCCCCCTACCTCATTGGAGACTACCAGGACCGTTGGTGAAATTTTTTTAGTTGTTTCACAGAAACGTTTTATCTGAGATAAAATTTCTGCTTCGTTTGGATAAATTTCCATAAGATTAAAAATAAATAAAGTTAAGCAATCTAATAGAATCACTTCGGAATCTAGAGACTCTTTTTCAAGAACCGGGATAATTTCCGTGGCTTCCTCAACAGTTTTCCAATGGGAAGGGCGATTTTTTCGGTGCAGGAGAACCCGCTGCCGCATCTCTTCATCCCCTGGGATACAGGTAGCCAGATAGCAGACCTTCTGCCCGTAGGCTTCTGCTAATTTTTGAGCCTGTTGACTCTTCCCACTTCGAGCGCCACCTAAAATAAGAATCAGCTCACCCATAAAAATAGGAATGGGAGCAGGGGAGGAGGAAAGTAAAGGAGCAGAGGAATTCTCCCCTTCTCCCACACCCCCATACCCCTACACTCCCATACTTCCATACCTGCCTTCTACCAAAGATGGCAGGTATCATTTAAGGTATGAACCACAAAGGTATTTTCATAGTAAGTTAATCTGCTGACGGAAGCAGGACTTAATTCCATCCGCCAGAATGAAGTCAGGCTCAAGTTTAGAGCTTCAAATAGGATCATTTTAAGCGAACCAGAATGCCCAATCAGAAGGACGGTTTCATCTAGATGATGGGTTTTTAGCATGGCATAAAACCAGGTCAACACCCGATCCTTTAATTCCTTCAGGCTTTCACCCTTTGGAGGTCGAACCTGAAGAGGCCTCTGCAACCACCTCTCATAGGTTTCAGGATCTTTCTCCAGAAGCTTCTGATAGGTTAATCCGGTCCACTCACCGAAATGGAGTTCTCTAAGAGCGGAGGTAGTTTGCAGGGTTAAACCCCGAACACGGGCGATGGGTTCTGCAGTTTGTACAGCTCTCTGGAGATCACTGGTATAGATCCCATGAAATTTAAGGTTCTGAAGGCCTCTAACCAATTTTTCAACTTGTTGTAGACCTATGGCATTTAAAGGTATATCTTCCTGCCCCCAGTAAGGTTGTGATCCCGAAGATCCTGTGGCTCCATGGCGAACAAGAATCAGATGAATACCCTGACCGTTCATGGCAGGTCTGTAAGGGATGTATATCGCTCATCTGCCATTACAGGCAAATGACCTGATACCTCCTCCCCATGGAAATATCCTATAAACTGTCGAAGCAGTTCTGGAGCTACTGGTAGGTAATTAAATATCCTTAGAGCGAAGGGGTATAAAAACTACCCCTACTGGGACGGTATTTATAGAAATTTTTTTAAAGAGTCAATTAAATCTTTCAAATTTCCTTAGTTTTGCTTGACATAATGACAAATTAGGTGATAAGTTTTATATCGTAAATTTCTGAAATTTCTTATTAAGATGGGGGAGGGAAACCAGTTAAGTTATTTATTAATAAATAACTGAAGCTAAACCTTCAAGCAGGAGGGAGGGATATGGCCAATTATCCTTTCATATTCGTTGTCTTTGCAATCATCGCCTACGGGATTGCATTCCGGGTGTATGGGAAGTGGTATGATCGGACGGTATGGAAACCGGATCCAAAGCGGACGACCCCGGCCCATATGTATATGGATGGAGTTGAATACTTCCCGGTTAGCAAGTATGTACTGTGGGGGTATCAATTTAAGAGCATAGCCGCTCTGGGTCCAATTTTAGGCCCTTTTGTGGCTTTATCGTTCGGATGGTTACCGGCCTTAATCTGGATCATCCTGGGGAATTTTTTCATCGGATGGCTCCAGGATTACGGGGCGATTATGGTTTCAGTCCGAAACGAAGGTCGGTCCTTTGGACCTATCAGCTATGAGTTAACGGGACCTAAGGGACGAAATACTCTTCTGGGCTTTCTGCTCTTTTACATGATCATTATCTCCGCCGTATTTATCTATCTGGTTGCGACCTTTTGGAATATCTTTCCAACCACCTTCGTAGCTACCCTTGGCATCTTTGCAACGGGGATTTTAGCCGGAAGACTCCTCTACAAATATCGAATCAATGTAGTTCGGGTAACTATTCTTGCGCTGGTTCTTATCGTGGTAAGTATCTTTCTGGGACGACTTCTACCCATACCCTCAAACTTTCTGGGGAACTGGACCATTGCTTTCTGGGCTGTGGTAGTCTGTGGGATTTTATTTGCCGGTTCTATCCTTCCTATGCCGGTCTTTATTCAGCCTGTTAATTACGTGTCGTTTTTCCCCACCTATTTAGCCATTATCCTGATTTTGATCGGAGCTCTTCTTTCTCCGATAACGAATATTTCCCTGGTACAGGCCTCTTTTAAAGGATTTTATCCGGATCCCAATGTAGGACCCTTGTGGCCTATTTTATTTGTGGCTATCGCCTGTGGAGCCATATCGGGCTGGCATAGTCTGGTCGGGAGCTCTACCACATCCAAACAATTAGATATCGAGACGGACGCCCATCCGGTGGGGGCGGGCTCTATGCTTTCGGAAGGATTACTGGCTCTGGCTTCAGTATCCTGTTATATGGTATTGACCAACGATGAAATGAAGGTAGCGGCTGAAGCGGCAGGAGGAGTTCGTAACATCGGATCTTGGGTTTATGGAGCCGTTAAATTAACCTCGGCTTATTTTGGAGGGGGAGAGGCCGTAAAGAATTTTCTTACCACCTATTTTGGTGTAGTCCTGGTCATTTATGCCTTAACTGTTCAGGCTTTAGTAACCCGGTTCTGGCGACTCATTTCGGCAGAAGTTTTCGGCCAAAATATACTGGGACAAAAATATCCGGCCACTTTTGTCGGACTTCTCATCCCCTGGATCTTCGCCATTACGGGAAGCTGGATCAACCTCTGGTTATATTTTGGAGGGTCTAACCAACTCCTGGCCGGATTGGCCATTATGCTCATTACCATTCATCTTGCCAGAGTCAAAAGCCCGAGTATTTACACTTTGATTCCGGCAACCTTTATGATTATAACCACCCTGGCAGCACTCCTTTGGGAAATTTATGACTTCACCCGAGCGGTGCTGGGCTATCTGGGAGTAGAGGAATTCACCAAATTCGGGCTGAAGGTAGCCGGACCTTTAGCAAAACCCTCCCCGGATGCACCTTATCCTTATCCGACCATATCAGTATTGCTCAATAGCGTCTTCATTCTCGTAGGCGTTATGTTGTTCCTTTTAGGATTAAGGATGGCTTATTATACCTATAAAGCGTACTTTCGATTCAAGGCAGAACCCACGCCGGCCATGGCAAGGGAAAGTGCTTAAATCCATGAGCGGTAGGCAGTGAGCAACAGGTAGTGAACGGTTGGAGTTACAGACAACGGCTTCTAGCTGCCCACAGTTTACTGCCCACAGCCTATTTCTACTAAACATGTTTTGGAAAAAGAAAGATAAAGAAAAAGAACAAGAAAAGGAACAGGGTTCCGAAAAAACGGGTTTTAAAAAAGCTGCAAAAGGTGTTCTTTATGGGATGGCTTCCCACGGCCATGTCATGTCGGCCTTAAGAACCCGCATGTATTTAGAACATCTGTTTATGTTCATTACTTTGGGCGATATGCTCGGTATCCCCGTCTTACCCCCCTACTATTCACTGCGCATTTTGCCCTACGCGGTTCCTAATATTAAATCTTGGAAGATGCGTGTGTTTCGGGAAAGAGATTTTACAGATGCCATATTTTAATCTGTTGTCCGTTGTCCGTTATTCGTTGCAGACCTACAGACCTAAAAGACTAAGCTCAAAACCTCTTTCCCCAACCGGTTATTTGGGCTACGATCGTAACATGAAGACCGACTTTGACTTTTAGGATTAAAAACAACGGACAACAGACAACGGATAACCCATGAATTCTTAATGAAAGGACTTGGTGAGTTTTTTGATCGGCGTAGGGATGTCGAAATTGTCATTTTCGCCGGTAAAGGAGGACTAGGTAAAACAACCAGCAGTTCTTCTCTGGCCTACTATATGGCCACAGTTAAAAACAAAAAAACCCTTCTCTTCAGTACAGATCCCCAGGCTTCTCTGTCGGACATCTTTGAAAGGGATTTCTTCGGTAAGGGAGTTACAGAAATTATACCGAACTTATATGTAGTTGAAATTGATGCCGACCGGCGGGTGGCCGAGTATCAAAACGAGGTTAAGCAAAAGATCAAGGACATGTATGGTTTAGATGAAGTCCCTGCAGAAATAGAAGAGTATATCGACTCTACCTCTGCGGAACCGGCCATGTATGAATCGGCTACCTACGATGCCATGGCCGAACTGGTAGCTCAGAAAAACTTCGATATCTACATCTTTGATATGCCCCCCTTTGGACATGGGGTTCGAATGGTTGCCATGGCCGATATCCTCTCAAAATGGATTGAGAAAATTACAGAAGCTCGGGAAAAGGTCGTTGAATATGATGAAGTGGCTGCAACTCTGAAAGGTGGTGGACAGGCCTCCGAAGATATGGTCATGAAGGAACTCCTGGATATTCGAAACAAAATAAAAAACTTTACCGACTTAATCACAGACCGAAAACGGACAGCTTTTTTTATGGTGTTAATCCCGGAAAGCATGGCCATTGTAGACACGGAAAGGGCCCTGAAAATGTTTAACGACCTGGGTATTGAAATGTCGGGTCTGGTAGTTAACCAGATTTACCCTGTTGAGCTTTTACAAAACCCTAACCTGAGCGAGTTCTTGAGAAATAGAATTCTTATGCAACAACAATACTTAAAAGTTATCAAGGAAAAGTTTGGAGATTATATTGTTGCGGCAGTACCCATGTTCACCCGAGAACCTAAAGGACTCGAAATGATCAAAATTGCTTCAGAGGACTTAATCCACTCGAAAATTAAATTCTAAGGTTCGAGATCAGACCTCAGGGGTCAGAAGGGAGAATCATTCTGACCCCTGATATTTGATTTTGGATCCCGATATTTATAAATGACCTCACTGGAACGATTACTTGCCGAAAAACCGAATCTTAAGTTTATCTTTACAGGCGGGAAAGGGGGGGTTGGTAAAACCGTCTCAGCCGCGGCCATCGCCTATAAATCCACCCTGCAAGGTAAAAAAACACTTCTTGCTTCCCTCAACCCGGTTCATTCTCTGGCCAGTGTCTTTAATCAGGATCTAACCGGAGGCACTATCAAAAGGGTCGAAGGTACTTCTCATCTCTATGCCATAGAAGTAGATGCCAAGGATATCGTTGAACGGTATCGCGAGAATATTGGAAAACGGGTTCGGGAGTTTCTTAAATGGTCTGATATTCCGGTAGATGCAGGTCCCTTTGTTGATATTGCAGTGACGAATCCGGCTTTTGAAGAATCGGCCATGTTCGATAAAATGATGGATATTATGTTGCAGCAGGGATCTGAGTATGACCGCATCGTCTTTGATACGGCCGCTGTAGCAAACGCCGTCCGTCTCATCGGACTCAGCAAAATTTACGGACTATGGCTGGGTCGTATGATCGAGAGCCGAAAAGAAGCCCTTTCCATGAGGGTCCAGTTATCCTTTCGAAAAGAAAAGGTCATGGAAGAGGTCAAAAAGGATCCATTGATGGCAGATCTCATCTCGATGAACGAGCGGTTTTTAAAAGTCAAAAACGTTTTGATCGATTCCAATATAACTGCCTTCTTTTTCGTTACTCTCCCTCTGGCCCTCCCCATCGCTGTTGTCAAAAGATTCATTACCATGGTTAAAGCCTACGATATTCCAGTGGGCGGAGTCATTGTAAATGGAATCTTGAGCCGGGAAACCGTCGAAGCCAGCCAGGGAGAAGAATATCTTAAGAACAAATATGAAGAGCAAATCCAGTACATGAGAACCATTAAGAAGGACCTCGGCGACTTAGTTCGGGCCTATATCCCTCTGTATCCCCGGGAGGTCGTTGGATTAGAAATGATTAAAAAAGTCTCTGAAGATATGTTCAGCTATGTGCCCTCCTTTTGGAATGAATTATAAGCCAGAAGTCAGAAGAAATTCTGACTTCTGATGGCCGGTGTCCAGGGTGAAAAAACATCTCTTAGCTGCCAACAATTTCTTTCTCGGAGTTACCAACTTCCTCATCTTACCTCTACCTGATTCCTGGCAATTGGTGGATGTCCTGACCCCCCCGGATGTGGACGTCAGTTTTACCTCTCAAAATATTTCCTGGGTTACATCGGGAAGTGCCACCTACCTTCTGGCAGATCCCCAGCGATCTTTAAGTCTGGAACTTCTTCTACAGATCAAAAAAGGAAATACGCAACGGTTTAAGCCGGTTCTGAAACCGATTGAATCTCAGGGTATCTTATGGATCGGTCAACACGCCGCTACCCAAACCTTTGGAAAAATTACCCGGGGGGTCTTTAAAAAAAGATGGGAAGAAGGACTTCAGATTCTCCTTCCCTGTGAGGTACTTCAGAGGACTCTCTGTTTAACCTTTACCGGAAATTGTTCCCGCGAGGTCTTACAAGAAATCTTGAAGGTCATCCCCTACGCCGAATGTCACACCTGATCCCCTTTTTGTGCGAAAGAACTCAACAAATTTATTTTATCTTTTCCCTTTCCCTACTCCTGTACCAGCCCCCCAAGCTCCTTTAGAAAACTAAAGAGATCTTCGGCTTTCTTCTTTTTCAATTCAGAAAGAGAAAAGCTGGCCAGCAGGTGGGGAAAGTTCTTTCGGATAGAAATACGGAGAAGATGAGGAACCCAGGGTTGAAAGATTGAAGAAAGTCTATGAAGCCGTTCCTGATGATTCCCCTGCTGGAAGGCTAATACGAAAGAAGTATTTTCCAATTCTTGAGAGAGCCAGTTTTCTTGGGTTACGGTTTGTAGAGCTTCTTTTCCGATCCGATTTTGAGGATCAAAAACTTCAAATTCTAAATTCGGCTCCCTGAGAAGGTTTCCTCGAATGCTGAGTAAGCCTTTTCGCCCCATCAACCGATGAAAGAGCCAGGCCAACAACATACTCCTCGGCTCCAGGATCACCATAAAGGCCATACCTTTAAAAGGGGGAAGAGGGCCTTCCACCAGAATTTGAAAACCGGAAATGCTCAACCAGCGGACCGATATTCCCTCACCGAGGATACCCAATCCTCCCTGAATCCATCGGATAATTTGATGGCTTTGCCTTTGGTTTAAATAAGATCCAATAAAGTACCAGATTAAAAACAGAAAAGATAAATATACAACGACCTGGAAAGCGGTGATATTCATGGGGGTTTTATCTTAATGGACCTCTGGAACGAACTCGGTAATATCCTTTTCTCGAAGCTGATTTTGTTTCCACTTTTTCAATTTTGGAAATAAATAGGGTAACAACCGAAGCGTCACCGTGGAATTCATAAGGGGAATTCCCAACAATTCCCCCAGAAGAACAATATTCATTACCTCTTCATATTTAACTTTTTCTTCAAGAGTGGCCCGGTAGAGATCAAAGATAAAAAGACCCCAGAAGAAATCTTTGAAGTTTTTCCACCACTTTTTGATCCATTGCATTTCTTCACTCCTTGTATCATACCCTCCACATAGCCAGCTCTTCCTGGATGGCATATTTAAGGGTTGGATAGTCAAAGGGCTCTTTGAGTATTCGTTTGTTATCAATGATAACGGCCAGATCTCCTCCTAATCGATGCTTTAAAGTAAGCCAGAAGCCCCGGAGTGAAACGGAACCCGTTACCAGAGGCTTAACCTCCTCACCGAAGTCACGGAGAAGTTGATGGGATAGGGCAGCAACCTTTTCCTGGTTCTTTATAACTTCCGGTGGGTAATCCTGGAGTTGATCTATGTCGGTATTGATACCACAGGCTTTAAAGTAGTCTGTGGAACAACAATGGGCAGTTGTGCGATAAAAGGTTGGGAGTAGCCCAACGAATTCGACCTGGATTTGATGCATACGCTAACCTCCCTGGGTTTAAAGAAACTTTGAAAGGTTTTTTCTGATAAAACTAATTTGTCCCTCGTAGGGAGTCAATAGGATAAACATTTAGATTTACAGAACTATCCTCGGGTCCAGAATCCAGCCGGATCATACGCCCGGATAAAATTCAGTTCTTCCCGGGTCGGGGGTGGGGTTTCCTTCAGATCGGAAGCCACCTTAAGGTCCCATCCGGTGTTAGCTAAAATTTCTTCCACCGGGATACCCGGATGGTTTGAAGCCAGGTACATTTCTTTGGTAACCGGATCGAATCTAAGAATTCCTTGGGTAGTGATGACTGCACCGGGACCTCCCCAGGGTAGTCCAACCGTTTCTCGCCAGTTTCTTCCTGTTCCATAGCCGGGTGAGGTGATATAATCCACCCGATCTTTGAACCGCCGTTTTTCATGGGGCATGATGACAAGTAAACGCCGGGCTAAGGCTGCAATATCGCAAGCTCCTCCACTACCTGGGAGACGGATGAAGCCGGGATTCGGATGGTTGGGAGGGGGTTTACCGCTGATATAAGAGGTATTTAGATTTCCATACTTATCTATTTCGGCTCCCCCTATAAATCCCGCATCGACCCAACCCTGTTGCATCATCCCCATGAGATCCAGCGTACTCCCGCATTGTATGGCTCCTAAAATATTAGGAGAATCTCCCATTGTGTACAAGACTTCCTGAGCCGGCGTATCTCGAATAATTCCGCTCTCGAAAAATCCTATGGCACGAGGAGCATGGGTTTTTTTAGCCAGGGCAAAGGCCAACAAGGGAAGCCTTGTACCCACAAAAATAATCTCTCCATCTCTAATCTCCCGAGCGGCTGCCGCAACCATAAGTTCTGGTAAAGTATAATTCATGTATTGTACCTGAAAATGGAAAATTGCAACCGGCAGATTTAAAGGTTTCAACTTTCCATTTTCAATTCCCCTCTCAATATCCAAAGTTGGCTGGTGCCGATAAGGCCTCCTTTTTAACCTTTAACTCCTGAATGCGATCTTCCCCCAGCAATTGCAAATAAGAATGCCGGGTTTTTATACCTTTAACCCATCGATTTAACCATTTTTGAAAGCCTTCCAAGGTTTTAGTTTCTTCATGATAGTCTCTATAGAACCCATGATCCCGGTTGTAATAACCCTGTACCGGAGAAGGATGGGCGCCCCAGGGTTCTTCAACTACAGCCGAGACCAGAAAACCTGGAATGAGAGTACGGTTCGGGTCACTCCGGATAACGTCGGGAGACACAATTTCTTCTGTAACTAAAATAAGGGATCGACTGGCCCGGGCTGCATCTCCGGTAATTCCCGTATTTCCCCAAATATGGGCGTTACCTTCCGGGTCGCAACGCTGGACCTGGATAATGGCGATATCAGGATGAATCGCCTGAACGGCCAGAAGCTTCTCACCGGTAAAGGGGCAACATATTTCCTTCATCCCGGGATGATTTACAGGAAGATCAGACCCCAGAGCTGTTTTAGTGGGTAGATAAGGGACTCCCAAGGCAGCGGCATGGAGAGCCAGGGCTATGGTAAAATTAGAATGATCTTCCACGTCTATAGGATGAGGAATCCCTTCTTCAACCGCCCGACGAAAATTATAACCGGATCCCATCATGACATTTCCCACCCAGGCGGCTACAACTTTTCGTACACATCCTGCACCTATAAGCAAGTCGAAGAGAATATCGGAGATAGGTCCGATGAGGGTAAGATCCCTCCGACCCTGACGGATTATCTCATGCCCTGCTGAAAACGGAATCAGGGATTCCAAAGCCGTTCCTGCAACAATACTCATTCCATCACGGACAAATTGTGCAATAGCCTCTTGCATGGATAAAATTTTACGGTTCATAACTTATCTTTAGTAACTACGGTTATAGGACCTGTGCTTATCACCGATTCTTTGGATTTTTCCTCCTACTATAAAATAGATTGACGACCAGATCTCTTTCAGTTTAACCGATGTGGGGGTTAAAAATCAAATACGAAGTGTGAAAAGAAAAAATTTTTAAAGTCCCGGTTTGCGGTTTATACTAACTTGTAGTTAAATGAGTTGGGAATTACTTTAAGTCGGAGCCATTTCCATTAGTAGATGGGACTTTCCCAGACCTTTAGGTTATTAAAAAAGTTTAAGTAGAAAACCTCTTTTTTATAAGATCATCAGGATTGCTACAATTAAAAATTGACTTTATCCTGGAAGGTTAGATATAAATAAAACTGAAAATCTGAATCTCAGGGTATAATAGCTTCTACGTTGAAACATCGCATAAACTATAGGGGCAGTCCATAGGCATCAAGTTAAGGATTAGACCTGGGTCTAGATCCCCCTTGTTCCCCCTGGAGGGGGGAAAGGGGGCATAGGCGCCAGGATAAGAGAGAGATTCATCCCCCTTCCTGACCTCCCCCCGCTTTGCAGGGGAAGGAACTTTGAAGTGAAGTTCCCTCTCCTGTGAAACGGGGGAGGAACAGGGTAGGGGCGCCTTAACCTGGCGCGTATGGGGACAAGGGGAGTATTCGGGCTGAAAAAATAAGGCTTTTCCCTTCTTAGCTTGATGCGTATGGGGGTGGCCCTTTGTAGCTGTCCTGTTTAAGGGCAACCCTGGGTGATGGCCCTGCAGGTTATACGACATTTCTATTCAGTGGTAGAAGGTTCTTTAAGAATACCATAACGCTTCTTTTTGAAAAATTTAGTGTATGGAATCGGGTCAGAAATTGGTTCAGGAATTACTTAATCTTGCGGCAGGAGAAAGGAACAAAGCTGCCTTTGCTTTAGAAGTTGCACTTTTACTAAAAAAAGTTGATCCCGCAGAAATAGAGCCTGTTGTCGTTAAACTATTGGAAGATCCTGACAGTTCGGTACGATGGTTTGTAACGCACATCCTCGGGGAGATAAAGACCGGTATGGCTCTGAAGTATCTGGCCAAAATGTTAAAGGATCCGAGCAAAGAAGTCCGGGCTGAAGCTGCCGAAGTTCTGGAGGAATTACATCCTGAAGAAGTTATCCCTGAGTTGGTGGAAGCCCTTAGTGATGAAGATTATTTAGTCCGCTCACGGGCAGCCTCCGCCTTGAAAAGGATAGACCCGGTCAGTGTCCTTCCCCATCTTATAGCCGGATTACATCACAAAGACCGATATATTCGACGACAGGTGGTGAGTCTACTGGGTGAAATCAAGCCTCCAGAAGCTGTTCCTCTGCTTATAGAGGCTTTAAAGGATCCAGACCATATTGTTCGAAGTGCAGCTATTTCTGCTTTGGGTAGCCTGAAGGCCGTGGAGAGCCTGGATTATCTTATTGAAGCCTTACAAGATGATAACAGTTGGGTCCAAATTGCAGCATCGAAAGCTTTGGGAGAAATGGGGAATCGTAAGATTGCCGAAAAACTTCAGCCTCTCCTAAAGGCTGAAAGGCTGGAAGTTCGAGAGGCCGCTTATACGGCACTCACTGAAATTAACCGGCGAGAAGACAAAAACTTTGTTCGTAAAATGAAGGTATCGGATCTCCTCAACGATATAGCTGCTAATCTGGGAGTGACCCCTCAAGTTTTGTTAAACCTTACTGCCAAGGGGGATGAAGAATTCCGAGAAATGGTAAAGGAAATTTTAAAGGTCCTCCCTAAGGAGGACCTTCATCAAATCGCCGATAATCCAGGCATGCATCCTCAGCTTCAACAATTTGTACAAACTTTACTTAAAGAGTTTTGAGGATAAAATTTTGTCTCTTTTTAGAACTCCCCACAACAATCTTTAAGCTTCAACCCACTTCCACAGGGACATAAATCGTTTCTTGTGACACTTTTCCGACTTTTACTAATTTTTCTCAAAAACTCATTAAGATCCTTTTCGTCATCATAGATGTCATCATCCTCGTTGTATTCTTCGTAATCCTCTCCTTCGGTTTCTTCAGAATCCTCCAGTTGCAGTACCGAGAAATGCTCGATGGTCTTTTTTAAATTTCTTGCCAGAAAAACGATGGAAAGTGTTAATCCGGAAAAGCAAGTAATCATTAAAGAGACGATAACTCCCTGGAAAAGAGAGAGCGAAAAGAGGGTATGTAATCCATAACCAAGTCCTACTACACCCAGGGAAACCAGAAGTATACTTGCACAGATAGCTGACCCAATCAACAGTCCCGGATAAATGAAGGATCTAAAGTCTTTATACATACCTGAAATCTCCTTTTAAAGATCGGTTAGTGACTAAGTTAGGTTACTTGAAGTTTCAATGAGCAATATTTAACCCTTAAACCTTTTCCATCCCCTCACGTCGTTAATGTTCCTGGGATCCTGAAGGGGAAGGCTCTGAAGTCCCTTTACTTTCCGTACCGGTAGGGGTTGATCCACTACTTTCCTGAGAAGTAGAGGGTTGGGCAACAGGTTTCTCCTCAACAGGAGCCGCCTTATTGGAAGGATTTTCCAGAGGCGGCTGTTCTTCTTGAGTACTGGATTGAGGTGGAGTTGAAGGTTGTTCCTGAACCGGACTCTGCTGCGTTTGCCTTGCCTTGTCAACAATAGAAGAAGTCGCTCTGTGGGTCGAAAGCAGGGTAAGTCCAAGGGAAGTCAACATAAAAATCACAGCCGCTATGGTTGTTACCCGATTTAAAAAATTGGCAGGGCCGGCACCACCAAATAAGGTTTGACTGGCTCCACCAAAAGCAGCTCCGATATCCGCTCCTTTACCTGTTTGTAACAATACAATAGCTATCAAAATGATACTCATCAATACATGAATAATGGTAATAAACGTAATCATAAAATTTATTCCTTAAACTTTACAATTTTGGTGAATGAATCGGCATCCAAACTGGCTCCTCCTACCAAAACCCCGTCGATATCTTTTTGACTCATAAGAGATTTAATATTATCCGGCCTTACACTTCCGCCATATTGAATTCGGATCTCAGAGGCCACGGTTTCATTAAAATTCTTAGCCAGCAAGTAACGTATAAACGTATGAACTTCATTGGCTTGTTCAGGGGTAGCCGTTTTACCCGTACCAATGGCCCATACCGGCTCATAAGCAATGATAAGCCGCAGAGCTTGCGAATGGGTTAATCCAACCAACCCCTCTCTTATTTGACGTTCAATAATCTCAAAGGTTTGATTCTTTTCTCGCTCTTCAAGGGTTTCACCTACACAAACAATAGGGATAAGCCCCTGGTCCAGGGCTGCAAAAATTTTTTTATTAACCGTTGAGTTGGTTTCGCAAAAGTAGGTACGGCGTTCCGAGTGTCCTATAATAACATAACTACATCCTACATCTTTCAACATCAAGGCAGAAATTTCACCAGTGAAGGCACCACTTTTTTCCCAATGAAGATTTTGTGCACCCAGCTTGATAGGACTGGATTTGATAACCTCAAACACGACTTTCAATCCGGTAAAAGGGGGGCAAAGAACTACTTCTCTATCATCGGTAAGGTCTGTGAGATGGTTGACGAGAGCTTTTGCAAGTTCTTCGGCTTCGGTAGAAGTTTTATGCATTTTCCAATTTCCAACAATGACGGGTCTTCGCATGTATTTCCCTGGTGAATCACTTCTTATCTTTTTCTTGTTATACAACTTACAGTGTATTCGAAAATAAATTAAAAATCAAGAAAAAAATATTCAAAATATTCTGACACAAATTTTTCTTGCAGGTTCTTTCCTCTCCTGATTAAAATAATAAAAATAAGTTGAGAAGAACAGATAAGCAGGAGCGTGGGGAATGGGTTTATTTATAACGGTTCATCTTGATAACACAAAATGTCCCTCGGGTTGTAAGAAATGTGTTACGATCTGCCCGGTAGATATCTTTCAGATGAAATCGGGTAAAGTTTTCAGTGATGAGATGGCAGAGGATGAGTGTACGCTGTGTGATCTCTGCCTGGAGGTTTGTCCGATAGATAATATTGAGATTCAGAAGCATTATTAAATCAAATAAAACGTAACCCTGAAGAACACAGAGTTATCCCCTCCACGAATATAGATAACCACTGGTTCGATGTATATTTATCCATTTATCTACGCTTACAGCTTTGGAGGCTTCGGGGTTGTTGAGGCTAAAGCTATGAATTTACAAAATCCCCTTGCTGATCATTGGGCCCTTATTTTAGGAGCTTCTAGCGGATTTGGAGAAGCTACCAGTTTGGAACTTGCCAGGAACGGTATGCATATTTTTGGGGTTCACCTGGATAGAAAAGCGACTTTACCTAATGTGGAGCGGATTATCGGTCAAATTAAAGAAATGGGGCGTGAGGCCATATTCTTTAATGTAAATGCCGCAGATGCAGAGAAACGAAAAGAGGTTCTCGACCAGATCCAGGAGAAACTCAAGGAAAGTGGCGGGTCTGCCACCATTAAGGTTCTCCTTCATTCCCTGGCGTTTGGAACCCTGAAAGCCTTTATTGCTCCTTCCCCTCAAGATACAGTAACCCAGGCCCAGATGGATATGACCCTGGACGTGATGGCCCATAGCCTGGTTTATTGGGTTCAAGATTTGATTGCCCGGAAACTTATGACCCAAGGTGGGCGGATTTTTGCCATGACCAGTGCAGGGGGTCACCGGGTTTGGCGCACCTATGGACCTGTTTCTGCTGCCAAGGCCGCGTTAGAATCTCATATCCGTCAATTGGCACTGGAGCTGGCTCCGATGGGAATTACGGCTAATGCCATCCAGGCAGGGGTTACCGATACGCCTGCCTTACGAAAAATTCCAGGTAACGAAGAAATGATCAAAATCGCCCAGGAACGAAATCCCGGGGGACGATTGACAACCCCTGCCGATGTCGCAGCCGCGATTGCGGTCCTTAGCCAGCCGGGTACCTACTGGATGACCGGAAACGTGATTCGGGTGGATGGAGGGGAGGACATTGTCGGCTAGTCGTTCTATGAACGGTGGACCCTAGACTATAAGGATTTGTAACCCCGGTATTTATCCTCCCTGCCGATCCAGGTATAAAAATCCGGGATATGCGGTTCGTAACTCTAAGAGGTTTTTCTTAACCCCCTAACCTCCCGCCAGGATAAGAAGGTTAGCCCCAGCGGGGCGACCTATGGATAGCTCTTAGGCGGATAACAGATTCTTCTTTCCCTCACCCCAGACCCTTCTCCCACGCTATGGGAGAGGGGAACCGGCACATCTCCAGGTCAATTTCCCAAGCTTTATTCCGGCACCTATGCCCTCACTCCCCCTCTTCTGAAGCTTCAGGAGAGGGGAAAGGGAAGTGACAAGACCCTTGCGCTCCCAGGGTCAAGTTTTTCTACCTTTATCCCGGTACCTATACCTCCTAACCCTCTTTCCGCATCGGGAAGGGGGAACCCGGAGATGACCTGGATCCTGACTTTCCCTTTCCCTGGGAGGGAAGGGGAGTCGCAGGAGTTAGAAAGCTTGAAGGGGCAGAGAACTTAAATCCGCGCCCCTGTTGCCCTTGTAAAGTTTAACAGTTTATTTAACAAAATTTAATCCGTGGGGAACCAGTTGTGGAAAAACGTAAGCATACATCATAACGATAAGTCCTACAATAGCCCCTAAAACAACACTATGCCATAGGACGAATCGAAAGATTTTACCCTCATTTCCGACCTGATTGGTCGCGGCGGTGGATACTACAATACTTTGAGCATCGATCATCTTGCCCATAACACCCCCGGCGCTGTTAGAAGCGGCCATCAGGATGGGATCCATGCCGAGTCGCTCGGCGGTAATCCTTTGAAGACTCCCAAAGAGCGCATTGGAGGCCGTATCACTTCCGGTCAGAGCTACACCTAACCATCCCAGCATGGCACTGAAGAAGGGAAATAGCCAGCCGGTCCGGGTAAAAGCGAGACCCAGTACAGCATCCAGTCCGGAGTATCGTGTCACAAATCCCAGTCCTAACATAGAGGAAATGGCAATCAAGGGCATTTTCATACGCCTCGCCGTCTTTTTAAAGATCCTCCCCAGTTGAGCCGGAGAACAGCCTGACACAAATCCGGATATAATAGCCGCGATAAAGCATCCGGTTCCGGTGGCAGATAGCCAGTTGAAATCATAGATTGCCTTTTCTTTAGTTAACTTAGGGACTACCGGTGTGGTTCTGGCTACCGCCTCGTTAAGCCCTGGCCAGGGAAAGGTGTAGGTCACTTTATTGAGTTGTGCCTTGATAGAGGGAAGCCCCCAAATCAACACCATAATAGATAAAATGAAAAAGGGGAGCCAGGCCACCAGAACTTCTCCGGTAGTATATTTATGCGGAGATACTTCCATATGCCTTTCATGTTCGAAACGCCAGAGGGTTCTCGGCTGCCAAAACCGGAGAAAAATAATCATGGCAACCAGAGAAACAATAGCTCCTATAATATCTACCAGGTTGCTGTCTACATAATTAGACCAGTAGAACTGGGTCGCTGCAAAGGAGACGCTGGTTACAAAAATAGCAGGGAAAACTTCAAAGGTCTCTTGCCAGGATACCATGGTCTTTACAAGCCAGAAAGGGACGATGAGTCCGGTGATGGGAAGAATTCGACCGATCATAGCGTTCAGGTCGGACTCTGGAAGTCCGGAGACGGCCGCCAAGGTATGAACTGGAGTTCCAATGGCTCCCCAGGCTACTGGAGCAGTATTGGCGATGAGGCAGAGGGCCGCTGCATAAAAAGGTTCAAAACCAAGACCTACCATAAAGGCTGCCGAAATAGCTACCGGAGCTCCAAATCCGGCAGCCCCTTCAATAAAAGCTCCAAAGGAATAAGCTACCAAGAGAGCCTGTAGCCTTCGATCTGCAGAAATACCTCCTACAGATTCCTTCATAATTTCAAACTTACCTGTTTCTACCGAAATATCGTAAAGATAAACCGCTGCAAAGACAATCCAGGCAATTTTGACTAAACCGAAAGCAGCACCGTAAAAAAACGTAGAGATGGATAAATGCCAGGGCATCCCAAAGGCTACGCTAGCCGCTAAAATGGCTGTGATGGCGCCACCAAAAGCAGCCAGAGCGGCTGAAGTCCTTATTACAGCCAGTAAAAAAAATAAAACAACGACCGGTAAAGCCGCGACAATGGTGGATAAAATCCAATTATTAAAAGGATCGTAATTTTGTATCCAGGGCATAGCAGGACCTCTTCGTGATCAATCCCAGGTTCCATAAGTTCATATCGGTTTCTTCTGAGCAAGGGCCAGGACTCTGCCTGCTACAGAAAGACTGTAGAACGCTATGCTACTGATTCTCAGATATGAACTTTTGAAACGGGTTGACGGTTAATTGAACTATTAAGAGACAAAGTGAAGGAAGATAAAGACCTTATTTTAAGTTTTAAGAAATGTTTTCAGGAGAAGGAATTTTACGGATAATGCTACAAGTATTAGAACTTAAAGAGGAAATAACCAATCGGGGAGGTAGAAAAGGAGGGATGTTTAAGCTGATAGATAAAATAATCGTTGGAACAGACAACCCAACCAGGTTTGTGAAAGCCATGAGTTTCTTTTGTAAGGAAGGTTGGCAGATGGGATTTCTTTTCTCTTTCCATAATGACAGGAGTAATTCATGATCTTCTATGGAAGACATGTAGTAAAATAAGCTTTGGGGGAAAAAGAGAATATTCTTTTCAAAGGATAATTTGAAATAAAAATCAGTAAAAGGGTCTGACGGGTCTTCTATTCTTTCTATAAAGATAGTGAAAAAGTTTCCCAGGGCAAGCAAGGATACGATTAATGGGATGATAAGAAAGTTGGCTCTTCTATCCCTCATTTTAAATAATCAGGAATCGATTTTCCCCTCTTACATAAAAAAACTGACCTCTACAGGTCTATCAACGAATATAAAGTAAAGTCTCCCCCTCCATGCAAGCAAGGGAGACAAAGAAATTTGTTGACAAAAATTCTATCAGCCAACTAAAGTCAGTTTATACTTCCAAGATCACCATTACAATAACCGAATAAAGTAAATACTATACTTTTGCCGTTTTTAACTCTTAATCCCTGAAGGACTAAGAAGAACTATGAAAAGCATGAGAGTATAGGAGTTTGGGAGTATGGGAGGGTTTAAATCTATACGCCCTTATCTTCCTGATTCCATACTCTTCGTGGACAAACCAAATCCACAGTTTAGAAAAAATGCGAAGGTATAGGAACTATACCGATAACTAAAAAAGAAGTCCTTAAAAGTAACGGGAACTTATAGAGCCAAAAAGGCTGGAGTTCTCGGTTTATTTGATAGGGCAAAACTTCTATTATGGCTAAAGAAGATAAGGGAATTACTGAACAAATCAGACCGGTTAAAGCCGGAGAATTGCCATCTTATGAAGTAGCCGAATTACCCACGCCTCCTCCCTTTGGTTTGAAGGGTATTCTAGAGGTTATAGGACCGGGGGCTATTATTTTAGGAGCTTCCATTGGAAGTGGAGAGTGGCTGGTAGGTCCTGCTGCTACCGTAAAATACGGGGTAGAACTTATCTGGATCACAACGGTCGCTGCTATCTTACAAGGGCTTTTCAATATGGAAGCTATACGGTATACTTTGTACACCGGGGAACCTATTTACAGTGGTTTCATGCGACTAAAACCGGGTAAATTTTGGGGAGTTTTTTACACTATCTTAGGCTTTTTCCAAATTGGGTGGCCGGGATGGGCTTTGTCTGCGGCAACAGCACTGGCAGCCATTGCATTGGGTAGAGCGCCAGGGAAAGAAGATAGTGGAACGGTTCTATTTTGGGGCTACATAACCTTTTTTATTGTTATTATTACCTTAGCCGTAGGAGGAAAAATAGAAAAGACCCTTGAAAAAGTCTCCTGGTTTTTTCTGTTCATGATTTTTGCCTTTTTGCTTGCGGTCAATGTCCTCGTTGCAGCACCACGTGCCCAGTTGGGAGAGACCTTTTTATCCCTATTCAAATTCGGGACGATTCCACCTGGTGCAGATTGGGCTTTATTGGGGGCTTTCGCGGCTTACTCTGCGGCAGGAGGTGTTATAAACTGTGCTATCACCAACTGGTTTCGGGATAAGGGTTTTGGAATGGGGGGTGTTGTCGGTTTTATCCCGGGGGCCGTAGGGGGAAGAAGGATTAATCTTTCTCCCTTTGGTAAAATCTTTAGAATCACCCCTGAAAATCTCCGCAAATGGAACGATTGGTGGAAATATGCCACTACCGATCAAGGGGTTGTCTTCGTCGGAGGTTCCTTAATGGGAATGTTTTTAACCATCAATATGGCTACTGCTTTAATTCCTAAAGGTACTGAAATAGGAGGCTGGTCGGTCGCCAACTTCCAGGCCGTAGAACTGGCAAAGATCGGTGGAAAAATCCTTTGGATTCTAACGGCTTTGAACGGGTTCTGGATTCTCTTCAGTACTCAACTATCGGTTTCCGATGGCTATATCCGCCAATCCACAGATGCGCTTTGGGTAAGTGATCGCGTTAGAAAATGGTGCCGGGAAGATGTTCGGATTTTGTACTATGCCCTCCTCGCTATTTTCACCCTTTGGGGATGTATTGCCATCAATTTAGCCCAACCTTTCATTTTAATTTTGATCGGAGCGAACACGGCCGGACTTGTATTTGTTATTGCTTCGATCCATATCATTCTCGTTAATAGAAAGCTCTTACCTAAAGAGCTTAGACCCCCCCTGTGGCGGGAAATAGGGGTTTTACTCTGTGCTCTTTTTTATGGCTTTTTCGTAGCGATGTTGGCAGGTAGACAGGTCGGATTATGGTAAATGAAGGGAGTAAAAGGTAACAGGCATAGGCAGCAGAGAGCAAATGATGGGCCACTGCTTTTTGTCTTTTGCCTTCTGATCCATGGAATCCCCGATTTTTATACGAACCTCCCATGAAGATTTAGTTCCCTGGGACCGGGAACAGATCGCCTACGTACTCATTCGAGAAACTTATACAGACCCGGATACTGCCGCAAGAATCAGTAAAGAGATCGAAGAGTTAATCATCCGATCTAAAATAAAAGTTTTAACCAGCGCACTGGTTCGGGAATTGGTGGATGCCAAACTGGTCGAGCTGGGTTTGGAGAGGGCCCATAAAATGCATACCCGTTTGGGAGTCCCTCTCTATGATGTCGATCGAATGATTCTACACCAGTATTATGGGGAAAACGATCATCCACCCCTTGGACCTGAAGCAACGAACCTAGCTCTGGCCCAGAGCATCAAGCGTAATTATGCCCTCCTAAATGTCTTTACACAACAAGTGACCGATGCCCATTTAAGCGGCGAGATCCATCTACAGGGTTTAGGGTTCATTGATCGACTTTATGCTTCGGGCCAATCGGTAGAGTATGTAAAAAAATTCGGTCTTAAACTTCCCGGAGAGACCATCTCGGCACGACCTGCCAAACATGCAACAGCCTTACTTTCTCAGTTGGTTGGTTTTACAGAAGCCCTACGTGGACACTTTTCGAGCTCGGTGGAATGGGATGCAGTCAATGTCTTGTTTGCTCCTTACCTCACCGGACTTTCAGACCATGAAGTTAAACAACTCGCCCAGGCCCTCGCCTTCGAGTTATCTCGACAATCCATTATCCATGGAGGCCTTACGGTCTCCACGGATCTGAATCTGTACTGGGATATCCCTGTTCACCTGAAAGATACTCCAGCCATAGGACCAGGTGGAGAATACACAGGTAAAATGTATCTGGATTACCTGGACCAATCCCAAAGATTTCTTCGGGCCATTCTGGAAGTACTTATAGAAGGCGAGGGCCTGGGTAGAACCTTTCCACTGCCAATCCCCATTCTCCACCTTACCGAAGAACTTTTTCATACTCCTCAGTCTAGGGAATTCTTAGAGCTTGCCGGTATCCTGGCCATTCAAAGGGGTAAAGTTCGTTTTGTATTTGACCGCAAGAAATCCCGAAGAATCTATGCAGGCTATAAAGAGCAAGAAGTGAAGGGATATCCGCATCCCTGGAAAAGTAGGTACTTTGCCATCCAAAATGTGACCCTTAACCTACCACGAACTGCCTACCGGGCCCGAGGAAGTGATCTCCACCTTTTTACAGGACTTACAGAAGCCATGGAAGTGGTGGCAGCCGCCCATATGCAGAAACGGGTCTTTATTGAAAAGCTCCTGGCAGCCGGAGAAAAGGGTTCGTTGGGAATTCTCATGATGAAACAGGATGGGCAAAGCTATCTGCGACTGGGAGAAGCCCTCTCCCTGATTAGTGTTGCAGGACTAAATGAAATGGTTCAGATTCACAAGGGGGCCGAACTCCATGAATCCAAAGAAACCCTGGAATTGGGATTAAAGATCATGTCCCACCTCAAGATGATCACCGAAAAACTCTCCAAACAGCATCATATGCCCTTTGTGGTTACCGGATTATCCCAAGAACCGGTTGCTCAACGTTTTGCCAGGCTCGACCTCCGACATGCTTCTCCAGAATCCGGACATTTTGTGAAAGGGGATATTGCCCGGGGAGAAGTTTATTACACGAACTCAACCCTTCTGAATCCGGTAGCTCCCATTTCTCAGTTTGAGAAAATTCGGATAGAAGGCCTCTTTCACAGCCTCACTCCCGCCGAAGCCTGCTCCTTCCTTAAATTAGAGCCGGAAATGGAAATTAAAGAAAACTTCCTGAAATTTTTATGGGAGGTTTTTGAAAAAACAGAAAATGAACAGATCGTCCTCCGGGCTTCAACATCTTCCCTTTCCTGAGAAGAAGAACTGAAAGCCTTATCCGGCCCAATTAAAAAATCGCCCATTTCCTCCTCGGCCCTCTTCAGCTTCTCGTGAGAGTTTAATGTGCTTATACCAATTCTTTATGAACATAAAGAATTAACAGAATGCAAAAAACAATACCACTTCTGATCGAATAGGTTGCATCCTGTCAATCCCCTCTCAAGGGGCTGCATCCTGGATAGAGGCGATCCTGTGGGGTCCTCAAGCCTCAAGCAGGCAGCCCCTTCCCTCCCCGCACGCGGGGAGGGCCAGGGTGGGGGCAGTCTTTATCCTTATATACCTCATTTCCATCATGGGGCCTGGGGTCTTACCCCTTGACTCTCAGGTAAGGTCGTTATCCCGACTTCTCTAAAAAGAAAAGTTTTTTCCTTTTTAACTTGACAAACTCCTTCTTATTAGAATATGTTGATATACCAACATTTAAGTATACTATATATAGTATATTTTCTCTTTTTTTTTATCCGATATGAGATGTCCTATTTGTGAAAAAGATGAAGATAAGGTCATCGACTCACGTTCGGCCAGGGGGGGCAGTGTCATTCGGCGACGGAGGGAGTGCCTGAGTTGTGGTCATCGTTTTACCACCTATGAGACCATTGAACAGGCCCCTGTTTATGTGATCAAAAAAGACGGACGCCGGGAGCCTTTTAATAGGGACAAACTGTTAAATGGAATTTTGATGGCCTGTAAGAAGCGTCCGATTCCCATGGAAACTTTAGAAACCATTGTCCAGGAGATTGAGACCAAAATTCATAATAACTTTCCTATTGAAGTACCCAGTCGCGTTATTGGAGAAATGGTCATGGACAAGCTACAAGAGCTGGATGAAGTCGCCTATGTCCGATTTGCTTCTGTCTACCGACAGTTCAAGAATGTCCAGGAATTCATGGAAGAATCAGAGGCGGTACAAAAACGGCGAATACAAAAGGAAATAGATAAGTCCCAATTATGGATATTTACTCAGAAGCCAGAAATCGGAAGTCAGAAGTCCTTTTGAATTCTGACGCCTGAGGTCTGGCACTTGTGAGAAGGGGGTATCATGGAGCCATTCAACAACGGTCTTAAAGGAAACCTAGAGATTCTGAATCGTTCTATCACCGGGTCTGTTGGGAAGGGTTTAAAAATCGAACGATTTTTTACCAAACCTGGCATTCACCCCTTTGATGAACTGGAATGGGAACTTCGGACGGCTCTCATTACCAATGAAAGGGGAGAAAAAATCTTTGAACAAAAAGATGTTGAAGTTCCCAAAACCTGGTCTCAGACGGCTACCAACGTTGTGGTCCAGAAGTATTTCCATGGTACCCTGGGGACCCCCCAGCGGGAACGAAGTGTGAAGACTTTGATCAACCGGGTAGCTCGTACCATTACCGGCTGGGGAATCCGGGATGGATATTTCGCCTCCGACGAAGATGCAGAGGCCTTTTACCAGGAACTCTGTCATATTCTGGTCAATCAGAAAGCGGCCTTTAACAGCCCGGTATGGTTTAATGTGGGGATTGAACCCAAACCCCAGTGCTCGGCATGTTTTATAAATTCGGTGGAAGATACCATGGAATCCATTCTGGATCTGGCCAAGACCGAAGGGATGCTTTTCAAGTACGGTTCAGGAACCGGTACGAATTTCTCGACCCTCCGTTCTTCAAAGGAAAGGCTTTCGGGGGGTGGGATACCCAGTGGGCCTGTCTCCTTTATGCGCGGATACGATGCCTTCGCGGGGGTCATCAAAAGTGGAGGAAAAACCCGAAGGGCGGCCAAAATGGTGATCCTTAACATCGACCACCCAGATATCGTAGGATTTATTAACTGTAAGGCCAACGAAGAAAAAAAGGCCTGGGCGCTTATCGAAGCGGGATACAGTGGAGATTTCAATGTTCCGGGAGGGGCGTACGATAGCGTTGCTTTCCAGAATGCCAATCACAGTGTTCGGGTTACCGATGAGTTCATGTGGGCGGTTTTAGAAGATAAAGAATGGAAGACCCGAGCAGTAACTACAGGCCAGATCATGGATACTTATAAGGCTCGGGATCTTATGCGGATGATTGTAGAATCGGCATATATTTGCGGGGATCCGGGTTTACAATTTGATACGACCATCAATGACTGGCATACCTGCCCGAACACAGGTCGGATTAATGCCAGTAACCCCTGCTCAGAGTATATGCACCTAGATGATAGCGCCTGCAATCTCTCTTCCCTGAATCTCATGAAGTTCCGAAAGGACAATGGAGAATTCGATATCGAAGCTTTTCGCCATGCCGTAGATATCATGATCCTGGCCCAGGACATCATTGTAGATAATGCCAGTTATCCTACTCCGAAAATTGATAAAAACGCCAAAGCTTACCGGCAGTTAGGATTAGGGTATGCGAATTTGGGAGCGCTACTGATGGCCCGCGGACTGCCCTACGATAGCGATGAGGGAAGGGCTTATGCTGCGACTATTACAGCGCTTATGTGTGGGGAAGCCTATCGGATGTCGTCGATCCTTGCAAGTCGAATAGGTCCCTTTGAAGGGTATGCCAAAAATCGGGAACCCATGCTTCGAGTTATCCAAAAACACCGGGAACATGTAGACAAAATCAACCGATCTTTGGTACCCCATGAGTTATGGACGGCCGCAAAGGAGGTCTGGGATGAGGCTTATCTCCTGGGAAGTGAGTATGGGTATAGAAATTCCCAGGTTACCGTACTGGCCCCTACGGGAACTATTGCGTTCCTTATGGATTGTGACACTACCGGTATAGAACCGGATATCAGCCTGGTTAAGTATAAAAGGTTGGTAGGTGGAGGACTCCTTAAAATCGTCAATCGAACGGTTCCAGAAGCTTTGAAAAAACTCGGCTACTCTGCAAACCAGATCCAGGCTATTTTACAATACATTGACCAGAACGATACCATTGAAGGAGCTCCAGAGCTAAAACCGGAACATCTACCGGTTTTCGATTGTGCTTTCAAACCCTTAAAAGGAACCCGATCCATCCACTATAATGGGCATATTAAAATGATGGCTGCCGTTCAGCCTTTCATCAGTGGGGCTATCAGCAAAACGGTTAATATGCCCCATGAAGCAACTCCCGAAGACATCTGGCAGGTATACATGGATGCCTGGAAGTTAGGATTAAAAGCTATTGCTATTTATCGTGACGGATGTAAGCGGACACAGCCTTTAAGTACTTCCAAGGAAAGTCCTGGGGTTAAAACCCTGGGTCCTGAGCCAAAATTAAGCTCACACTCAGTCGATTTCAAGCCGGTCCGTAGACGACTCCCGGATGAAAGGAAGGCGATCACCCATAAGTTCAGTGTTGCAGGTCATGAGGGGTATATTACGGTGGGTATGTATGAAGACGGGAAACCCGGTGAAATCTTTATTGTTATGTCCAAGGAAGGATCTACCATCTCAGGACTCATGGATGCCTTTGCTACCGCTATCTCCATAGCTCTCCAGTATGGGGTCCCCTTAGAAGTTTTGGTGAACAAATTCAGTCATATGCGGTTCGAACCTTCTGGATATACGGGGAATAAGCAGATTCCCTTCGCTAAATCCATCATGGATTACATTTTCCGATGGCTGGCGTTAAAGTTCTTACCGGAAAAGGCAGAAACCCACGTGCTAGAACCTTCTATTCCTAAATCCCTGAGTAACGGCACCCCCGGTTCTGAGGCTCCAGATGAAGAACGTCTGGGTATATTGGAAAAACAAATCTTCCAAACTCAGGCCGATGCACCCCTTTGCAGTGATTGTGGTTGCTTGATGGTGAGAAATGGTTCTTGCTACAAATGCCTGAATTGTGGAGCTACCAGCGGCTGTTCATAACTATTGACCTTATTTATCCAGGAAGGACTATCTCTGAGACACAGGAACTTGGGGGACGCAGGGAAATATCTCCACATCTCCGCGTCTCCCTATCTCCGTGTCTCAATAGGATGGGTAGCCCAAAACCAGAATCTCTGTACTTGCCGGTAAAGTGGCCTTGCGGACCTCGAGGGTTGAACTTTCGACTTTACGTACGGGATACTTATCTCCTACAAAAGAAAGAAAGTTGTCGATCATACCTTTAAAATCATACTGCATCGGAATAACCACCCGGGGTTTCAATTGTTCAATCACAGTTAAGACATCCCTATGACTCATCGTCCAGCTTCCATCTACCGAAATAAGAACAATATCTACTTTCCCCAAGGTTTTAATCTGTTCTTCACTGAGAGGATGCCCTAAATTACCCAGGTGGGCAATACATAACTCGCCTACTTCAAAGACAAAAATTGAGTTAACCCCCAGTCCCCCACCGGTCCGAGTATAAACATTAAAGATTCTTATATCTTTAATTTTCTCATCGATTTTATTCCACTCCCCCCGGGGATTTACCCCTAAGAGTTGAATGGGATTCCCTTTAACCGCTTTAGTATTATCGTGGGCATGATGAAGATTGCTCACCGTAACAATATCCGGAGGGGTATCTGGAATATAGGGTAGAAAAGGATCTGTCAAAACGGTTGTACCCTCTGGCGAGGTAATCAAAAAGCTAGAATGCCCCAGTCGTTGAATAAGCACAGAGTTTGTGTTTACCAGCATATAGTTAACTGGAACTACCCAGTGACGGACCATTTCTAAATCACAACCTGCAAACGCCTGGGGCAGAAAAGTAAGGGTGAAAATCAAAGAAATAAAAAAGGACAAGATCTTTTCCATGAAAACTTACCTCCCACCTGTTTAACTAAACTTGTTCTAAAAATCTGACGATATTTTCTATAAAGAAATCCTTCTCAGTTGAGATTGTCAAGGTTGTAAAGGAACTTCTTCGAGTTCAAAGCGAGGAAAAGGGGGGTAAAGAAAGACGTTTCTACCGAATCCTATCCAATCGGACTGATCTATCCTTTAATGAATTTGAACATCCCCTCGACCCGTCTAGAAGGACCGGGAAGGGGTTAAATAAAACCCCACAAAATGCCGTATCCTACCAAAGAAACCTCAATGGAGATACCTTATGGAGATTTAACCCTCTTAATAAATTCTACTGAAGATACAGGTTCCAGCCTTCCGGTACCCTGTTAATCCGGGTTTTCCACCTTTTTTATTCAGGCGAGCTTTCCCCATTCCGGCCCCTTGTATTTTTTTCATTCTTTCCAGGCACAGAACTTGCTCCCTTAATCTTTAGAGTTTGTAGTGGATAGAGCGGTTTTAAGCCTGATATTCGGGTTATTGTAAGCCGAAGGACTTCCTTCAAGAACTTCGGAGCCTTGATCCTGAAAATGATGAAGAGGTCATAGACTATCTCCAGAAGCATTATCCAGGTCTGTACCACGAAGAAGCTTTTCGCGTGAATATGAACGTGGTCGGGCTCGACTCACAAGACTTAAGGGAAAAGTATCAAAGCAATGAGTAATCTTTTGTACAATGAGCAGCCCCTGAAAGCCAAAACGAGTAATATCAACGTTGGCGATACCGAACGTTGGGCCTCTGTAGTAGGAGGAGCTCTACTGGCGCGTTCCGGTTTAAGACGGAGTTCTTTAAAGGGTCTATTTCTGACACTTTTAGGCGGGACTCTTATTTATCGAGGTGTAACAGGGCATTGCGATGTTTATGAAGTCTTAGGGATTAGCACAGGTAGGCGAACCCAAAGTCCTGTGGCCAGTGTGTTTCACAAGGAAGGCATTAAGGTTGAAAAAAGCATAACCGTCAATAGATCGCCGGAAGAATTATATCGCTTTTGGCGTAACTTTGAGAACTTACCCCACTTCATGGAACATCTTGAATCTGTGAGGAGGATAGATGATAAACGTTCCCACTGGATAGCCAGGGCACCTATGGGTAGAACGGTGGAATGGGAGGCAGAGGTTTATATCGAATACACGCCCATTGCTGGAACGAATCGAACATGGTGATATTGATCCCTCGTTTGTCATTACTCACCGGATGAGGCTGGAAGATGCGCCTTATAGTTACAAGATTTTTAGGGAATTAATGGATAATTGCATTAAGATAGTACTTAAGCCATAATGTAATAAAGAAGGATCTTGTATAAAGTCTTACGTGGAATACAAAGATCTTTAGTAGGGGTGCCTGATTCCGCGCCCTTACGGGATGTAGGATCTTTATTATTAAGTATGGAGATACGATTCCGAGATCGAAGGGAAGCGGGTCGTATATTAGGTCAGAGGCTGGCAACTTATGCGAATCGCTCAGATGTACTGATACTTGCACTCCCACGGGGAGGTGTACCTGTAGCATTTGAAGTGGCTAAAGCCCTTAAGGCTCCAGTAGATGTATTCATCGTACGCAAACTTGGCGTACCCGGTGATGAGGAACTGGCAATGGGAGCCGTTGCCACAGGGGGTATACGCGTGCTTAATGAAAATGTGATTCGGGCTTTAGAGATACCCGAGACGGTCATTGAAACGGTTACAGAAAAAGAAAAGCAAGAACTTGAACGGCGCGAGTTTATTTATCGGGGGGATCGTCCCCCGCTGGATGTACGTGCACGTACTGTTATTCTTGTAGATGATGGCCTTGCGACAGGCTCTACCATGCGAGCTGCAGTTGCTGCACTTAAGCAGCAGCAGCCTGCTCGAATTATTATTGCTGTTCCCGTTGCCTCACCCTCAACCTGTGAAGAGCTCAGGTCTGAGGTAAATGAAATCGTATGCCTGGCAACTCCGGAACCCCTCTTCGCCATCAGCCTGTGGTATGAGGATTTCTCACAAACAAGCGATGAAGAAGTACGTGACCTGCTCGAACAGACCATGAAGGGATCTTCTGTAAGCTCTACGAATTCATCCCCACCATAACCCCTATACTTCCGGTAAGGCAAGAAGGAACCCGTAAGGTACAAAATAGATACTTAATAGTCCAGCTCCATGGTTTCTAAGTTTCGGGTAAACGCCTGCAGAAATTGCGCCGCAGTACTTCCATCCACCACGCGATAATCATAGGATAAAGAAGCGTACATCATCCAACGGATGCCGATCATATCTTCAATTACCACAGGCCGCTTCTTAACTGCACCAATTCCTAAAATCGCAATCTGGGGAGGTTGAATAAGGGGAGTATCTACTACAACCCCGAAAGCCCCGGAATTGCTAACGGTAAAGGTTCCTCCCTGGAGTTCTTCAGGCTCGAGTTTTCTAGTTTGAGCTCGATAAATCAGATCCTCAATGGCTTTGGACATTCCCAATAAATTTAAGCCTTGAGCCTCTTTAATAATAGGTACAACGACCTTATCTTCCAGAGGTACTGTAAAACCAATATGGATAAATTCCTTTAAAGCAACCGTCCCATCCTCTATAAGACCGTTTAAAGTAGGAAATTGCTTGAGGGCCTTAACCGTGGCCACCAGGATAAAAGGTAGAAATACCCACTCAGACGACCTTATGACCCTCTCTCCCTGGGTTTTTTCCAGGTGCCGGACGATCCGCGTCATATCTACTTCTATCAAAGCGGTTGCATGGGGTACGAGCTGGGGGCCTAAGACCCGGAGACGTGGGATCGCAGAGATACTAGGTTGCCTGAACATTATTTCCCTTTCCTTACCTTGTGGTTTCTGCACTTCCTCTTCCAGAACTTGAGAGGGAGGAGGAATCGGCTCGGGTTTCGTTTCTTGAATCCTTTTTTTCGTTTTCAGGTCTGCCAGAATATCCTGCTTCATGATCCTACCACTCGGGCCGCTTCCCTGTTTCTGCTCAATTTCTTCCAGAGGAATCCCTTCCTTTTCGGCAATAGCCCGGGCCAGGGGAGAAATACGGGGACGTGGGGACGTAGGGACGCCGGGATGCGGGGGTACCCTTTCGGCCTCCCTATCTTCCTGTCTTTGCGCCTCCATTTCCCCCCGTCCCTCCATCTCCACCTCTCCGCGTCTCCGCGTCTCCGCATCTCCGCGTCCCTCTATCTCCACCTCCCCCCGTCCCTCCTCTACCTCTGTTTCAATCGAGGCGACTTCTGCCCCCACAGGGACCGTCTCTCCCTCGGCAAACAAGATTCGACTGAGTTTTCCTGTGGCCGGAGCCGGCACTTCCGCATTTACTTTATCCGTACTCAGGACCAGAAGGACTTCATCCTTTTTTACAAAATCTCCTTCCTTTTTGTGCCACTCCAGAATCGTCCCTTCGACTACACTTTCTCCCAATTGGGGTATTGTAACGCTGACTTTCATTACACACCGGAAGCCAAAAATCAGAGGTTATTCTAAATTCCCCACTCCGACCTCTGGCTTTTGATTCTTGATTTCCCTATCCTTTAAGGGCCGTTTCAATAATTTGTCTTTGTTCCTCCTGATGAATCCTTAGAGAGCCTGTTGCAGGGCTGGCACTTTCTGGACGGCCCACATAGATGGGTTCTGCATCTCTGAGTTTAGGGAAGAAGGATAAATCTCTCCGGAGTAATTTACGCAGGCGCGGACTTATATAACCCCAGGCACCCATGTTTTGAGGCTCTTCCTGTACCCAGAAAAGCTCTTGCAGATTGGGATACGTTCGTAAGAGTTCTTGAAGCCGGGCTTCATGGAAAGGATAGAGTTGCTCCAGACGTAATAGGGCTATGTGACGGATCTGACGTTTTTCCCGCTCTTGCAAGAGCTCATAATAAATTTTGCCACTACACAGAATAACTCGAGTTATCGGGTCTTTAGAATTCAATAGGGTATCATCCAGAATTTCCTGAAAATGACCTTTTATCATCTCCTCAAGGGTTGAAACTGCCCGTGGATGTCGCAACAGACTCTTTGGGGTGGCTACAACGAGGGGTTTACAGGTTCCATCATAGACCTGACGACGCAGGAGGTGGAAATACTGGGCCGGGGTTGTACAATTGCAGACCTGAATATTATCCTCCGCGCAGAGTTGTAAAAATCGTTCAAGTCGAGCAGAGGAATGTTCCGGTCCCTGTCCTTCATAGCCATGGGGGAGTAACAGGACAATATCACTGGACTGACTCCATTTTTCTTCGGAACTGGCCAGAAATTGATCGATAATGACCTGAGCTCCGTTGGCAAAATCACCAAATTGGGCTTCCCAAAGCACCAGAGTGGAAGGATCCGCAACGCTATATCCGTATTCAAAACCGAGTACGGCTGCTTCAGAAAGAAGGCTATCAAACACATCAAACTTTGCCTGGGTAGGTTCAAGATGGTTCAAGGGTACATATTCCTGTTCGGTTTCATAGTCATAGAGGATGGCATGGCGCTGGCTAAAAGTACCCCGCGCGCTATCTTCTCCGCTCAACCTTACGTGGATTCCTTCGGTTAGCAAACTACCAAACGCCAGGGCTTCGGCAAAGGCCCAATCTATAGGAGCCTGGGGATTGGTGAGGACGGCTCTCCGTTTTTCCAGGAACGAGCTAAGTTTGGGATGTAGCTTAAAATCTGAGGGAAGTGTGGTCATTCGTTCTGTAATCAGGATTAATCGATCTTTCTCGACGCCTGTATCTGAAAGTTCTTTAGGCTTTGGTTTTGCTTCGTCTATTAAAGGATTCTTGGATAGACGAGGGGTCGTTGTGGGCTTGAGGGACTTGACCACTTCCAGGGCCTGTTCAAAGCGTTTGTGAAAATCTGCCGCCATTTCTTCAGCTTCCTCCGGCTTCAATTCGTTATCTCGAAGTAACTGCTCGGTATAAATCTGCCGGACCGAGGGATGTTCCTGGATTTTCTTATAAAGCACGGGGTGGGTATAACTGGGTTCATCTACTTCGCTGTGACCGTGGCGACGATAGCAAATAAGGTCAATAACTACATCGGTTGCAAACTTTTGCCGATAGGCAAATGCCAACTTTACCACATGGACTGTTGCTTCCGGATCGTCCCCGTTAACGTGGAATATGGGTACCTGCAACATCTTAGCAATGTCGGTTGCATAGAGCGTAGAACGAGCCTGCTCCGGAGAGGTGGTAAAACCTATTTGATTATTGATGACAATATGAACGGTACCCCCCGTACGATATCCTCGAAGCTGAGAGAGGTTAAGCGTTTCGGCCACAATGCCCTGACCGGCAAAGGCAGCATCTCCATGGATTAAGACCGGGATGACCTTTTTCCTGTTGGTGTCGCCGATCCGCTCCTGTTTAGCCCGGGTCATTCCTTCTACGACCGGATTGACGGCTTCCAGATGACTTGGATTTGAGGCCAACGAAAGGTTGATTTTCTTACCGGTGGGGGTTTCGTAGAATCCGGTAGCTCCCAGGTGATACTTGACATCTCCAGAACCTTGAGGTGCGGTCGGGTCTATATATTCTTCGAACTCCGAAAAGATTTTTTCATAGGATTTACCGATAATATTGGCCAATACATTTAATCGTCCCCGATGGGCCATCCCCATCACGACTTCCACCACTCCCTGTTCTGTGGCTTCGTCTAATAAGGCATCGAGCATAGGAATCAGGGTCTCAGCCCCTTCGAGGGAAAAGCGCTTATAGCCCACATATCGGGTATGGAGGAATTTCTCAAAGGCCTCGGCGGCATTCAATCTTAAGAGGATTCGGCGCTTGGCTTCACGGGAAAGTTGGGTTTTATTACGGCAACTCTCCATCCGCTCCTGAAGCCATAATTTTTGCTCCGGGTTTTGGATATTTCTATACTCTACACCGATTTTCCCACAGTAAGTTTCCCGCAAGGTATCCAAAATATCCCGCAGGGTAGCAACCGACTGGCCTCCCAATCCTCCCGTAATAAACTTTCGATCAAGATCCCAAATGGTCAATCCATACTGGGCCGGATCCAACTCAGGATGATAGTGAGGTTCATAACCTAAAGGATTGAGATCTGCAAGTAAATGCCCTCGGACCCGATAAGCATTGATAAGCTGTAACACCCGGGCCTGTTTTTCTATAGCTTCAAGGCTACGGGTTAAATCCAGGAGCTCTTTATTCTCATCCCGTTCCCAGTGGACAGGTTCATGGGGTAGCTTAAGATCCGTAAAGATTTGCTCATAGAATCCATCTTCTCCCTGGAGCAATTGATGAATTCGAGCCAGGTAGGAACCCGATTCGGCCCCTTGAATGATCCGGTGGTCATAGGTGCTGGTTAGGGTCATTACTTTACTGACCCCCAATTGAGAGAGGGTTTCCTCGGACATCCCTTGATACTCTGCCGGATAATCAATCGCACCCGTTGCGATAATGGCTCCTTGTCCCGGCATAAGCCTTGGGACCGAAGCTACCGTACCTATCATTCCAGGATTGGTTAAACTAATAGTCGTGTCCTGAAAATCCTGGAGTGTCAACTTACCCGAGCGAGCCCGCTGAACCACATCGTTATACGCCTTCAGAAATTCAAGGAAGTTCAGTTTATGAGCGTTCTTGATATTAGGTACCAGTAAAACCCTGGAGCCATCTTTTTGCTCAACATCTATTGCCAGCCCCAGATTGACCTCGGTCCTCTGAACCTTATGGGGTTCTCCGTTTAAGACCATAAAGGCCGAGTTCATATTAGGGTAATCCTTCAGGGCTTTAACCATCGCCCAGGCAATAATATGGGTATAAGAAGCCTTCCCCTGCCCCATCAAACTTAGGTGATGATTGATGATCCGTCTATTTTCTTCCAGTACCTTAACCGGTATAACACGCACAGAAGTAGCCGTCGGCAGGGTTAAACTGGCCTCCATATTCTCTGCAATCTTTGCCATAACCCCGCGAAGGGCCTTGATTTCTCCCGTAGGTAACGGACGATGGGCTGTGGATAGTTCTTCTTTTTCCGGCTTCCAGCTTTTAACCTCCGGTCTTTTGCCCTCTCCAGGGGCTCCTCCATTACCTGCCTGAAAATCCCGTTCATAACCCGCAAAAAACCGCCGCCAACTCTCACTTACCGTTGAAGGGTCCTTCAAGTACTGCTCATAAAGATCCTGGACAAAGTCGGAGTTAAATCCAAACTGCACTATTTTCAAGTCCTTATCCGACATTTTCTCTTTCATACCTCCTGATTATTAATTTAAGGTTAAACAATCCCCTGAGGCCAGAGTAAATCTCGGATTTCTTTCGTAGTCAACCAAACTCAAAGTGAGTACTCCTTAACTCCCTCAGGATAATCTTTCCATGAAGAAAAAGAATAAACCTTTTGATCCCATGGAGGTGAATCTCTGCCGAAGCTGCAGAGGATACTCTGAGAAACACCCCTTGTCTTTTACATCTAACGATTTTTCCCTGACCCTTTAACCTGCCTTTTATACTATTTTTTTACTCTTTCTAAATGGAAATCTCTGATTTTCACCTTATTTTCCCTTAAAAATAGGAGGTTAACATAAAAACAATCAGCCGGTTAAAGGAGCACCTGTTCGTCAGGTGCAGGAGGATCAACAAAATATTTCAACCGGCCGCCAGGTTAAGGGTTAAGCTTGATCAATCCTTGATTTCAAGGTCATATATCTTTGAACTTCATGAGGAAGCAGTCTTCCACAGATTTCCTGCTAGACAGAGAACAGCTAACCATCCGATGATTCCTGAAAATGCAAAGGCAGTTTTAGCGACCCACACGCTCGCGGGAACTGCTCCAAATATAGCTGAAGGGAGAAGCAAAGGAAATATACGGCAGATGGTGGCTACAGTGCCCAACCAGAAGGTAAAATCTACCAGTTGTGTGCAGGCTACTCGCTTCTTCTTAATAAAGCCCGGAATCATGCGTACAGACATACCGAAAATCAGGTGGGTAATGAAGCCTAACAAATACAGATGTCGTATAACATCATTCCCGATGCTAACCGGGCGTCCCCACAGGGTAGCAATCCCCAAAAGTATCTCAAAGAAAGCCCCCACGACAAGCCATACGTAAGCGGCATAGACCGGTCTCTCAAAACGACCAAATTCCCCGTAATCCGGCATACCCGGTCGGGTGGGTCGGCGGTCTGAGGCTGGTTGTAAAGTACGTTGACCTGTCCAGGGTTCTCGAAAGCGGGTGAGAATATCCAGCTTCCAAACAAACCACAAGATAACTCCCCCCTTTAGAAGCATCCCTATCTGGGATAGGTAGAAAGACGCCTGGGGTATCAGATCTGAAAGGGGAGGAAAAGCAGGTGCAGTTTGTAAGCAAAAGGCAAAAAGGTAAGCATAAGCGACCCTACGAACAGGCCAATCGATAGGAGCAAGGCGGAAATAAAGCGGAAACGTACGAATCGAAAAGGCAAAGGCGACCGGGAGAAGAACCAGACCAACAAATATCTGGATGGAAAATTCGTTCCAGGCCGGACTTATCATACTCCCTTTGCTCAAAACCATCTGGATAAGCAAAATAAGGTTGAGGCTGGCATAAAAAAGCCAGCCCACCAGCATCATACTAAAGTAGGGCTTTACCGATGTCAAGGCCGGACGTTGGTCAATCCCCTTTACTCCGTAAAGGGTTTTACTTAACAAAAATAAATAGGCAAAAATACCCGACCATTCTATCAGTCCTGAGCCGACAACCATTCCGCCGAAAAGAACAAACAACGTGCTTCTGGTTATATAGGGTAAAACTACATGGCCGACGCTCCGAAGCAAAAGCCCAACTCCCATCAGCCAGAGGATGCGGTGGATCCACCGGGGTTGAGAAACGGGGATTCCGGCCAGCCGGGGAATAAAATGAAGGCTAATTCCGATGATGAATAACCCGGCCCAGCCAACCAACTGGAGATGGCCATGAGTTTGAATAAAACTGTGATAGCCTTTTCCCAGTGGAAAGTCATAACCGATGACAAAAGTTAAATGGGCACCGATATCAAATCCTGCAAATAAAGCAGCAGACAGCGCCACCCAGATATAGCCCATTTGAAACTCTGCTTGTTTACTTCTCGATTCAGGAATAGACTCGTTTAACACCGTCCCTGAGAGGAATCAAAAACTGAAATCATCTGAGAACCCAAAATCGATTTAAATATAAACCGACTATCTATGGTATCAAGGAAAAATTTGAACTTTTCAACGGGCCTGGAGAATCCAGTCCCATGATCGGATATTTGGCCGGATTAAGAGGGTTAAAAGGGGAATCCTTCCAAAATTTTGAATCTTTATCTTGACAGCGAAAGGGATCAGCCTCTTTTTATAAGTGAAGGTAGATTCACAAAAAGGAGAGGATGTGGGTATAGAAAAACTGAGGACAGAAATCAGGAGGGAGCAAATCGTTCAGGCGGCCCTGAACCTGATTGCCAGCCATGGCATGAGGAAGCTAAGCATAGCCGGAGTAGCTCGCCGGGTTGGTCTGGTTCCCTCTGCCATCTACCGCCACTTTAAGAATAAGGACGAGGTGTTGGATGCAGCTCTGGAATTTATCCGAAATAGGCTCCTGGACAACGTCAAGGAAGTCTTTGAAGAGACAATAGACCCGCTGGAGCGTCTTAGGCGATTGTTGATGCGCCATGCCAAGCTGATTCGAGAAAACCAGGCCATCCCGCTGGTTATCTTTTCCGAAGAGGTTTACCACGGTTCCCCGGAGAGAAAAGCCAGAGTTCGTGGAATTATGCAGGGATATCTGGATAGGGTGAGTGACATTGTTCGCCAGGGTCAGCAGGAAGGGCGAATACGCTCTGAGATCGATCCGAAAACAATCTCTCTGATGTTTATAGGCCTGTTCCAACCGGCAGCGATCTTCTGGCATATGAGTGATGGGGAGTTCGACGTAACAAAGCATACTGAGAAAGCCTGGAAGGTTTTCAGTAAGGCGATTCAGGCAAACTAATTTTTTGTCATTTCTGTGAATCTTTATTCACATAAAATGGGTAGGAAAGGTTAGGATCCCTTTTTAAGGAAACCCTTCAGGCAGAACAAATTTTTAGCTCTGGATACCCATCGGTATTTGCAGAGGAGGGACAGCCATGAAGAATAAGAAAAAGCTGATCATCTTGTTCTCCATCCTGATAATCGCTGTCATGCTGATCTATGAATACATCCAGGGTAGATCCAGCAAGGAGCCGAACATCCTTCGCGTCTCCGGTAATATTGAAATTACAGACGCCGAAATAAGTTTCAAGATTGCAGGTCGGGTGGAAGAGCGTCTGGTTTCAGAGGGGGAGAGGGTCCAGGCGGGTCAGATCGTGGCCCGATTGGATCCTACGGAGCTGGTTCATCAGGTTGCTTTGCGTAAAGCAGAAGCTGAAGTAGCCCGCGCAGCCCTCGCCGAACTCGAAGCAGGACCTCGACCGGAAGAAATTGCTCAGGCCGAGGCTGCAGTCCGGAAGGCGCAGGCACAACTCGACGAACTGCTTGCCGGATCAAGGCCCCAGGATATAGCCGTTGCAGAAGCGGTGGTACAACGGGCGAAGGTTGAGGTAAACCGTTTGAAAGCAGATTATGAACGGCGTTACAAACTTTACAAAGAGGGAGTCTTATCCACCAACGAATATGAAGCGGCACAAACGGCTTATAAAGTGGCTACTGCCCAGCTAAAAGAAGCAGAAGAGCGTTTGAAACTCATCAAAGAGGGCCCCCGAAAAGAGCAGATTGAGCAAGCCCGCGCAGCGTTGATGCAGGCCAAAGAGACGCTTACTCTCATCAAAAAAGGCCCCCGTAAAGAGACCATCGACCAAGCCCGTGCCCGCCTGGATCAGGCTAACCAGGCCCTGGCAATGGCAGAAACCCAGTTAGGCTATGCAACCCTGGTCTCGCCCATCTCTGGGGTTGTTCTGTCGAAAAACGTCGAGCCGGGAGAATATGTTGCTCCCGGAACACCGGTTGTTACAGTCGGTAATCTGGATAATGTGTGGTTACGGGCCTATATCAACGAAACCGACCTGGGTCGCGTGAAAGTAGGTCAACGGGTACGGGTGACCACAGATACCTATCCAGGGAAGGTGTATGAAGGACGCATTTCCTTCATTGCTTCGCAAGCAGAGTTTACACCCAAGAATGTGCAGACCGAGAAGGAGCGTGTGAAGCTTGTTTATCGCATTAAAATCGATATCCCCAATCCCAATATGGAGCTGAAGCCTGGAATGCCCGCCGATGCAGATATTCTGGTCTCCGGCACTGAAATGAAAGAGGCTTCAAGATGAACAGGTTTGAACTACCTGATATTCAGAAGCTAAAGAACAGATGATTGCATGGGTACGGCCTTTGGTTATTACTGTTCAGGTTTACGTAATCTGCTCCTCAGAATGTCTAAGTCGATGGGGATCGGAGGCATATCATGGAAGCCATTAAAATCAGCCATCTTACAAAGACCTTTGGGGACTTACGAGCGGTTGACGACCTTACTCTTAGTGTATCTCAAGGAGAGATCTTCGGACTCGTGGGCCCGGACGGGGCCGGGAAGACCACAACCCTGCGGCTCCTCACGGCGATTCTGAATCCTACTTCAGGAGATGCCTGGATAATGAACAAACATATTGTTCGGGAAGCAGAAGCTCTTAAGGAAGAGATCGGTTACCTGAGCCAACGCTCTGGACTCTACCCGGACCTGACAGTAATGGAAAATATCCATTTCTACGCAGATATCTATGGCGTACCGCGCAGGAGCCGAGATCCAAAGATTGATGAATTACTCTCTTTCAGTAATTTGACCCCTTTCAAAAATCGCCTGGCAGGAAATTTATCAGGTGGGATGAAGCAAAAACTTGGCCTGGTTTGTGCGCTGATCCATACTCCAAAGGTACTCTTCCTGGATGAGCCGACCAACGGTGTGGATCCCATTTCACGCAGGGACTTCTGGCGCATCCTGTATCAACTACTCCGTGAGAAAGTTACCATCTTTATTTCCACCGCTTATCTCGATGAAGCCGAGCGCTGCAATCGGGTGGGTCTCATCCATAAAGGCAGACTTCTTGCCTATGGAACTCCCCTGGAGGTGAAGAAGTTGATGCAGGGAACCATCCTCGAGGTTTGCCCATCAGAGCCACGTAAAGCTACAACCCTCTTGCGCCAACGGTTTGGAGCCGGCCTGGTAAGCCTTTTCGGCGATCGTATTCACGTTGTAACCCAAGAACCAGACCGGACCATGGTTCAGGTGAAAGGAGTCCTCACCGGAGCCGGCCTTAAAGTCTTCGATATCCGGTCTATCGAACCGACGCTTGAGGATGTGTTTATCTCGGTCCTCGCTAGGGAAAAAGGACCATGAACACCAGTAAAAATGAAAAGGCTGTGATCGTAAAGGACCTGGAAAAGCGGTTTGGTAGCTTCATTGCCGTGAATCGCATCAGTTTCGAGGTTGCTAAAGGAGAGATTTTCGGTTTCCTGGGTCCCAACGGTTCGGGCAAATCCACAACAATTCGTATGCTGTGTGGTATTCTGGCTCCTACTGCTGGGACAGGAACGGTTGCCGGATTTGATCTTCGTACCGAAGCGGAGAAGATCAAGGCCCATATTGGTTACATGAGCCAGAAGTTCTCGCTCTATGAGGATCTCACCGTCGAGGAGAATATAACCTTTTACAGCGGCATCTACCGCATCCCTCCGGAAAAAAAGAAGGAGCGTAAGGAATGGGTCATGGAGATGGCCGGTCTCAAGGAGCATCGACATTCTCAAACAGCCATTCTGTCAGGTGGCTGGAAGCAGCGATTGGCCCTGGGGTGTGCCATTCTCCACGAGCCGCCGATTCTCTTCCTGGACGAACCGACGTCGGGTGTGGACCCTATCAGTCGTCGCCAGTTCTGGGATCTGATCTATGAGCTTTCCGGCAAAGGAGTGACGGTCTTCGTCACCACCCACTACCTGGATGAGGCTGAATATTGCGACCGTATCGGCTTTATCCACCAAGGTAAGTTGATCGCCGTAGGATCCCCTCAGGTGCTCAAGGCCGAATTCATACAAGAAGATATCCTAGAAGTCTTGTGTGAACGGCCTCAGGACGTAATAGATGAGATCGAGAAGGTGGCAGGTGTCAAGGAAGTCACTCTGTTCGGTCAGGGATTGCATATCACGACCGGGGAGAGCCATAAGGTTTCAGCAACTGTTCAGAACCTCCTCAACGTGCGAGGTTATCCGGCCGACCATATCAAGAAAATAACCCCTTCCCTGGAGGATGTATTTGTTTCACTCCTTTCGACCCGGGATCGAGACCTCACTCCTTTTCCCCATCCTCACCCTTTCATACCTCCTCTCTCCCAAATTGGAAAAGGGGGAAGGGAGGTGAGAGAAGGTTCGACAAAGTTATTGCGAATTTGGGCAATTGCCCGTAAGGAGTTTACTCATATCATCCGCGATCCCCGAAGCCTCGGAATGGCCGTTGCCATTCCGATACTCATGTTGGTACTCTTTGGTTACGCACTGACGTTAGACGTGGATAATGTGCCGATGGTTATCTGGGATCAGAACAACTCCCGGATAAGTCAGGAGTTTATCAGTCACTTCGACGGTTCTCGCTATTTCTCAATTCGGGGGTATGCCCGTAACTATCAGGAAGTTGAGCGGGCCATTGATTCCGGACAGGCCCTTCTAGCCCTCGTTATTCCGACAGATTTCGCCCAGCGTATCGAGTCCGGGCGGTCGGTTTCGGTTCAATTGATTGTGGACGGGAGTGATTCCAACACAGCGATTATCGCCATAGGCTATGTCGAGGCGGTAACTTTGACCTATTCCCGAAGTATGGCCATTGAGGAGATCCAGAGAGTCGGCGGGCGTACACCTTATCTACCGCTGGAGTTGCGACCCCGGGTTTGGTTTAATACTGACATGGAATCCAAAAATTACATCATCCCCGGCCTCATCGCCGTGATTACCATGGTGATCGCAGCACTTTTGACTTCTCTAACCGTGGCCCGCGAATGGGAACGCGGCACCATGGAGCAGTTAATTTCTACACCCGTCAAGGGCCAGGAACTGATCCTTGGGAAGCTTCTACCTTACCTTGCCATCGGTATGTTTAACGTGCTGCTGGCCGTGCTTATGGGCCAGTTCGTATTTCAGGTTCCCCTACATGGTAATGTGGCTTTACTCTTTGGGGTAGCTTTCATATTTGTAACAGGGGCTTTATCTCTGGGCATGCTGATTAGTATCGTGACCAAGAACCAGCTTTTGGCTAACCAATTGGCTATGGTACTGACCTTTCTGCCCTCGTTTCTGCTATCCGGATTTGTGTACGCCATTAGCAATATGCCCCTGGTACTTCAACTGATCACGTACCTGATCCCTGCCAGGTATTTCATGACCCTCCTCAAGGGTATCTACCTGAAAGGTATAGGGTTAGAGATCCTTGCCATGGAGACAGGCCTCCTGACCCTCTTCAGTGCGGCCATGGTAACTCTGGCCAATCTAAAGTTCAAGAAGAAGCTGGAGTAGATATGTTTGAACGTATGAAATATATGCTTTTCAAGGAGTTCATCCAGATCTTTCGAGATCCGCGGATGAAGTTTGTTATATTCGTGTCGCCTGTGGTTCAGGTCCTCGTGTTTGGATATGCTGCAACAAACGATGTACGACAAGTTCCCATTGCGGTTTACGATCTTGACAATAGCGTAACCAGTCGAGAACTCGTGGTCCGTTTTGTGAGATCGGGTTATTTTAATATTGTGACGTTCGTCCAGGACGAGCGTCATGCCATTGAGTTGATAGACCGTGATAAGGTCCGGGCTGTGCTTCGTATGAACAAAGGTTTCGAGAGTGATGTGGGAGCCGGAAGGACGGCCCAACTTCAAGTGATCGTAGATGGGACGGATTCCAATATGGCAGGAATCGTGCTCAATTACAGTACCAGGATTGCCGAGGAGTTCTCACGGGAGATTTTAACCACGAGGCTCATGCGGCTTCAGGGCCTGGTCCGAATTCCCGGGCAAATAGAGGTGCAAACCCGGGCCTGGTTCAATGAAAACCTTGAGAGTCGTAATTTTTACGTGCCTGCTATCATCGCCAACCTCGTCTTACTCACGACCATGTTGTTGACAAGTATGGCTGTTGTGCGGGAGAAGGAGATCGGTACCCTGGAGCAGATTCTTGTCACTCCCATCACACCGGTGGAGTTCATTCTGGGTAAAACCATTCCTTTCATCCTCATTGGTTTCGCCAATGTAAGTTTAATTACAGGGGTGGGGGTGTTCTGGTTTAAGGTACCTATCCGGGGAAGTTTGATATTGCTTTTCCTTGCCACAGTCCTTTACTTGATGACGACGTTAGGGGTGGGACTTTTGATTTCGACCATCAGTCAGACTCAGCAACAGGCTATGATGAGTTCTTTTTTCTTTACTTTTCCGGCGATGCTCTTGTCAGGATTCACGTTTCCAATTACCAGTATGCCTCAAGTCATTCAGTGGTTAACTTATCTAAACCCTCTGAGGTATTTCCTGGTCATTATTCGGGGTATCTTCCTTAAAGGGGTAGGAGTGAGCATTCTTTGGCCTCAAATGGTCGCATTGGCCCTAATAGGCCTTACCGTACTAGGATTGGCATCGCGAAGATTCCAGAAAACCCTTACCTGATGGCTAAAGAAATTGCTAAAGAGGGTTAATAATACCAAGTCGGTATTGAAATGTGGTGGGTAAAGTAGGGACAGCCCCGCCCAGCCCTCCCCGCATGCGGGGAGGAAAGGAGGTTAGGTTAGAAAAAACCTACCTCAGAAAAGGGGAAGGGGCTACCTGCTTGAGAGCGACTGACAGGGGTAGCTCCAGATGGTTGTCCTGTTGGAAGGGTAGATAGTTGCCGCCCGGCCCTTTAGGCAACATTTTTATTGTGAAGGGGAGGAAATAGTAACGAAATAATCCCCTTAAAGAGGAAGGGAGAAGAATGGAAAAGTCCATTCTTCTTTCCTGCTACAGAGTAAACCTATGAAAAATCCTGTTACGCCAACTACGGATCCCGTCCATGATGTTCTGCGTTATGAACGTCAACCTCTGGATGCGATCTTCGCACCGCGGAATGTTGCTGTAATCGGTGCGACCGAAAAGACTGGCAGTGTCGGACGTACCGTTTTGTGGAACCTCATCCATAATCCCTTTGGTGGAGCCGTTTTTCCTGTCAATCCGAACCGACATAGTGTATTGGGGATCAAAGCCTATCCCCATATTGGAGCGGTACCCGATCCGGTGGACCTTGCTGTTATTATCACACCGGCACCTACGGTCCCTGGGATCATAGGAGAGTGTGTCGATGCCGGTGTAAAAGGAGCGATTATCATCTCCGCCGGTTTCAAGGAGTGTGGGCCGGAAGGGGCTGAGTTAGAGCAACAAATCCTTGAGCAGGCACGTCGCGGGAAGATACGCATTATCGGACCCAATTGCCTGGGTGTGATGAACCCGCTTACCGGTCTTAACGCCACCTTCGCCAGGACTATGGCACGACCCGGGAATGTCGGCTTTATCAGCCAGAGTGGTGCGCTGTGTACAGCTATCCTGGATTGGAGTTTACAAGAGAATGTAGGATTCAGTGCCTTCATCTCCATTGGCTCTATGCTTGACGTCAGTTGGGGGGATCTCATTTATTACCTAGGTGACAATCCCCACACCCACAGTATCGTCATTTATATGGAATCTATAGGGGATGCCCGGTCGTTCCTCTCTGCTGCTCGGGAAGTAGCCCTCACTAAACCCATCATTGTCATCAAGGCCGGTCGTACAGAGGCTGCTGCGAAGGCTGCAGCTTCCCATACTGGGGCTCTCACCGGTAGCTATGAAGTCCTGGAGGCAGCTTTTCGTCGTTGCGGTGTGCTTCACGTCAATAATATTGCCTATCTTTTCTATATGGCCGAAGTACTCGCCAAGCAACCACGTCCACAAGGTCCACGGTTAACGATTCTCACCAACGCCGGTGGTCCCGGCGTGCTTGCCACCGATGCCCTGATCGCAGAGGGGGGAGAACTGGCGGAATTATCCCCGGAAACCCTGGAATCCCTTAACCGGCTTCTCCCGGTTTACTGGAGCCATAACAACCCTATCGATATTTTAGGAGATGCCGACCCTCAGCGATATGCAAAAGCCCTGGAGATTGCCGCGAAGGATCCGAATAGTGATGGTCTATTGGTCATTTTGACTCCCCAGGCGATGACCGATCCGACCCAAACGGCAGAGCAGTTGAAAGCTTACGCCCGGAATAGCCACAAACCTATCCTCGCCAGCTGGATGGGTGGGGCCGATGTTGCAGCGGGAACAGCGATTCTTAACCAGGCTGGTATTCCTACTTTTCCTTACCCGGACACAGCTGCCCGGGTGTTCAATTACATGTGGCGGTATAGCTATAACCTGCGGGGTCTATACGAAACTCCGGTCCTCCCGGCAGGGGTAGGGGGATATGAGAGTATCAACACCTCTACTCCCACACCCCCACACTCCCATACTCCTGTATCCCCATTCCAGCGGGCCGAGGAGATTATTCAAACTGCCCGCAAGGCCGGTCGAACCCTTCTCACCGAGCCCGAATCCAAGCAGCTCCTCGCCGCCTATGGCATCCCAACGGTGGAAACCCGGGTTGCTACCCATGAAACCGAGGCGGTCAGACTTGCAGAGGAAATCGGCTACCCAGTTGTCCTCAAGCTCTTTTCTGAAACCATTACCCACAAGACCGACGTGGGCGGTGTTCAGTTGAATCTGATCAACGCCGAGGCTGTCATACAGGCTTATCGTGCCATCGAATCTTCCGTGCGTGAAAAGCAAGGGGCCAAACATTTCTTAGGTGTGACCGTCCAGCCCATGATCAAATGGGAAGGTTATGAAATCATCCTCGGCAGTAGTGTTGATCCTCAGTTCGGTCCGGTATTGCTTTTCGGCTCCGGAGGTCAATGGGTGGAAGTATTTAAAGACCGCGCCCTGGCACTCCCACCCCTTAATACCGTCCTGGCACGGCGAATGATGGAGCAGACCCGTATCTATACCGCCCTCAAAGGTATCCGAGGACGTAAATCAGTGGATCTGGCTGCCCTTGAACAACTCCTGGTCCAATTCAGCCAACTGGTCGTCGAACAACTTTGGATCAAGGAAATTGATGTTAACCCCTTACTGGTCTCTCCTGAACGATTAATTGCGCTGGATGCGCGGGTGATTTTGCACGAACCCCATATCCCGGAAGATAAACTACCCAGGCCGGCCATCCGCCCGTACCCAACCCAATATGTATCACCCTGGACCTTGAAGGATGGTACTCCCATCATTATCCGCCCGATCCGCCCTGAAGACGAGCCCCTGATGATCAACTTCCACAAAACCCTCTCCGAACGCAGCGTATATTTCCGCTACTTTTATCCCATGCAGTTGAGTCAGCGTATTGCCCATGAACGGTTGACACATATGTGCTTCATCGACTACGACCGCGAAATGGCCCTCGTCGCAGACTATACGGATCCTAACACCGGTACCCACGAGATTATAGCCGTTGGCCGTTTAAGAAAATTGCACGGTACCCCGGAAGCCGAGTTTGCCCTCCTCGTCAGCGATCGATATCAACATCAGGGATTGGGTACCGAGTTGTTACGCAGACTCCTGCAGGTCGGTCGTGACGAAAAACTTCAGCGTATCGTCGCCGATATTCTTCCCGAGAATCGAGATATGCAACGGGTCTGTGAGAAACTAGGTTTCCGCCTCCGCTGGGTAGCCACTGAAGGGGTAATAAAGGCAGAAATCGATCTCTGAAACAGAAGGTAATTGATAGTATAAGATAAAAAAATCTTGACTACCAACATCATAACTTGAGTATACTTTGATAAAGCTAAAGAAGAGAGTAAATTCTTTATTTAACCTTCAACCAGGAAATCAAAAATGGCTATTTTAAGCTTTGCCTGGACCAAAGATGAATTTCTCAGTGGCAAAAAGACGGTTAGCCGACGGTGTTGGAAAGAACGTCAGTTAAAAATGTGGCAAAGGCTATGGGATAGTGGGCGGCTTGTACATGAAACATGGGATAAAGCTCCCTTTGCAGGCGGTAAGTGGACCCATCCGAAGACCCGCCGAATGGGCAATTCTCAAAATAGAACCGTTTACCGACGTCCAGTTATGGTTTGAAGCTCGCTGCGATGCTCTCTTAGAACAAAAGGGCCGAGATATTATTCTTATCTTTGGCTATCAGTCCCCAACTTTCTATTATGCCCATTTATCCAATCAAACCGACCGGGTTCATAATGGGATTTTCCTTGTCAACGATGCAGATCGGCAACGAATTGATAATGGAAAGGGAATCGCCCGGCTGATAGATAATAACTGGTACGCCATCCATCTCATACGAAATGTCCAGACAGGTGCTATTCAGGTTTATGTCTCCGATATGCAAACACCGGCACTTTCTGCTAACGACACCACCTTACAGTGGGGTCGTGTGGGTGTTGGATCCTTTGACGATACAGGAGCATTTAAAAACATTCGCGTGGCCGGTAAGTTAATGTCTTCAGAATAAAGACAGGAAGTGAGAGGAGCCCTCTCTTACCTTCCCTGTGGGTGGGGAGGGTGGAGAGGTGCATCTATTGAACCAATACAGACTCAAATTCCAATAATAGGGTTGACACTTTAGATCCCCGGATATAAAGTCAAATCATATTTTAAAAATCCCAAGGTAAGACCTGTTTGGGAAAAATCGGAATTCTGAGCAGGTTTATACCGATAATTACGTTCAGGTAATTAAATCCTCACAATCTGGAAAGGAGTGAAGAAACCATGGGACAGAGCCAGATACGGGAGTATACAGTACAGGCTCGCTCCACCGATACATTCGGAAGAGTGTTATGCAGTTGTCGTCAACACCATTTTATAGTTGATGGACCCATTCAAAATGGCTGCCCCGGTGAGGCCATAACCCCTGCCGAGCTGTTTTTGTCCGGAGTTGCTTCGTGCGGGGTTGAGTTGCTCCAGGTGGTGGCCAAAGAGCAAAATGTACCCCTGGAAGGCGTTAAGGTCAATATTTGGGGAATCATCGATCGGGACCATCCCGTTCGTTCCGATGTTACTTTGTTCAATAAGGTCCGATTAAGTTTTCAACTTAAAGGGGTCAACGAAGGAGAGGGAGTCAAACTCATTGAGACCTTCAAGGGCAGATGACCGCTCTATGGAACGGTCGCAGTTGCGACCCCCGAGGTCCAGGTAGAGTTCCATATAGAGCATTAACGAATAAATACCTGGATGTAAAGCCCGATAACTCGATTATCCGATAAAGCTGACCGGTTTTCGATTCTATACGAGTTAGTGGGCACTCCAATGGATCTGATAAACAGATTAATGACTATAGAATTCAAAACTATTACCTGTTGCCATAGAAGGTAAGTGCTGTTCCTTCTATAAGGAGGTAAACACCATGGGTACAACTGTTTTAGTCGAGTTCCAGGCTAAACCTGAAGTCGTCCAGGATTTGAAAACATTTTTTAAAGAAATTCTTCCAGATACCCGTAAATACCAGGGTTGTCGAAGTGTATATCTTTGCTGTAACCAGGAGAATGCAAACAATTTTCTTCTAGTAGAACAATGGGATTCCCGTGATCATTATGAAAAATACCCGGCATGGCGTAAAGAGACGGGGGTGATAGACCGTTTAGGTGGAATGTTGGTCGGTCCACCTACTATTCGATACTTCGAGTATGTCAATGCTTGAGTTTCCTTGATTTAAACGAGCCAAAGCCTTTTAACAACCGGTTAGAGGAAAGATATAATTCACCTCGTTTAAAAGGGATACAAAGCGTTACAGAACCGGATTATAGAAAAAAGTGATACCATCAGCCGAGCTAAACTGGAAAGATTCGCACGAATGGCTGGAGTCTATGGGGAAGGCAATTTCCCGCAGGAGGATCATAAGCCTAACCGACATTCACTATATGCATCTTGTAAGGTGAAGTGGTGGCAGGCAGTGAACATATCTACCTGGAACTTGAAAGGAGCACTGGTATGCAAAGAATCCTTCTGATCATTTTAATACTTGGCCTGGCCTTATTTAAGGAGGTAATAGGTGTGCAGGCAGCCGAGCTACCCATCTTCGATGCGCATATCCATTATAGCCAGGATACCTGGGAGGTGGTATCACCGAAAGAGGCGATTGCAATCTTACGAAAGGCTGGCGTGATACAGGCGCTTGTGTCAAGTTCGAACGATGAGGGTACCCAAAAGCTCTATGCAGAAGCACCTGACTTGATTATTCCGGAGTTACGGCCTTACCGCAAGCGCGGAGAAATCTCCAGCTGGATCCACGATGAGTCGATCCTTACCTACCTGGAGGAGCGGTTGAAAAAATATTCGTACGTTGCCATCGGAGAGTTCCATGTAAGTGGGGCGGATGCAGATCTGCCGGTGGTACGTCGCACGGTTCAGCTTGCAAAGCAACACGGCCTCATGTTGCATGCACATTCAGATGCAGATGCGGTGGAACGGATGTTCCGCCAGGATCCGGAGGCAAGGATTCTATGGGCACATGCTGGATTTGAGCGACCCTCTCGCGTGGGTGAGATGATGCGCCGCTACAAGAATTTGTGGGCTGATCTGGCAGTTCGCCGTGATGTGGCTCCAAACGACCAGGTCACACCCGAATGGCGGGAGATCTTTCTCGAATTTCCCGATCGTTTCATGATCGGTACAGATACCTATGTGCCCGATCGCTGGAATGTGGTGGTTTCAAATGCCAACTGGGCCCGCAAGTGGCTAGCCGGACTACCTCCGGAAGTTGCTGAGCGGATCGCTTACAAAAATGGTGAAACGGTGCTTACAGCCGCATTCTCGAAGCGACGTTAGGGTTTTGAAGATTCCGAGTATTGCACACCTTGTAATTACTGCAAGCAACCTGCAAGGGAAAAACTCCTGTTTATGAGGGAGTCGGGAGTAAAAAAATATACAAGGAAAAGTGATAACCTTATGTACCCTGAAATTTCCCTTATCCAACGCTTAGAATTGCTTAAGCCACCTCAAAATAAAGTATCCATGGTCCTCGATACCGATCCCTACAATGAAATGGATGATCAATTTGCCATCGTCTACTCATTGCTGGCGCCGGAACGCCTGGAAGTGAAGGCCATTTATGCAGCACCATTTGCCAATGCCAGATCGGGAAACGATGAAAAACGCGGTATGGAAAAGAGTTACGAAGTTGTAAAGGAAATATTGGATAAGCTGCAAGGACCCGAATTACCCCATATTCCTCCGGTATTTCGAGGATCTGACCGATGGATTTCCGAGGATAATGCAGGATTTAAGGGTACGGCCATTCGGAGTGAAGCGGCAGAGCATCTGATTCATCTGGTCGAAGCCCAACCAGAAGGTAAATTCCTCTACGTGGTCGGTATTGCGGCTATCACGAATATTGCCTCGGCCATTCTACTCAAGCCGGAAATTATCCGAAAAATGGTAGTGGTCTGGCTTGCCGGTCATCCCTATAATTATTACGACACCGACGAGTTCAATCTACGACAGGATATTTATGCTTCGCGTGTGATACTGGATTGCGGGGTCCCGCTTGTACGGATACCCTGTCGTAATGTGGCTGAACACTTACTCCTAACCGTGGAAGAGGTAGAGAATCGCATTAAAGGGCGAGGTGAAATCGGAAATTATCTCTATAAAGCGTACCATGAATATCTCGAAGAGAAGAAGTTCATTTCCAGGCCTATCTGGGACATGGCTCCTATTGCCTGGCTTGTTAATCCTACGTGGGTCGAGACGGTAATTATTCCCACTCCGCTCCTCGCAGTCAGCCCGCTGCAAACCGAAGGCTACTCCACCCCCTTCCTGACCCAAAAACTAACGTTTGAGAAAAACAGAAAAGCTTACTGTACCTGGAACAATGATCCACGTCGTCATTTGACCCGAGAAGCTTACAGGTTGAACCGGGATGCTATCTTCCAGGACTTTTACCATCGATTAGATAAATATAGGGGGGTTGGAAAAATTGAAAATTAAATCGGCAAAATGAAAATGAAATGGTAAAACCTTTAATCGTTCTTGATACCAATGTCTTCGTCGCGGCAGGTTTTAACCCGGAAAGTTCATCGGCGCAGATCCTCGAACAGATAAGGAGTGGACAGATCCGAATGGTCTGGAATGAACAGATCCGACAGGAAATTCAGCATATTCTTCGGAAGATCCCCCATCTCTCCTGGGAACAGGTATCCAGCTTATTCAAAGAAGAAGATTACTACACGGGTGAAACCCATTTTGAGAAATTTAACTTTATCGCCGATCCGGACGATCGAAAGTTTGTAGCCCTTTCGGAGGCTAGCGGAGCGGTCCTGATTACCATGGATTACGACCTTTTGAGTATTCGTAATGAGGTATCGATACCCATTCTGACACCTGGTGAGTTCTTGAGTAATTCGACTCGATTCATCAGGTAGAAATAAGTATGAATCCATTCAGTCATATCGATGTTCGTGTTAAAAGCCTTGAGAGAGCTTTACCGTTTTACTCGGTTGTTTTATCTGCTCTGGGATTCAAGCGAACATTTCACAGTGGAGGATGGAATGTGTTTGCCGGTGACGGGGACTTACCGAGTGTACCTTACTTTGCAATAACCGAAGATCCCGAGCATCAGCCAAACAAGAATCGAATTGCGTTTTGGCTGCCCAGTCGTGAAGAAGTCGATCGACTCAGTATTCTGATCCGTGGGGCCGGTGGAAATATCACCGCCGGACCCAAGCTGTTTCCGGAAATCAGTTCCAGTTATTATGCACTTTATTTTGAAGACCCCAGTGGTAACCGGCTCGAGTTAGTTCATAGAACTGATTAGGACTATCTTGTTAGAGCCGCCCGGGGAAAGGAGCGAACAATATGAAAATAGGTATTCTTGGAACAGGGGATGTAGGCCAGGTATTAGGATCTGGATTTGTGAAACTAGGCCACTCGGTTAAAATGGGATCTCGAAATCCTAACCAGGAAAAAATCAAGGCCTGGCTTGCCAAGACGGGAGCCAACGCTTCGGCAGGCACCTTTGCAGAAGCTGCAGCCTTTGGGGATCTTGCGGTATTGGCAACGCTGTGGGCCGGAACGGAAAATGCAATTCGTCTGGCGGATCCTAAAAACCTGGCCGGGAAAGTCGTGATCGATGCAACCAATCCTCTGGATTTCTCCTCCATGCCCCCTAAACTGGCAGTAGGCCACACAGATTCCGGTGGGGAGCAGGTACAACGCTGGCTTCCAAACTCCCATGTGGTAAAGGCGTTCAACAGTGTGGGTAGCCCACATATGGTCCGTCCGGATTTTCCAGGAGGTCCCCCCGATATGTTTATCTGTGGTAATGATACCAAGGCCAAGGAAACCGTAACGGATTTGCTAAAAGCATTTGGGTGGTCTGTGGTCGATATCGGTGGGATCGAAGGATCCCGATACCTCGAACCCCTGGCCATGATTTGGATTCTCCAGTTCTTCAGAACCCGAAGCGGGAACCATGCCTTTAAGCTTCTGCGGAAATAATCTAATGAATAGGTGAGGAACATGATAATTCAGGATGTGGGACAGCAACATTTGACCAGGATTCAGCCAACAACGGAAGGTATCCGTACCTGGAGAACCTATCTCAAGGAGTATCAATTTAATAAAAAATATCCGGACGATGCCTATGTGTGGCTTACCTGTATTCTGGCATTGGAGGCCGTTGGGGTCGGCAACTTTGGGGTTGGGTGTATTTTGATTAATAATCAAGGTGACATATTAGCTCAAGGGCATAACAAAATATTCCATCCTTACTTTCGGAGTGATCGACATGCTGAAATGGTTGTCATGGATGACTTTGAGGATGCCCATCCAGAACCTAGCGGGTTGGGTGCTTACTCTTTATATACCTCTCTGGAGCCCTGCCCCATGTGCCTGGTACGATTGAGTACCTCGGGGATAAACAAAATACTATTTGCTGCCCCGGATGTGTCAGGGGGTATGGTTCATCGAATGAATAACTTACCACCCTTCTGGTTTGAGTTGGCCCAAGGGAAAATATTTAGCCAGGCACAGTGCTCGCCGGATTTGGTTCATGCGGCTACGCAGATCCTACTTCTTAATTTAAATGAACTAACAACTGAAGTCAAAGTCAGACAGCGTAAAGTATCCGTATCAATTTAGTAGGTGGAAAAAGAAACACCCCCCTGGCCTCCCCCCTCTAATTCCCCCGTATACGGGGGAGGGGGGGCCAGGGGGGTGTGTTCAGACAGAAAAGGTGACACCTACTAAATTGTTCCAGTTACCAGCGTAAAATGAGGTAAAACGATTCTATTTGGTATCGAAAATGGAGGTCATATAACCATGATAGAGAGAAAACCGCGGCTGGCCGGGAAGGTTGCCATTGTTACAGGAGCCGGCTCCAGGGGACCAGGCATTGGTAATGGCAAAGCCACGGCCATTCTCTTTGCCCGAGAAGGGGCCAAAGTTCTGTTGGTGGATAAATTTGCCGACCGCGCTGAAGAAACCCATCGGATCATCCAGGAGGAAGGAGGAGAAAGCACCGTGTTTGAGGCCGATGTGACCCAGGAAAACCGGGTGCGGGATATGGTAGAATATACCCTAGAGCGATATGGAAGATTGGACATCTTGCATAATAACGTTGGAGTAGGGATGCCCGGGTCTGTCCTGGATGTGACCGAGAGGGATTGGGACCGAACCATGGCCATCAACTTAAAAAGCATGCTGTTTTGTAGCAAACATGCCATCCCCAAGATGATCCAGGGGGGTGGTGGCTCTATTATTAATATCTCTTCTGTGGCCGGGATGCGAGGCCACGGCCTCGTTGCTTATGCTGTCTCTAAAGGCGGTGTCATTGCCCTCACACGTACCATGGCGGTCCAACATGCCAGGGACAACATTCGGGTAAATTGTATTGCTCCCGGCCCCGTTTATACCCCCATGGTTGCCGAGAGTCTGACCGAAGAAGAGCGTATCCTCCGTAAGAACGCTGTACCGTTGGGTATTGAAGGTACGGCATGGGATGTTGCCTGGGCGGCCGTCTATCTGGCCAGTGATGAGGCACGGTGGGTGACCGGTGTGGTGTTACCGGTTGATGGGGGTTTAACAGCCACCACTCACCCTATCGTTACCCGGATAAAATTCTCCGAACAGTAATCAAAACCTAAAGAAAGCCCCCAGAGGGAATAGTATTAGGTTGTGTTTTATTAAAATAGAGGCAGGTTTCAATCCTGCCTCTAGGAAAGAACCTTTATGACCATCTAAAAGGTAAAGGGTTATTAACTATAAAATTACCTTCAGGATCTTATAAGTTTTAAAAAAACCGTTGTCCCCGCATTCAATTCGTTTTGAATTTCTATAGTTCCTCCATGGGCTTCCATAATTTTCTTACATAAACTGAGTCCCAGACCATAACCTCCGGTATCTTTGGACTGCTCTGAGGATAAGCCTGAGAGATAAACAAATTATTTCCGAGTTGTATTAAAAATTGTAACAGAAACAGACGGAGTACATTGTTACTTTAATTTTGCTTATGCTTAACGTTTAAGTGGCTCTCACCCCCGGCCCCCATACGCGCCAGGTTAAGCTGAAAAGCCCCGTCAGGGGCGAACGGTTGGTAGCCCTGACGAAAGTCGGGGGATTCAGAAATTCAGAATTTTTTCAAGCCCCCTAGCCGCGTCTTGTTAAACAGGTCGCCCCGCTGGGGCTAACCTTCTTATCCCGAAGCCTGGGTCCCTCGGCCCCTCTCCCATGCAGAATGGTTATTCAAATTTAACTTTACAAGATAGGGTTAAAATGTGAGGTAACGGTTTCATAAAACAGATGAAGAACTTCCCCTAAGGGATTATTTTATAGAGGGAATATAAGGGCAGACTTTAAAGTAGAATCTAAGGAAAATTTCCAAGCGAAAGGAGGGTAGTAAGGATGGTTCGATTTAAATATCTTATGGGGCTTATAAGCTTAATTTTAGCTGTTCAGTTTTTACTTCCTTATCAGGTCGAGGGTGGGGATAAAAAATTAAAAGTAGCCATGATTCTTCCCGGTCGAATCAACGATGTATCCTGGAACCAGGCAGCCTATGAAGGACTCAAGCAGGCTGAAAAGGAGTTGGGGGTTGAGATAGCCTATACCGAGAATGTCAGTGTGGCCGATGTGGAAAGGGTTTTGAGAGAATATGCTACGGCGGGATACGATCTCATTTTAGCCCACAGTTTCAACTATGGAGATGCGGTATTTAAAGTCGCTCAGGACTTTCCAAAAATTAAATTTGGATGGGCTACCGGTTTTAAGTCGGCTCCCAACGTAGCTTTCTATGACTGGCCCGCCCATGAAGTAGGATACCTGGTAGGAATGCTGGCAGCTTCCATGAGCAAAACCGGAAAAATCGGTGCTCTGGGGGGATTCGATGTGCCGGATGTTGTCCGGGCCATAGAGGGTTTTAAATTGGGAGCTAAAGCGGTAAATCCTGAGATTAAGGTTTTTACAACCTACATTGGGGATTGGGAGGATGCTGCAAAAGCTAAAGAAGCTGCTCTGGCCCATATCGAAAACGGAGCAGATGTCGTTTATATTAATGGGGATGGAATTAGTTACGGAGTTATCGAAGCTGCCAAGGAAAAGGGGGTATATGCCATCGGTGGTATTGCAGATCAGTATTCTCTCGCTCCGGAAACCGTTCTCAGCAGTACCGTACTGAATGTAGGATTTACAATCAAAAAAATGATCGAGGACGTTCAGGCCGGTAAATTTAAAGAAAGTTATCTGTATAGCTTAAAAGAAGGTGGAGTGGATATTGCACCTTATCACGAACTGGAAAAAGTGATCCCCCAGGAAGTAAAAGATAAAATTGCCAAAGCTAAAAAGGATATTCTGGAGGGAAAGCTCCAGGTGCCGGATATTGTTAAACCAACGGAGTAAGTATGGGAGTGGGAAGTATGGAAGTGGAAAAGTATGGAAGTATGGGAGTGGGGAAGTGGAGACTCGTCCACACTCTCACACCCCCATACTTCCATACCCCTATACCCACTCCCATACCCCCACACTCCCATACTTCCATACCCCCATACTTCTCCACTCTCATACCTCCATACTTTCATTCTTTTAAGGATAGATAAAATCACTAAACGGTTCCCAGGGGTTCTTGCCAATGATCAAATTTCATTGGAAATCGAGGCAGGGGAGGTGCATGCGTTGTTAGGTCAGAATGGGGCCGGTAAGACTACGTTGATGAATATTCTCTATGGTCTTTATCAACCGGACTCCGGTCAAATTTATTTTAAAGATCGAAAGGTTAAAATAAGCTCTCCTCGAAAAGCTATTGAATTGGGAATTGGAATGGTTCACCAGCATTTCATGCTAATTCCCGACTTTACAGTTGCCGAGAATATCCTGATCGGCTTTAAGCAGAGGGGCCCCTTTTTAAATCTTAAAAGAGTCGAACAGGCTGTAGCCGAACTTTCTCACCGTTATAGACTTCAAGTAGACCCGACGGCCAGAGTTCAGCACTTATCTGTCGGAAGTCGACAAAGGGTTGAGATTATCAAAGCCCTTTATCGCGGAGCCGAGCTTTTGATTCTCGATGAGCCTACATCGGTTCTAACTCCCCAGGAAACCCATGAACTTTTCCAGATCTTGCGGACCCTCACAGCTCAAGGGAAGTCCGTTATTTTCATCACGCACAAATTGAACGAGGTAATGCAGGTATGTGATCGGGCGACAGTTTTAAGAAATGGAAGGAAAGTGGGAACGGTTAAAATCCAGCAGGAAGGACCTGAAAAAGAAGTAATTAAAGAGAATCTGGCTCGAATGATGATCGGTAAAGAGGTTTCCCTGGAAACCGAAAGAACAGCACTTAAAAAGAAGCCTGTTCAGTTCGGTAAGGAGGTTTTAAAAGTCGAGGAGTTGGAAGCCGTAAACGATCAAAATCGGCTCGTTTTAAAAAAAATTTCCTTTTCTGTCCGGGCGGGTGAAATTTTGGGGATTGCCGGTGTAGCCGGCAATGGTCAGAGCGAACTGGTAGAAGTCCTGGCCGGGTTACGTAAAGCCGTGGGTGGAAGGGTCTTCCTGAACGGTCAAGAGGTTTTGAATGAGCCCCCACGTAAGCTTTTGGAGGGAGGGATTGCCCACATTCCGGAGGATAGGTTAAGAATGGGTCTTGTACTGGATTTACCTTTACCGGAAAATGCCATCCTGGGTTCTTTTCATAAAGCTCCTTTTTCCTTCAAAATAGGAAACGCTCTTCCTGGGCCTCGTTGGTTAAATTATACCGAGATTCGAAAGTTTACAGAACGCCTTATCATTTCCTATGATATCAAAACCCCCCATCCAGAAGCCACCATGCGAATGCTTTCAGGGGGAAATCAGCAAAAATTCATAGTAGGTCGCGAACTCACCCGGTCTCCGAAAGTACTGCTGACCGTTCAACCCACCATGGGTCTCGATATAAAAGCTACCGAGTTTGTTCATCAGAAATTCTTAGAACAACGAGAAAATCAGGTGGCCATTCTCTTAATTTCCACTGAACTGGATGAAATATTAGCCCTCAGTGATCGCGTGGCCGTCCTCTATGAAGGGCAAATTGTCGGACTCCTTCCTGCCGATCAGGCTGATAGAGAAATCCTGGGACGCTGGATGAGTGGATTATGAAAAAGCCGGTAGAGAAAAATACAGAGAAAAACAGGAAAGTCCAGGAATGGAGAAGGGGGAGATCTTTTCTGTTCCTCTATTCCCCCCTTCTCTCATTTTTTCTTGCGATTCTACTGGCCTTCCTGCTGAGTAGCCTTCTCATAAGTTGGATAGGCGCCAGCCCCCTGTTAGCCTTTAAAGCCCTTATTTTGGGGGCTTTTGGGAGCTTAAACGGTTTTACGGAAACCCTTGTTAAGGCAACTCCGTTGATGTTAACGGGACTTGGGTTATGTGTGGCTTTTAGAAGTAAGGTTTGGAATATAGGAGCCGAAGGTCAGATTCATCTGGGCGCTTTAGCAACCACCTTAATGGGAGTTTACCTGCCCCATTTTCCTTCTTTCATTTCCTTAACTCTTACGGGATTGGCCAGCTTTTTTGCCGGAGGCTTCTGGGCAGCCATACCCGGATGGCTCAAGATACGATGGGGAGTTAATGAGATTATTACCACCTTAATGATGAACTATATTGCCATCCTCGGAATTAATTATGCCGTTCACGTTCCCTTGAAAGAACCCGGTGGATTTTTACCCCAGTCGGCCTTGATTCAACCATCTGTGGAACTTCCGATTTTAGTTGAACGAACCCGACTCCATGCCGGTATTCTTCTAGGAATTGCCGGAGCCGGAGTCCTCCATATCCTCCTGGCACGGACTACGCTGGGTTATCAAATTCAGGTTGTCGGTTTAAATCCCGATGCCGGTCGATGTAGTGGAATTCCTGTAGGAAAAATTATCCTCATCGCCATGGTACTCAGCGGAGGATTTGCCGGTTTAGCCGGTATGGGTGAAATTGCCGGGGTTCATCATCGCCTTCTGGAAAATTTCTCACCGGGATACGGATATACTGCCATTGTAGTTGCTTTACTTGCAGATTTAAAACCTCTGGCTGTAATCTTAGTTAGTATCCTATTTGCGGCTCTTATTGTTGGAGCAGATACCATGCAACGGGTTGCAGGAGTTCCTAACTCTTTAGTATTGATTATCGAAAGCCTCATCGTTCTCTTTGTATTGGGAAGTCGTGCGTTGTCCTATGTTCGTCATCCGTTGTTTTTCGTAAAGGATAACGGACAAAGAACAACGGAGGGAAAGCTACGGATATCTTAACCCAGGCTTTTATTGTCGGAGTCCTGGCATCGGGAGTACGGCTGGCCGTTCCTATTCTACTGGCAGCTTTGGGCGAAATCTTTTCAGAAAGGGCCGGCATCCTCAATATTGGGATCGAAGGGGAGATGCTGGTAGGAGCTCTGGCCGGATTCCTGGGAACTTTCTATACCCATCATGTGGGATTAGGGTTCCTGATCGGAATGGCGGCAAGTGGAGTTTTTAGCCTGATTATGGGCTTTATAACTATTACCTTAAAAAGAGATCAGGTCATTACCGGAATTATCCTTAATATATTGGCCCTTGGATTAACGAGTTTCGTCTACAGGGCCTTATTCGGTACCTCCCGAACGCCTCCCAGTATAAAGCCGTTAACTCCCCTTAAAGTCCCGATCTTAGGGGATATCCCTTATATAGGAACTATCCTTTTTCATCAGAATCTTTTGGTTTACCTGGCCTTTTTATTGGTTCCTGTGAGTGCCTGGATTCTTTTTAAGACCCAATTTGGATTAAATTTAAGAGCCGTTGGTGAACATCCTCGGGCCGCAGATACATTGGGAGTCCCTGTGGAGAGAATGAGATATATCGCAGTGATTCTGGGAGGGATCTTCTCCGGTTTGGGGGGTTGTTTTTTGACCCTGGCCCAGCTAAATCGATTTACCGACAATATAACTGCCGGACGTGGGTTTATTGCCATTGCAGCGGTTATATTTGGAAAATGGAATCCCTACGGTGTCGCCCTTGCAACACTTCTTTTCGGAATCGCCGATGGACTTCAATTAAGACTTCAAGCCCTGGGTACCAAGCTTCCATATCAGTTCCTCTTGATGCTCCCGTATATCTTAACCATTGTAGCCTTGGTTGGAATCGTGGGAAAATCAAAACCCCCGGCAGCCCTAGCGGTTCCCTATCAAAAGGATAATTAACCATCAGCCATCAACAATTAACAATCAGCAATTAACAAATTTTTGTTTATTGCTCTTTGTTCATTGTTCCTTGAGTAAAGATGCGTCTTAATATCGTCATCTTTGTTTGTGGAGGCGTACTTATGGCTTTAGAGATCGTAGGAAGCCGAGTACTGTCGCCACATTTTGGAAGCTCGATCTATGTTTGGGGAAGCTTAATCTCCGTGTTTCTGGCCGCTTTGACGACCGGATACTTTTTAGGTGGAAAGGTAGCGGATCGGAGTCCACGCTTACAAAGCCTGGGGCGGATCATCTTCCTTACCAGCTTTGTCATCTGGGCTATTCCCCTCTTTTCAGTTCAAATCATCACTTTTTTAATCAATATGGGATTGGGAGTTCGATTTGCCCCTTTGATGACTTGCCTTCTCCTCTTTTTTTTACCCAGTATGTTGTTGGGCATGGTTTCCCCTTATGGAATCCGGTTGGCAGCCGTAGAAGTTGCAACCGTGGGAAATGTATCCGGAACTCTCTACGCCATCTCCACGGCGGGAAGTATTGCAGGAACGCTGCTGACCACTTTCGTTTTAATTCCTCTCATACAGGTTCGAACCATTTTTTATAGCTTAGGAGCTGTTCTGATCCTCATTTCACTCCTTACCTTGAAACGAATTACCTCCGTCCAGGCTATGGTACGTGCAGCTATTCTGGTTATAACCTGGTTTTTCTTCCAGGAGCTACCAGAACCCAGTATTATTTCACCGGATTTTGGCGAGGTTATTTATCAACGGGATACGGCCTATCATCGGGTTTTTGTAACTCAAAACGATCACTATCGTTTCTTGCGATTTGATCGTACCTGGCAGAGCAGTATGGATATCCAGGATCCTTATCAGTCAAAGTTTACCTACCCCGATTATTTTCAACTTGCTTGGATTTTTAAACCGGACATTCAAAAAGTTCTGATTATCGGTATGGGAGGTGGGGCTGCTTCCAAAAAATTTTATAAAGACTACCCTCACGTGAGGGTGGAAAATGTGGAAATCGATCCGGTGGTAGCAGAAGTTGGAAAGAAGTATTTTTATATTCCTCAAGACGCCAGATCCCAAATCTTTATAGAAGATGGTCGGGTTTACGTGGTACGAAACCCAGGTCCTTACGATTTAATCATTCTGGACGCTTTCTTTGGTGAAACGATGCCTTTTCATCTGATGACCATCGAATTCTTTCAAATGGTCAAAGAGCGGTTGACCCCTCAGGGGGTCGTCGCCGTTAACTTTTTGGGAGCGTTAGGGGGTAAAAAAAGCCAGCTTTTTCGATCCTTTTATAAAACCCTCAGCACGGTTTACCCCCAGGTTCTGGTCTTCCCAGAGGACTGGGAACCCGGAGACGATATGGAATTAGAGGGAAATTTGATTATTTTTGCCACCCTAAGACCCGATCATCTCTCCAAAGATCAGATCGTTCAGACGGCAAAGAAGTTAAAATCTGGATTTGTTAAGGTGCCTCGACTGGATGAATTTGCTGAGAAGCTTTATACAGCAAGGATTGAAACGAAGGACGTCCCCATCCTCACAGATCAATACGCCCCGGTAGAGGCCCTTCGACAGTTATAAGAAAATAACTCTTAAAAGATCCGAGAAAGATCTCCCAAAACCGGTACAGAGGTAAGGGAGGAGGGTCATAAAAAAGAAGGTGGGGTGGTTTCCACACTTAAAAACATCGGAACTACCATTAAAGAAGGAGCTGTAACAGGTGGAAAAGCAGTCAAGGGGGTAGGAGAGGAAATTTCCGATGCAACCATCACTTCGGCCATCAAGACCAAGTTTGCCAGCGATGACCAGATAAAAGCTTTGGATATCGATGTAGATACCGAAAACAGCGTCGTAACCCTCACCCCCCATGTTCCGGAAGTAAATATGGATAGAGCCGTAGAAATCGCAAGAAACCTTCCCGGAGTTAAAGAAGTTCGAGTTAAACCCGTCGAGAGACGATAAGAATAACTATGGAATACCATTTCTCCGTGGAACCACTGCATAAGCCGTAAAAGTAGATCCCTGCAGTTGCCTTGTTTAAGGGTAGTCCAGGAATTGCCCTCAGGGGTAATCCGGTAATATTTTCATAGTGAATGGATAGATAGGTTTCTTTTTATGGGTAGAGCCGATTTTCATTCAATCTGGAAATACAAATTGGGACCGGTATTAGGTTTCGCCCTTCTCAGTTGTGGGTTCTTTTGGTTTAAGGCGGGAGAGAAAAGTATTTGGGCCAAAGATATCGAAGGTATGCGGGCGGAGGTCGTGCGGGAGATGGTAACTTCGGGATACTGGCTTATTCCCCATCTTAACGGAGAAATCCTGGTTACCAAACCCCCCTTCTATTTTTGGCTGGCCGGTTTTTGCTCTCTTCTTGCAGGAGAGGTCACCGAATATACCCTGAGTCTTCCTTCTGTCATCGGTGGATTTTTGGGTCTGGTATGGACTTTCCTCATCGGGCTCCAACTTTTTAATTATCGCATTGCCTGGTTATCCACTCTTATATTGGCCACCAGCCCTTTGTATATCCTTATGTCACGCACCATCAATCTGGATATGACCCTGGCCTGGCTAACAACGGCTACCATAGGGTGTTTTCTACTAGGATTTCAAAGCCAGGGAAAATCCAGCAGCAGATATTATCTTTGGGCCTTCACGTTTATGGGATTAGCCACCATGACCAAAGGACCTATCGGAGTCATGATTCCCGGGATTCCCATTCTGGGTTATTTAGGATGGAAGTTAATTTGGAGACAGGAAGTAGCAGATAGTAAATCAGAGGAAGAAGGTAAAAAGCAAAGGGTCGAAGAGAGTTTGTTGCGGAAACGACTCTTTACCCTTTGCCCCTGGCGGACTATTTTAATAGGAATCGGGATTTTCCTGCTTATAACCTTACCCTGGGCCATCCTGGTCTATTTCCGAGTACCTAACCTCGGAGAAATCCTTTATCTAGAAACCCTCTTCCGCTATGAACGGCCCAATTATCAGAATGCCAAGCCCTTTTATTTTTATTTTATAGCCTTACTGGAAGCCCTGGCTCCCTGGTCTTTATTTTTGCCAGGTGGATTCCTGGCCGTTGTGGAGAAATACAAAGCCAAATCTTACCACTCTACCTCCTTACTTTCTGCCCTTGTTTTCCTTTTCCTTTGGATCTGGCCTAGCTTTTTTATATTTTCTATAACCAGCACAAAACGAGATTACTACCTTCTTCCCCTCTGTCCGGCCCTGGCTTTATGGGTTGCATGGATCTGGGATAACTATCTGACCGGTCAGGCTTCTGAGGGACAACAAAAACTTTTCTCTTTCGCAATCCTCAGTATTGCAGGTATTTTTCTCTTAGGACCTCTGGGCATCCTCATCTTTGTTTATCTCTTTTTCCCAGATCTGATCAAGATAGCCCTTGTTCTATGCCTTATATATGCCATTTTGAGTAGTTTCCTCCTTATTCTGTTTCTTAAATCAAAAAATTCAAAAACCTCTTTTCTTCGATCTCGAGGGTCCCTTGTCTTCCTGGTAATTATACTGGCCCTTGCCGTTGGTTGGGGGACCTGGTTTACCGTAGGCCTTCCAAAAATGGATTCTTTGAGAACCCGTAAGGAGTTCTTTCGTGAGGCGGCCTCCCTGGTTGGTTCTCACCGTCTGGTCAACTATAGATACAATGGATACGATCTCCAGTTCTATGTCAAACGAATAGTTCCTATTATTCAAGAGCCCGCTCAACTTTATGAACTTCTAAAATCATCCGATCCGGTTTACATTCTTATGGAAGATACCCATTTTGATTCTCTTAAACTAGAAGGATTCAAAACGATTCTGATCCGTGACCGAAGGGATCCGATTAATCCTCAAAAGGTCAGACGAATGATTTTAATATCCAATTAGCCCATGGTTTATTGTCCGTTGCTTGCTGTTTCAAAGTCGTAACCTTTGGACAGGCCTGATCCGGCTTTGATTACTCCACACAGGTTACGGCAGTCGTTATAACGAGCTGCTCTAGACGACGGACAATGGACAAAGGGAAATCCTTATGTATAAAATTCCCTGCGATATCGTAACCGGTTTTTTAGGAAGTGGAAAGACGACACTTCTGAAATATATACTACAACACGGCCTCAACAACCGCCGGGTGGCCATTGTCATGAACGAATTGGGGGATCTAGGGGTGGATGGAAAAGTAATCAAAGATCTGGAAGCAGTTGAAAAGCTGGTAGAGCTGGATAACGGCTGTATTTGCTGCTCTATTGGATTTCGCTTTGCCCTGGCTATACAGGAAATTATTGAAACGACAAATCCGGAACTGATTATCATCGAAACCACCGGCGTCGCCGAACCCCAACCCCTCCTTCAAGAGTTGGGGGTTGCCGGTCTTACTCTAGATGCGGTTATCACGGTTGTAGACGCAGAAAATCTGTTGGGGATTCATTCCCAAAGTGTGGTTACGGAAAAACAGATTGAAGCAGCAGACTTTATCGTTCTCAACAAGATCGACCTGGTCGATGAAAAACGCCTACGTAAAGTTGAAAAGTATCTTCATAAATTGAATGACCGTGCGCTTCTTCTACCTACCTCCTATGGTCAGGTTAAAACCGATCTTTTATTCGGTACAAGCGTACGGAATTATCGGGAAAAACTTCGTACCTCTCCATCAGATTCCCATGCGGAAGGCCACTCCCATCTGGAACAGGACGAAATCTCCGCTTTCATTTATAAGGGTGAGAACCTGCTGGAACGTAAAAAGTTCGAGCGTTTTCTCTCAGAGTTACCTTCCCATGTCTACCGGGCTAAGGGATTCATGAAATTCATCAACGAAAGCATGCCGTCCTTGTTTAACTACACCTGCGGACGGTTTGATTTTAATTGGTATACTTTGAAAGACGGGGATCAGATCAAACCTCAAGCTGTATTCATCGGGAAGAATATCCATCTCGTTAAGGAAAAAATACTTAAAAACTTGGAAAAGTGTGAGATCAGAATCTGAGTTGCCTGGAAATTTTTTCTTGATAAAATTTTTTCTTCCCGGGGTTTTGACACTATCCTAAGCTTCATCTATACAAAATATAAGATGGTCTTGGAGGGGTGTGGTAACTACGCCCCTTACCAGGTAAGGTTGAATAGCTACATTATCTTGAAAAAGGAGTAGGAGACCGCATCGTTTGGGATGCAAACTCCTGCCTTCTCTGAAAAGTATAAACCCATTGAGATTTATGGTTGATGGTGGTTAGATCGGATGAGATTTATGGTTGATGGTGGTTAGATCGGAAAAACAAGAGTCTAAAAATTAGACGTTTCTTCCTAAAAGGATATTCTCTTCTAAAAAAGAAACTTCTCTACAAAGGAAAGTAAAAAATTGTCAGATTATAGGTCTGAAAGTTAGACCTTCTCCCTATCAGGCCTTCCGTTACGGAAATATATTCCGGTTCTGCCTACCCTCCGGATTGTTCAAACTTCTGGTTCCCATTTTATAAAGTGGTACTTGAATTGCAGAAGAAAATGGTCACATAGCTTACTTACAAGAGTTTAATCATAACCCCTGTAAGGCATCTTTATCCCCGTCCATTCAGATACTTTTCCATGCCTTACCGTGAGAAGGCGTATGCCATTTCACAGAACGGAAGGGATCATCCAGCAGATTCGCAAGCCGAACGAAGTATCAATTTGAAGTGAAACCTCTTCGGGGACGGGGAAATTTGGAGAGGAGTACGACGGATAAAACTATACTTATACCCGAAAACGCCTCCTGGCAGGTATATCCCATCAGAAATTTACTGTAGAAATTTTAACCTTGAAATTTTTCTTGAAAAGATTCAGATAGAATCATTTATCTAAACCTATGAGAGGTAGCCAGGTAAGGTATCTGTTTCAGTGAAAATCTCAAAGCAATTTCCCCATGAAATCCACGTTGTTGACACCATCGGATCCTATGATTAAAGAACAACAAAATCATAAAGAAGTGGCGTCTGACTACAAGGATGTGAAGAAACCGTCCCCTGCTGGTTAAAAGCCGAGATATTTTAGTGAGAATTGATAAGGAATATACAGAACCAACCCAATTTTTAATCAAGAAAGGAATAAACCATGAGAGTATTAGTCACAGGGCATAAAGGTTATATTGGAATGGTGATGGTTCCTATGCTTCTAAAGGCAGGGCATAGCGTAATAGGGTTAGATACGAATTTTTATGAAGGGTGCACGTTTGGAGACGGGGTTGACACGGTTCCAGAAATAAGAAAGGACCTTCGGGATGTAGAAGCATCTGATCTGAGAGGTTTTGACGCGATTATTCATTTAGCTGCGTTATCCAATGATCCGTTGGGAGATTTAAACCCGGACTTAACTTACGATATCAATCATAAAGCAACGGTTCGTTTGGCTGAGATAGCCAAACAAGTTGGGATTTCCCGTTTTCTTTTTTCCTCATCCTGTAGTAATTATGGGGCTGCTGGGGATGCTTTGCTGAATGAGGAAGCCCCTTTTCATCCGGTTACTGCGTATGGAATTTCAAAAGTACGTGCTGAACAAGACCTGGTAAAGCTGGCCGACGATAATTTCTCCCCTATCCTTCTCCGTAGTGCAACGGCTTATGGGGTATCCCCTCGTTTACGCCTTGATGTGGTTCTCAACAATCTGACCGCTTCCGCTTTCACAACCGGTAAAATCTTTTTGAAAAGTGATGGGACTCCCTGGCGACCTATTGTGCATATTGAGGATATTTCTCGTGCCTTCCTGGCTGTACTCCAGGCCCCCCGTGAACTTGTACATAATCAAGCATTTAATGTCGGCAGACCAGAAGAAAATTATCGTATCCGCGAGATAGCAGAGATAGTTAAGCAAACGATTCCCAATTGTTGCATTGAATTTGCAAAGGATGCAGGCCCGGATAAACGATGCTACCGGGTAGATTCCAGTAAACTGATCCGTACCCTACCTGAGTATAAACCCCAGTGGAATGTCAGACAAGGAGCCGAACAACTTTATAAAGCTTACCAACAAGTCGGACTGACGATCACAGACTTTGAAGGTCCAAAATACAAACGGATTGATCAGATTAAGAAACTGATCCGTGAGGGCCGATTAGACGAGAATCTGCGCTGGCGTGATAAATAGGAGGAATTTGGTGATGATAAATATTCCGAGTTGCAGATTTTGTGGTTTCGGTTTACGTCACATTTTTGTGGATTTGGGAATGCTCCCTCTTTGTGAAAGTTATATAAGCGAGGATCAGCTCAACCGAATGGAGCCGTTCTATCCCCTTCATCCCTACGTCTGCGAGCGTTGTTTTCTGGTTCAACTGGAGGTCTATGTAGCTCCTGAAGAAATATTTTCGGAATATGCCTATTTCTCATCCTATTCGGATAGCTGGGTACAGCACGCCAAACAATATGTAGAAATGATTACGAAACGGCTCAGGCTGAATGACCGGAGTTTAGTCATAGAGTCGGCCAGTAACGATGGCTACCTGCTTCAACACTTTGTGGCTATGGGAATACCTGTTCTGGGAGTCGAACCTGCAGCTAATGTCGCCAAAGTCGCCATAGCTAAAGGAGTTCCAACGCTAGTTAAGTTCTTCGGGGAGGAATTAGCCCGGGAATTGCTCGCTGAAGGTAAACAAGCCGATCTTTTAGTAGGTAATAACGTATTAGCCCAGGTACCCGATTTGAATGATTTCGTGAAGGGGTTGAAAGTACTCCTTAAACCCCAAGGTGTGATTACCCTGGAGTTCCCACATCTCATGCGCTTGGTGGAGGAAAATCAATTCGATACGATTTATCATGAGCATTTTTCCTACTTCTCCTGGTTTACCACCGAAAAGATATTTGCAGAACACGGGTTAAAGCTTTTTGATGTGGAAGAACTCCCTACCCATGGAGGTTCGTTAAGAATCTATGCCTGTCATGCAGAGAACACTTCTCAATCTGTAAGTGAGAGGGCCCGGGAACTCAAATCCAGAGAAGAAGCTGCCGGGATTACCCATCTGACCTACTACGCTTCCTTTGCCGAAAAAGTAAAGGAAACCAAGCGTAAACTCTTAGAACTCCTGATCGGTATCAAACGGGCAGGAAAATCTATTGTCGGATATGGCGCTCCGGGTAAAGGAAATATTTTATTGAACTACTGTGGTATCCGATCTGATTTTCTGGATTATACCGTGGATCGCAATCCTTATAAACAAGGTAAGTTTTTACCGGGAACCCATATTCCCATATTTCCACCGGATAAAATCAAGGAGACTCAGCCGGATTATGTGATGATCCTACCCTGGAATTTCAAAGACGAAATTATGGAACAGATGGCGTACATACGGAATTGGGGGGGTCGATTCATCGTACCCATCCCCGAGCCAAGGATTTATCCATGATTTTTAACCCAACAAAACTGAAAGGCGCTTACCTTATCGAACTCGAAAAACGAGAGGACGAACGTGGTTTTTTTGCCCGTTCCTGGTGCCAGCGGGAGTTTGAAGCACATGGGCTCAATCCAAGATTGGTACAATGTAACATATCCTTTAACAAGAAAAAGGGTACCTTGCGGGGAATGCACTACCAAGCTCCCCCCTACCAGGAAGCTAAATTGATTCGATGTACCGCCGGAGCTATCTATGATGTGATTATCGATTTACGTCAGAACTCCGAAACCTATAAGGAATGGATTGCTGTGGAACTCACGGCCGAGAATCGTAAAATGTTATACGTACCGGAAGGTTTTGCCCATGGATTTCAGACTTTAATGGACAATACCGAAGTGTTTTATCAGATGTCTGAATTTTACATACCGCCATACAGCCGGGGGATACGTTGGAATGATCCGCAGTTTAAGATTATCTGGCCTGAAGCCGAGGAGCGTGTCATCTCGTTAAAGGATCAAACTTATCCAGATTTTGAAGGGATCAGGTAAAGTGAACCTATCGGGCTACAGATAGAATACCTTACAGATTCGTCTCAGGTAAAACCCTGTTGGGAATGAGGCTGAAGGAAACATTTCATATTTCTAACCTTATGCCGGTTCCATCAGAGTAAAGCCTGGGAACCAAATCTTTTAGAAAAAATGGATATAACTCAACTTAACGCGGTTTTAAAACCTGACGAAATCGGTCAAGAGATGTATCACCTCATCTCCGAGTTGTATCCTATTTGCCGGAGTATTACGGGAAATGGTTTCAGGGAGACCCTCCAGATAATTAAAAATTACATTCCCTTAAACATTTATGAAGTTCCAACCGGAACCCAGGTATTCGACTGGACGGTTCCCAAAGAATGGAATATCCGAGATGCCTATGTAAAAAATTCAAAGGGTGAGAGGATTATAGATTTCAAGAAATCTAACCTGCACGTGGTAAATTATAGCATACCCATCAAGACCAAAGTCTCCCTAACCGAGTTACGGGAACATCTTTTCACCTTACCGGAATATCCAGATTGGATTCCCTATAGAACGTCCTACTACAAGGAAAACTGGGGTTTCTGTCTAAGTCACAGGCAATTATTGGAGTTAGAGGAAGATGAATATGAAGTGTGTATTGATGCTTCCCTGGAAAAAGGTCATCTAACCTATGGAGAATATTACCTTCCGGGAAAAGGTTCAGAGGAGATACTCCTGACCTGTCATACCTGTCATCCTTCACTTTGTAATGATAATCTTTCCGGCATTTCTCTGGTAACTCATCTGGCCAAACAGCTAGGTTCTCTTTCACTCCGATACTCCTACAGATTTCTTTTCATTCCTGGAACCATCGGTTCTATTACTTGGCTCTGTTTAAATGAAACTCATGTTTCCAGGATCAGGCATGGCCTGGTAGTAGCCAACGTGGGAGATTCAGGTAAGTCCACTTACAAGAAAAGTCGCCGGGGAGATGCAGAAATAGATAAAGCAGTCAGTCACATCTTAAAGCATTCGGGTCAAGATTATGAGATTCTAGACTTCTCCCCCTATGGCTATGACGAAAGGCAGTTTTGTTCGCCCGGGTTCAATCTCCCTGTGGGATGTTTAATGAGGACCCCCTATGGTTGTTTTCCTGAGTATCATACCTCGGCAGATAATCTAGATTTCGTTCGACCGGAGTATCTGGCAGATTCCTTTTCAAAATACCTGGCCGTTTTAAATGTTTTGGAGAATAACAAGAAATATTTGAACAAAAATCCCAAGTGTGAGCCCCAGTTAGGTAGAAGAGGATTGTACCGGGCAATGGGAGGGCAAAAAGACGTAGGAACTTTTGAGCTGGCCCTACTTTGGGTTCTGAATCTGTCCGACGGTAAACACACACTGTTGGATATTGCAGATAGATCTGGTTTAAAGTTTGATTTAATTAAAAATGTGGCAGACGCTCTCAAGGAGCATGATTTGCTGGAGGAGTTTTCAGATTAAGCACCTTCAATTATCCCTAATTCAGGGCAAATCATTAAGGCCAAAGGAGAGGTTTAGATGAAAGTTGTTTTATTTTGTGGCGGCCTGGGAATGCGGTTAAAAGAGTATTCTGAAACCATTCCTAAGCCCATGGTACATATCGGATATCGACCCATATTGTGGTACGTGATGAAGTATTATGCCCATTATGGATATAAAGATTTTATCCTCTGCCTGGGTTATAAGGCAGATATCATCAAGAACTATTTCCTGGATTACAAGGAGTATCTTTCCAATGATTTTATTCTCTCCAATGGAGGCAGAGAGCTCCAACTCTTCAATCGGGATATTCAAGACTGGAAAGTTACTTTTGTAGATACCGGTCTAAATTCAAACATCGGTCAGAGGTTGAAAGCCGTTGAAGAATATTTAGAAGGAGAAGAGATATTTCTGGCTAATTACACCGATGGTCTCACCGATTTTTATCTTCCGAACTTGATAGATTATTTTCATAAAAATGATAAGATAGCGTGTTTTCTCTCTGTGAGACCGAATCATAGCTTTCATATTGTTTTAGCCCAAGAGGATGGAACAGTAACCCGTATACAAAGTTTAGCTGAGTCGGATATCTGGATAAACGGGGGATTTTTCGTCTTTAAAAGGGAAATTTTCGACCACATAAATCCGGGAGAAGACCTAGTTCAAGAACCTTTCTTGCGACTTATTGAGAAGAAAGAACTCATCACCTGGAAGTACGAGGGATTCTGGATGTGTATGGATACCTTTAAAGATAAGCAAATTCTAGATGAGATGTATGCCCGGGGAGATACTCCCTGGGAGGTATGGAAATCTTCTAAGACCTATCTCAATACCCATATAAAGATTAAAAAAACTGACCCTGTTCAGGTTAAACTTCGCTAATAAAGGAAATCTGTTTAGTAGAAGAGACGATTGTAAATGGAGACTAAATCAGGAAGATCCCTTTATCAACTTTCGGGCCAAAGGGTGCTCATTACCGGTGCCAGTGGGTTTATCGGATCGCACTTATGTTTCCGCCTATGTAAGAGTGGCGTGGAAGTGCATGCTATTTCCAGGATAAACCGCTCCGGAGAGAAGGGCGGTCCTTATTGGTGGCAAGGAGATTTAGCGGAAATAGAACAGGTTCGGAATCTTTTAAGGAATATTAAGCCCGATTTGATTTTTCATCTGGCAAGCTATGTAGCAGGAGCCCGGGATGCAAGCTCTGTCATGACTACCTTTCGTAACAACTTGGTCAGTACTGTGAACCTTTTAACGGTGGTAAATGAAATCGGCTGTAAACGAATGATCCTGGCCGGTTCCCTGGAAGAACCAGAACAGAGGAATCTATTGGCTATTCCCTGTTCACCCTATGCTGTGGCCAAGTGGGCGGGAAGTGCTTATGCCCGTATGTTTCACGCGCTTTATCAACTTCCTGTCGTTATTCTACGTATCTTTATGGTTTATGGGCCTGCCCAACAGGATCTACAGAAGCTTATCCCGTATACGATACTTTCTTTACTCCGAGGAGAAGTTCCAAAGCTCACCAGTGGCCAAAGACCGGTTGACTGGATCTATGTTGAAGATGTAGTAGAGGGATTTCTTGCTGCAGCCCAGGCAGCCGACATAGAAGGTAACACCATTGACATTGGGTCAGGAAATTTGGTTTCCATTCGTGCTATTGTAGAGAACCTGGTTCGTTTGATCAATCCACAAATTCAACCTCTATTCGGGGCTTTAAGTGAAAGACCTTTTGAACAAATACGAGTCGCCGATACAGCAAGGTCTTATGCTCTGATAGGATGGAAGGCTACAACTGCCTTAGAAGAAGGATTAAAACGAACGGTCGATTGGTATAGACAACAATTAAAAGGGAAGTCTCTATAAAGGAGAAATTATCTTACATGCCAATAAATGAATCTAAGAAAAGATATAGCTTGAATCTCCGTGCCGGAGAAATTGTGGAAGTACGAAGTCCAGAAGAAATCCTCCGTACCCTCGATGAAAAGGGTAGATTAGAAGCCCTTCCCTTCATGCCGGAAATGCTCAAGTATTGTGGCAAAAGATTCAAAGTTTATAAAAGAGCCGATAAAACTTGTGATACCATCGAAAAAACTGGATGTAGACGCATGGTAAATACTGTACATTTAGAAGGATTAAGATGCGATGGAGAAGCTCATGGAGGCTGTGAAGCGGGATGTTTACTATTTTGGAAGGAAGCCTGGCTTAAAAGGGTAGAACCTGAATCCATTGAATCCACCTTACAAAATACCCCTCCTCTTCAACCGGATGAAGAACCCCTCTGTACCCTCGAGACGCTTTTTAAAGCAACTCGAAGTTCGGTAGACCCCCATACCCCAGATAGCGAGAGTGAAGTATTTTCTTGCCAGGCGACGGAATTACAAAGAGCCACGTCATACCTTTCCCGATGGGATTTCCGGCATTACCTTAGAGACCTAAGATCCGGTAACCGGAGTATCCTGGAGGTTCTCCATACCCTATTTTTCGAAATTTTCAATGAAATTCTCCATGTAGGTATCGGTTACAGAGCCTTGTTATGGCTCTTTAATACCTTTCAAAAAATTCGAGGTAAGGATCCCTATCCTTACCAACAAGGGAAGCTTAGGAAAACCCCCTCGGCAGTATTAAATCTTAAACCTGGAGAACTTGTTCGGGTTAAAAGCCATAAAGAGATCTTAGAAACCCTGGATGTAAATAATAAAAATCGAGGTTTATCCTTTGATGTGGAGATGACCCTTTATTGCGGAGGGATCTATCGAGTCGCCAGGAGGGTCCGGAAGATCATCCATGAAAAAACGAGAAAAATGATAAAATTACCCAATGACTGCATTATCCTCGAAGACGTGATCTGTAAAGGAGTTTACCATCAGCTTTGTCCACGAAGTATCTTTCCCTATTGGAGAGAAATATGGCTCGAGAAAGTCGAAGAACCTTCACAAAAGGAAACAAAAAATGCTTAAATTGAACTTTACTAAAGGGAATAACTCAGAGTACAGAATTTTGTGCCTGGGATCCCATTGCGACGATATCGAAATCGGTTGTGGCGGCACTCTCCTCAGGCTATTGGAAAGTCTTGAAAAGAGTATAGTTTATTGGATTGTTTTTAGTTCCAACCCGCAAAGGATATCAGAAGCCTTAAAAAGTGCCGATCTTTTTTTAAAACAAACAACCGAAAAGAAGGTCGTTATCAAGGATTTTAGAGACGGTTTTTTTCCCTTTGTTGGTAAGGAAATCAAAGAATATTTTGAACAATTAAAGCAAGAATTTTCTCCCGACCTCATTTTTACCCATTACCGAAATGATTTACATCAAGACCATCGTTTCATTTCTGAACTCACCTGGAATACTTTTAGAAATCATTTTATCCTTGAATATGAAATTATTAAATATGATGGCGATCTGGGATCTCCTAATTTCTTTGTCCATTTAGATGAATCGACCTGCTATAGAAAGATTGAATATCTTCTTAACAGTTTTAAAACTCAGCAATCCAAACATTGGTTTACGGCGGATACCTTTTTATCCTTACTCCGGATCCGGGGTGTCGAATCCAACGCACCGACTAAATATGCCGAGGCTTTTTATTGTAGAAAAGTAGTTTTTTAAGAATTTTAACCTCCATAACTTAACTATAGCTTAATTATAACTTATTTAAAGACTGGTGCTTATAGATAAGTTACAATTTGGGCTAAGAGTTATTCCATGAATACTCATAGACCATCTATAAGTATTGGCTTACCGGTATATAACGGTGAAAGGTTCCTAAGAGAAGCGCTAGATTCAATATTGGTTCAGACTTTCGAGGATTTTGAACTGATCATCTCAGATAACGCTTCAACAGATGGTACGGAACAAATTTGTAAAGATTATGCAGCTAAAGATCCGCGAATTCGGTATTTTCGGAACGATACAAATCTAGGCGCCTCCAAAAATTTTAACCGTGTTTTTGAGTTCTCCTCAGGAGAATACTTCAAATGGATGTCGGCAGATGATAAGTGCGCTCCTACCTTTCTTGAAAAGTGTAAAGAAGTTTTAGACAGGCATCCTGAGGTGGTTCTCTGTTATCCTAAAACAAATATTATCGATGAATTCGGACGGATTGTCCGTCAATACGACGACCGCCTGGATTTACGATTTCCACGAGCCAGAGATCGCTTTTATCAATTATTCCTGAGATTAAGCCTCAGTAATGCTATGTTTGGACTCATACGTGCAAATTTATTGAGTAAAACCTCACTTCTTGGAAATTATATTGCCTCGGATATCGTTTTACTTGCAGAACTGACTCTATATGGTCAATTTTTTGAGGTACCTGAATATTTATTTTTTCGACGAATTCATCCACAAGCTGCAAGCAGTGATCCTTCTGTAGAAAGGCAACAGGCACATTATGATCCTAAGACTGTAGGAAATATTTCTTTAACATCCTGGCGGCACCTGGTCGAGCATCTTCGCTCTATTAAGCGCGCTCCCCTCGATCTTGTTGAAAAGTTATATCTTATCCTTACCGTTTTAAAACTTACCCGGTGGAATGCAAGACAATTGATCTTGGAGTTAATACAGGCCCTCAAAATTCTTGAACAGAGGTTGTTACACTCTTTAAAGAAGGATTTAATTTTGGGCTAAATCCCTTCTGAAGGAGATATTTATAAACTCGAATTTGTTTTTTCGAACCGGACTTAATCCTATGATTGCAGATCTTAAAAACATTGCAAAGCATACTTCCATTTATACCCTGGGTAATATCCTGACTAAAGTGGTTGGCTTTTTTATGATCCCCATCTATACCCACTATCTCAGTACAGCGGATTATGGAATTTTAGAACTACTTACCCTTACTTCGACTATCTTAGCCATGATTCTAGGATTGAGACTCCCCTCTGCATTGGTAAGATTCTATCATGAATTCGAGAACATGAAAGATAAAAACAGCCTGGTAAGTACCGTCCTGATAACTGTTATGGTTATTTCGGTGGGTGCTCTCTGTTTTCTTCTTGCAGGCAGAGAATTTATCTCCCGCTGGGTATTTGGAAGTGATGAGTATAGTCGGTATTTTACGTTCATATTTGTGAGTTTAGCGTTTGAACTATGTAACGCAGTTTCTTACACCTACTTAAGAATTTTAGAAAAATCTGGTTACTTTACGGTGGTTTCTCTTTTACAACTCGTTCTGGGTCTTTCTTTAAATATTTATTTTATTGTTGGATTAGGGTGGGGGATATGGGGAATTCTCATGAGTATGGTTATTTCTAATGGTTTTATCTGTCTGCTTCTGATTGGATACATGCTTTTGAAAGTAAAATTCCATCCCGATATCTCTCAGATACCCATGTTGCTCAAGTACACTGCACCACTTATACTTAGCGGTTTTTTTATATTCATTCTCAATATGGGAGACCGTTTTCTTCTGAATCGGCTTGCAGACCTCAATGCGGTCGGTATCTATTCCTTAGGATATAAGTTCGGGATGATGCTAAATATCTTTGTGGGAGATCCTTTTCACTTAACCTGGGCTCCTAAAAGGGTTGAGATTTATAAACGTTGGACAAACAAAGATGAAGTTTTCAGGCAAGTTACTACCTATTTAATCCTCATTTTGGCTTTTGTTGGATTGATTATTTCTATACTTATTAAAGATGTACTCATTTTCATTGCGACACCGGAATTTTTACCTGCTTACCGTGTTGTACCCTTTGTCGTTTTAGGTTATGCCCTCTACATCCTGTATTATGTTGTGGATATAGGGATTTTTATGAATAACAAAAATTTTTGGTACCTTGTTATCAGCTCCCTGGCTGCAACCCTTAATATAGGTTTAAACTTTTTACTCATTCCCCGGCTAGGTTTTATGGGTGCGGCCATCAGCACAGCCGTATCCTTCGCCTTTTGTCCCGTTATGGCCTTCTTCATTTCACAAAGGTACTATCCTGTTTCCTATGACTTTGCTCGAATTCTTAAGATAATTTTATCGGCTTTAGCAATTTACTGGATAAGTTCCCAGATATCGATTTCTCTGCCTCTTCTTGATATTTTAGTTAAACTGGTCATGATCATTTCTTATCCCATAACTCTCTACTTAATAGGATTCTTCGAACCAAAAGAGATCTTTTTTATTAAAGGTCGATTATTTCAGAGGTTCGGCCTGGCTTCCTAAAAAGCAAACTCCTATCCCATGTTGAGATTATCCCGGAAGATCCTTTTCCGATCACTCCTTATCAAAAAGAATATACCAGGTTCCATTACCCGGTCTCCAGACCGCTAACTCTGCCTTTCCATCTCCATTGTAATCTGCGGGGATTGGAATATCGTCCAGCAGACCCCATAAGGTTACCCGGCTATCCCCATTTGAGAAATGGATATACCAGGTTCCCTCATTGGGTCGCCAAACGGCCAGATCTGCTCTCCCATCTCCATCATAATCGGCGGGTATCGGTTCATCATCGGGTAAGCCCCATTTTTCTATAAAGAAACCGCCTCCTGAGAAACTGATATACCAGGTTCCCTCATTAGGTCGCCAAACGGCCAGATCTGCTCTCCCATCTCCATCATAATCGGCGGGTACCGGAATATCGTTAGTTTGTCCCCACTTTATCAAGATCAAAGACCCTCCATAGGAAGGTTTGATAATCCATGTACCTAGAGACGGTCGAAAGATTGCTATATCGGTTTTTCCATCTCCATCATAATCGGCAGGTACGGGAATATCTGAAGCTTTTCCAAACTTTTTTACAACAGGTCCTGTGAGAGAGTTCAGGATAAACCAGAGTCCGGTAGAAGGCTGAAAGACTGCCATATCGGCTTTACCATCTCCATCAAAGTCACCCGGTACCACTTTATCCCCTATCTGTCCCCAAGGTTGGATAAGGCCACTGGCAACAGTACTCAGTAAAATATACCAGCTTCCTTCCAGAGGTCGCCATACGGCTACGTCTGCCAAGCGATCTCCGTTATAATCCTGAGGTATTGGAACATCTCCAGAAACCCCCCAACTTATAGGAAGAGAGAAGAAGTCCTGAATCAAAGTGGCAGTAGGGGTTGGTGTAGCCGTAAAGTTAGGTGTTGGTGTCGGAGCCGGAGTTGGAGTCGGGGTTGGAATAGAAGTTGGCGTCGGAGCCGGAGTTGGAGTCGGGGTTGAAGTCGGCGTTGGGCTTGGAGTTGGAGTCGGCGTCGGAGTTACTGTAGAAGTTGAATATAAACGAAGTACCACATCATAGCCCTGCCATGGTGCTGTGAAGTTACGTGATCCGCCACCGGTAATGGTTCCCCCACTTTGAGCTGTACCGTCATGGGGCCGATACCATTCTATCTGAAAAGTGCCTGGGGCAGAAGTTAGATCGATTGTCATACTTGCTGTTATAGTTGGTTCTACAGTAGCAGATTGCCCTTCTGAGCCAGCATTGGGATTGTAGACAATGAATTCAGAGGTACCCCGCTGCATCAATTTGGGACGCCAATTGTAGCCCGGTTTAATGGCAAAGGAGGTTACCAGATTGTCATTGGGCTGGAAAAGACTCAAATCAATGTTTCGATCCCTAAAATAGGACCAGATATAAGGAGTAGAATCAAGACCACGAAGTTGATAACCCGTATAATTTACCCCACCGGCTCCTATCCATCGAAGAGTGGGGTTTCCTGTCTGGGTATAGGGATGAATGATGCCCCATCGACCTCCATAGGTGTACGATCCCCCGGACAGAATCCAAGACCAGAAGCTCCAGCGCATATAGAATCTTGGATCGCTATATCCACTCGGTGGACCTCCGTAATCTTGTTCATAGTAATCTTCACAGAATTGGACATGGAGTGGAACGGTATCAAATCTATAAGTTTTGAGTTGAGACGCCCCGGGCCCTCCAGAATCTTGGAAACTGATATAACTGACCCAATTAAGGTCGCTTGAAGTGGTAAATGGAAATCCTTGAAAACGGTTGGGGAGAGTAGGCATTAAGTGTTTCCATGGCTCATTGGAAGCAAAGAAGTTACCCACCTCTCGATTAAAGGCTAAGGTGGTACTGTTTGTGACATCTTGATCTTCACTGACCAGCCAAAAGAGGTTTGGAAATGCAGACCAGCGTGCGATCATGTAGCGCATTGTATTGCTTCGTACCGACTGGGGTAAACTGAACCACTGGGATTGCCATTCCATTCCGAAGAGTTGAGATTGGATGTACAGCTCTGGATAATTATTAAATATCCATATCAATCGATTCTCTGCATTTTGGAACTTGGTGAGATCATAACGGCTTGTATCCCCGGCTACCCATGGATCGTTACCGGTATTGTGACCGTTACCCCAAGAGTCCGGACCGGTAAAGGGACTGCCTAAAGCACCCACCGGACCCAGGACATTAATTCCCTTTGCTGCATCATCCTGAACATATTGCTGCCAGAGTGACTCCTGATTGTGAAAAAGATACCATGCCGTATCGGCAATGGGGAAGAATGGTCGCCCGTCATCGCTTCTCCAGGCCCTGGGATTTGCAGGGTCTTTTCTGAGCAATCCGCGTAGATTCGAATTTACTGCCGTGAAAGTTCCTGACTTATTATTCAATCCAGAATCCGTTGGAGAGTTTGAGAACCACTGCCATGTACCGGTTTCTGTTACGTAAACGCGAGCCCGCCAGGTATTGCCGCCATCAAAGAAGGCAGATACGGTCACAGCATTTGCTGTACCAGAGGGGGGAATAAATGTAACCGTTGCCAGGGTATCAAAAGGATTAGTTACAGATCCATTACCGGTTAAAACAACCTCATAGGTTCCGAATTTTGCTGCAGTGGCGGAACCGCTGGTGAAGGGGGAGGGAGAAGTGGTTTGGGCATATGCCACCCAGGGAGAAAGAGTCCACAGTAAAAAGAAGGTTACAAGAACTGAAAAAATAAAATTGATTCGATGGTTAAAGAAGGATTTAATAAAAAATATCTTATTTTTAACTGCTGTTTTAACTACCGACCCATACCTTTGTAAGGATTTCATCGATGAGTTTATCCAACGGTTAAAGGTTACCTATGAGACTATTTTTTAATTAGATGTAAGATCCCATCACCTCCCTTTCGGGAGGGAACCCTATGCATGTTTTTTATGATTATAAATTTACATTTCTGTTTCTTCTTTGACTTCTCGTTTTTTTTAAGGTTTATTATTTCACATTTTAAAAACAGTTTTTCAATTCAATGATCCTTACCCGTAACTGTAACAATTTAGTAGGTGTCACTTTTTCTGTCTGAACACCCCCCTGGCCCCCCTCCAGGGGGGGACTTCAGCAGCAGCAACCCCACGTCAGTCCCCCCCTCCCCCCGTATACGGGGGGATTAGAGGGGGGCCAGGGGGTGTTTCTTTTTCCACCTACTAAATGGATATGGATACTCCTTACCCCTGTTAAATATCTGAAGGGACCTGCTTGATTCGATTCCAGGCTTATCCTTTCACCTACCCAGATTGAAGACGGGGTACTCACCGTACATGTACGGTGGGTAATACCCATCCTTCCTAGGACCTTCCCCTTTCCCGAAGCTTCGGGAGAGGGACCGGAGATGAGGGGAGAAAATTAATTTACTAAGTATTTAACTTTGCACCTTCTTCGAGTTTTGGGCCCTCTTCCTCAACTCTCCACGTTTGATTTTACCCGTTACCGTCATGGGCAACTCCGTCACAAACTCTATTTCTCGGGGATATTCGTGGGCAGCCAATCGGGTTTTGACAAAATTTTGAATCTCCGTTGCCAGAGTTGGAGAAGCGGTATATCCTTCCTTCAAGATAATGAACGCTTTTACCACGCTTCCTCGGATTTCATCCGGGACGCCGATGACGGCCGAGAGGGCTACGGCGGGATGTTTCAACAGACAATCTTCCACTTCAGCCGGACCGATCCGATAACCGGCACTGGTAATAACATCGTCTTTGCGGCCCCGGAACCAGAAATAACCGTCTTCATCGAAATGACCCATATCCCCCGTCAATAGCCAGTCACCGATAAATTTCTCCTGGGTCGCCTGCTCGTTTTGCCAGTATCCCAGGAACATGACCGGATCGCCTTTCTTAACCGCGATTTCCCCAACTTCACCGGGTTGGAGGGGATTTCCCTTCTCGTCGACGACGGTCACCTTATGACCCGGAGTTGGTCGACCCATGGAGCCGGGTTTGATGGGCATGATGACGGCGCAATTACCTACCAGCAGATTGGCTTCGGTTTGTCCATAAAATTCATTGATATCCAGACCCAGTTCAGCACGTCCCCATTCCAGTACTTCTTCTCCTAAAGGTTCTCCACCGCTAAGAACCGAGCGAAGACGCAAAGGATATTTGTTTTTGATCCCTGTGAGGGTGCGCAGCATTTTTAAAGCCGTAGGCGGCAGGAAAGTATTTCGAACCTCATGCCGAACCATCAGGTCGAGGGCTTTCTCAGGATCGAACTTTTTTGCCCGAAAGGCCACAACGGGAATGCCGTAATGTAAACTGGGGAATAAAACATCGATCAAACCCCCAATCCAGGCCCAGTCTGCAGGGGTCCAGGAAAGATCGCCCGGCTGCGGAAGGAAGTTGTTGGCCAGGTTAACACCGGGTAAATGTCCCAGTAGAACCCGATGGGCATGTAGAGCTCCTTTAGGTGGACCTGTAGTACCCGATGTATAAATGATTAAAGCAGGATCCTCTGCGGCAGTTGCAAGGGGAGTAAAGCGATCCGAGGCTTTGGGTAACGCCTGGGTATAGTTGATAACCCCTTCGGGAGCTAGTTTATCCGGCCAGCCTACACAGATAATATGCTCTAAATGGTCTAAACGGGGTTTTATCTCCAAAATCTTATCCAGATTCTCTACATCAACAATAACTATTCGGGTCTGGCTATTTTGTAAACGATACTCCAGGGCATCCGGACCAAATAAGGTAAACAGGGGAATATTAATTAAACCCAGTTTGAAACCGGCCAGGTGTGCAATCACCGTCTCCGGCTGTTGGGATAATACGATCCCGAATCGATCACCCCTACTGACTCCCAAATGTGCCAACAGGTTAGCTAATCTGTTAGAGTAGCTTCTTAAATCTCCAAAGGTATATTTTTCTATTCGACCGGAGTTATCTTCATAAATCAAAGCCAGTTTTTTTTCATCAGAGGCCGCATGCCGGTCACAAATGTCTACAGCAATATTATATTGCTCAGGAATGGACCATTGAAATTCACGATAAATTTTTTCATAACGGTCCTCCACCTCCATCACCTCCTTTACTCATAAAGGACCCCTTTTGCGTCTCCACATAAAAGTTCTTACGGATTCCTCAATCCTTCTAAAAGGGTCTCAGCGGCCCGGGCTTCCATAGTTCCCGGGTATCTCGTTACAAGAAGTTCCAAGGCTTCCCTGGAAAGTCGTCTATATTCTTTCACCTTCTCAGGGTCTTGAGTATTCTTTAACAGGCGGTAGTAATCTACAGCCAGAAAGAATAGAACTTCTTTGATTTTTTCATATTGGGGGTATTCCTTCAGAAACCGTTCCTTTTCAGCCACGGCTTTCATAAGCCCTGCAACATCGGTTTTCAAAATCTTCGAGGGATCAGTCCCTAAGGTCTCGTAGAAGGTCCGAGCGATTACCTGAAATCTGGCTTCAGCGGCTCGCTTCCCAGAAGGAGTCTGATTCAGATATTCCCGGAAAGCAGCCAGATCGTAAACATAACGCTGCTCCTGCTCAGAAAAGGTAATTTTGATTTCATAGGTTTCCAGTCTTTTGATGAGGAACTGAGCCAGAAGATCACTTCGACCGTGGGCTAAGAGATCCTGATTAAGAAGATCGGCAATAAGCTGACTCCTCTCACCCAGGCGATAAAGGGCTTCTGCTTTCGCTTCGCCGGTCATTCCTTCTTTAGACTCTCGATAATCCTTGTCGATTTCGGCAAGGATACCCTGAATAGCCTCGGGATCAATAATTACATGGGCAGTAACCGGAAAGGGAAAGAGGTAGAAAACTATTATTACAAAAAGACAGAGTGAAAGAGCGGGAGAGGGAGAGAGGAGTGGGAAAGTTGGAAATCTTGCGACCTTCAACGCATTTCCTCCTGTTCGATTGGGAAGGGGCGTCCTTCATAGAAGTCGAGGGTTCCAGGATGAAAAGGAGGAATAGAGTCGGTGGTCTGGAGGCTTGAATTATTTTTGGTGAAAAAGTTGGCAGACTCCGCCGGATCAAATCCTGGGGATTTCCATTTCTCCTCATGTTCAGCCAAAGTTTTTACGATCTGATAAGCTTTTTGTTTTGGAAAATCATCTCGACAGACGAGGAGGTAAGATCCAAAAACAAACAGGGTTCTTAAAGTTGGAAGAGGTCCTTCCTCCTGGAACTTTCCCTTTCCCTGGAAGGCGTCTTGAGCTTCATCGGTTTGAAGAAGCGCCACATCGAGTTGTTGACTCCCGATAAGTTTTACAATCTCCAGGGAATCTCTTGCCCTGGCTGCCATGGCCTGACTTTCGGGGAAGTAGGTAGCCAGCACCTGGGCAACGATTTGACCGAAGGGAAAAGCGGCTTCTTCTGCAGCACTGGTCAAAATGAAGAGACGCTTTCTCCTGTAAACCACCCACTGTCGATACGGGCTGTGGCCCATGAGAAATCCGGCCATTCCTATTAGAGTAAGCCGAAAGAAGGTTCTTCGATCCATAACAACTAGAAGTTTAGGTTTACCCCCATCCTTTTCCCCTCTCCCAAGGCTTCAGGAGAGGGGTACAGGGGGTGAGGACTTAACTTTAAACCCAGGATTCCTTCCTGTTCCTTGCCTTTTGCTTTTGACTTCTTCTACCTAAACACCTCTAAAGGTAGGATAGCTGAGACGGCAAAGTTAGGAACGTCCACCAGATTTCCAATCCTGAGATCTACGGCTACACTACAAAGGGTATAGGCTTGTTCCCGGGTCATATTTTTGTTTTTGACCAACCAATCAATCATTTGCAGAAGGGCATCCCGTGCGGCTAAGGTAACGTCTTCAGAAAGATTCATCAAGGGACCAATCCGTGTACCATCCAGGTATTGATTGTAAGGGACTACTTTACCTTCAGGTTTAATGGGAAATCCCACCGTTGCATAAAATTGGTCTGGGGCTAATTGTTTCAGTTGATCACCTCCTTCAAAGTGGGGTTGACGGACGAAGGCACCCAGTCCCTTACGGACTTCTACCTTAACTGTTACCGTTGCATCCATTTCGATGGCTGTTCCGGAAACCTCACCGTCCCCTTGGGCAAAATGAACATCTCCTATGGAGAGGAGACAGCCTTTTACAAAGCAGGGTAGAAGGAGGGTTGTACCTTTCTGCATCTGCTTAACATCCATGTTACCTCCATTTTCCCGAGGCGGAATTGTCCGTAGACAGCGATCCTTATGGGTTCCTGTCGGACCACAAACCTCCTTGGGTAGAGCATCTTTAGGCTCCGGTGGAAGCACGAAACCCCCCGCAGCCCTCAAAGCCTCTTCCCTTTTGTACATGATTTCGACTTCCTCAGGTCCAGGAGCAACTCCGATGGTTCCCATAAACCCATCGAAAGGAATTCTAACCCCCGGCATGTCAGGAGAAGTCGCTTCAAGTCGGTTCAGATCCCACCGTACGATATGGGGGTTAGGGAAAATATCCCGTAAGAATCCAAAACCCGGAACAATAACCGTGTAACCAAAAACATCGGGCTCAATATCTATCAGAGTAACCGCGAGAACATCTCCCCGTTCGGCCCCATTGATAAAAACAGGACCTGTCAGGGGATGAACGAGGTTCAGGTTTGCTGCTACAACATCGGCAGCCGTAGAGTTTCGGGTAAAAGCATGGTCAATGGCATCTCGGGTTTCGTAGATAAGGATGTCACCGGGTTCCGCCGTCTCTACAGGTTTAATAGCGGGATGCCAACGATTATGGCATTTCGGATCGTCTGCACAGCGGGCTCCGGTCTTCGTGATCTTAAGGGTCTTGGCCAAAGCCAGATCGGTTACTCCAAAAGCCAAACAAACAGCCAAAATACATACTACCCAGAACCTTAACATTTTATCCTCCTTCCTGAGGAGTGGCCGCTGTACCCATGCCACTCATCTTATTGTAGAGGCAATTCCCTGGGACTCCTCTGTTTGCAGATAACTACCTACCAGGCAACCCCTTCGAATCGTCCCCACAAATTAACGGCAAAACAGGGTGCTCCTGAGGGTTATATAAATAATCCATATTAAACGCCTGCGGTTCCATTAAAAACGGTGGAGGTTATCCAGGATATATTAATATGGATAGGGTAGGGGTCGGTTTCTACCTTATTCAGATTGAATCTTTTCAGGGTTCTGGTGTCAAGGAAAAAATAATAAATAAAAAAACAGATTGTCTCCCCTCGAGTTTTAAACTTTTAAATCCGGACTTTTGGCGGCCTGAGGTGACTGTATTAGTTCTGCTATTCACGGATTGGCCTGGGGTTTTCCTGGGATCTGTCCAATACCTCCCGTACCTTGTGCAGTAAGATATCTGATGTAAAGGGTTTTTGGAGAAAAGCGGTACCTACCGCTAATATCCCATGATGAACCACAGTATTGTCCGTGTAACCAGACATGTACAGGGTCTTCATCTCCGGATGCAAGGAGACTAACCGTTCTGCAAGTTCACGACCACTCATGCCAGGCATCACCACATCGGTCAGCATAAGATGAATAGGACCTGCATGCTGCTCACTTATCAAAAGGGCTTCATTGCCATGTCGAGCTTCTAAAACCGTATAGCCGTTTCTCCGCAGAATCCGGCAAATCAAATCCCTTACCATTTCTTCATCTTCCACTACCAAGATGGTTTCAAAAACTTGGGAGGGCTCTAAAGGCACAGCCTCTGATTTGAAGGGTTTAACAGCTTCTTCCACTCGAGGGAGGTAAACCTTAAAGGTAGTTCCTTGTCCGGGCTCGCTATATACCCAGATATTCCCTCCACTTTGCTTCACGATCCCATATACGGTGGATAGGCCTAAACCTGTTCCTTTACCCTGTTCCTTGGTAGTAAAGAACGGCTCGAAGAGGCGAGACTGGGTTTCCTTGTCCATTCCAGAACCGGTGTCACTCACGGCCAACATCACATAGGGACCAGCCAGGACTCCCATGTGCCGATGGGCATAAGTTTCATCCAATTCGACATTTGCCGTTTCGATGATAAGTCTACCACCCTGAGGCATGGCATCCCGAGCATTGACTGCAAGGTTCAGGATGACCTGTTCGATTTGTCCGGGATCTGCTTTCACGGACCCCAGGGTCGGGTCGGGAATGATAGCCAGGTCGATATCCTCCCCGATCAGGCGTCGAAGCATCTTATTCATATCGGCCAGAATTACATTCAGATTTAACACCTGAGGTTGAAGTATTTGCTTGCGACTGAAGGCCAGGAGTTGACGCGTCAAGGAGATAGCCCGCTCCCCAGCCTTTTTGATCTCTTCAAGGTCCTTACGGATTGGGTCCAGATGGCTGATCTGCCTCAGCAAGAGATCATTATAACCCATAATAATGGTTAGCAGGTTATTAAAATCATGGGCTACACCTCCCGCCAGTCTTCCAATGGCTTCCATCTTTTGGGACTGTCGGAACTGCTCTTCAAGCTTTTTTCGTTCGGTGATATCGGTGGAAATACCACAAATCCCATAGGGAATTCCCATGGGATCGAAGAGGGGAAACTTAATGGAAATATAGGTATGGGGCCCATCATCCTGCAGACAAATTTCTTCAAACTCCAGGGAGGTTCTGGCCGTAAGCACTTTTTCATCGTTGACCCGAAAGGCATCGGCTATCTCTTTGGGAAACAGTTCGTAGTCGGTCTTGCCCATAATTTGTTCCCTCGAGAGGTGGGTGAGGGTTTCATATCTGCGATTGACCAGAAGGTACCGGTACCGGGTATCTTTAACATAGATGACGGCCGGGGAGTTATCCAGAATGGCTTGGAGCTGTTCTTCACTTTTCCGCAAGGCTTCCTCTGCCCGTTTGCGCTCGGCCAGTTCTTGTTGGGCTGCCGTGTACAACCGGGCATTATCCAGGGCAATCGAGGCTAATTCGGCGAACTGGCCCAGTAATGAGATCTCATCATCTCCAAAGGTCCGACCTTCTTCCACGTGTACCAACCCAATCACTCCTACGACCTCCGAGCCGGATTTGAGGGGTACTACTATGGAAGCACGAAAAACATCGTAATCGGGATCTGGCAGGCGATCCGGCCAGGTATGATAATCCTCCACCATTAATGGCTGGCCCGTTTGCCAGACTTTTCCCACCTGACCTTCACCAAATCTTACCCGGTAACCCAGGAGATTACTAAAAAACCCTGTCCCTATGACCCGCTTCATCTCGGTCCCTCCTGGCTCAAGTAGGAAGATATCTCCGTGGGGAGTGCCTGCCAATGCTCCAGCACGCATAATAATAGCTTCCAGCAAGTCATTTAAGTTTAACCGGTTCATCAACCCCAAGGCAGTTTCGTGGAGGGCCGTCAAGTATTCATTCTGCTGACGTAGCTTCTCCTCCGCCCGCTTACGCTCGGTGATATCATGGGCTACACTTAATATGGACACAATCTGATCTTGATGATCCCGTAAGGGTACCGAATGGGCTTCCATCCAACGCAGGCCACCCCGCAATCCGATAATACGAAATTGCAGTCTACCGGTTTGACCTTCGCTGACCGACTGGTGGAATCTCTGGAATGCCAGGCGATCTTCAGGATGAACCAGGTCTATAACCGGCTTTCCAATCACTTCTTCACCAGACCTGGCCTCGACCATACTCAGCCCGGCCGGGTTTATCTCGAGTAAAGTTCCACTCAGACTTATTATCTTCACACACTCAGGTTCGCTATCCAGGATCGTCCGAAGTCGGGTCTCATTTTGGCGTAATTTTTCTTCCGTTCGCTTACGCTCGACCAGTTCTTGTTGAGCCGCAGCATACAGTCGGGCATTGTCCAGAGCAATAGAGGCTAATCCGGCAAATCGATTCAATAATGCGATCTCCTCGTCTCCGAAGGTCCGACCTTCTTCCAGATAGGCCAGCCCGATGACTCCTACCACTTCCGAACCGGATTTAAGGGGTACTCCAATCTGGGCACAGACAATATCCAGTTAGGGATCCGGCAATCGCTCTGGCCAGGTACTATAGTTATTCACCACCAAGGGCTGACCCGTTTGCCAGATCTTTCCGACCAATCCCTTACCGGGTCTTACCCCATAATCAATGCGCTGACCGTAGATCCCTGTCCCTACTATCATCTCTGTACCTTTAGATCCGAGCAGATGGACATAACCATGTTGGGTACCCAGGAGTTCCCCGGCCCGTGTGATAATAACTTCCAGCAAATCGTGTAGCTCCAACCGGTTCATTAAAGCCAGTGTTGTTTCATGTAAAGCGGTCAGGTAGTCATTTTGCTGACGTAGTTTCTCCGCTGCCTGCTTACGTTCGGTAATATCTATGAAACTCCCCACGACTTCTTTTACACGGCCTGTATCCGGATCTAAAATAGGTTCACAATTACCTAAGATCCAGCGAGGTTTTTCGTTTTTAGCAGAACAGATTCCCATGACAGCATTGCGAACAGGTTTTCCAGTGTGAAGGGCCATCATGAGGGGATACTCTTCAAAGGGAAGTGGGGAACCGTCTTCACGAATAGGATGCCATCCTGGATCTACAGGAGCTTTTCCCTGCAACTGATCCAGAGTTTGTTCAAGTAATTTGCAAGCCGCTTCATTTGCATAAATGACCTTCCCTTCTCCATCTTGAACAACAATTCCACTGGAAATCGCATTATAAATATTCCGAAACCGGTCTTCACTCTGCCGTACAAGTTGCATCGCTGTTTCGAGGTCACGGCGGGAAGCCTCGGCCTCCTGACGACGCTTTTCAGATTCCCCGAATAATCTCGCATTCTCAATGGCAATAGCGGCTTGATTGGCAAAATTAGAAACCAATTGAATCTCTTCCTCAGAAAACTGGCGAGTCTGATTGGTACTCACCCCAAGAACTCCGATCACTTTCTCCCGGATCTTCAGGGGAACTCCCAGGAAGGATTTAAGACCATATTTTTTTGCGATGTGAATATGAACATTCCGCTCATCGGAAGCAGCATCCGGAACCATCAGGATCTCTCCATGAGCCACCACCCAGCCTGAAAAACTTTCCCCTATTTTTAGCTTACGAAACTCCTCCAAAGAATCTTTATAAACTCCTGAAGCCGCCGCAAAGATCAATTCCTGATCTTCATTGAGTAAACGAATATGACAGGCAGGAACCTCCATTAGTTCTGCACAGGCATCAACAATGAAAGTAAGAACTTCCCGGAGGTTTAAGGATGAGGTAATAAGCTGCTGGCTCTTAGCCAGTATGGAAAGTTCTTTTTCCCGTTGATGGTGGCGGATACTTTTAACGGCAATTCCAATGTGATGGGCTATGGCAGACAAAAATTCCGCGTCGCGCCGGGTAAAATATCCTTTCTCCCGACTTCCCATACTGATCATACCCCATACTTTATCCAGGCTTAAGATGGGAACACCCAGATAAGAAGAAATTTGAAGGGATTCAAAGATGTTTTTTACTTTATACTTCTCTACTTCCTTCGTAAGGTCCTCAACAATCACAGGTTGTTTAGACAGGATAACTTCTCCATCTAATCCTTCATGGACGGTAAACCGATGTTCCTGGATCTCCCTAACCTTCTCTGAAGGAACTCCTTTTAGAACTTTCGGGATCAGCGTCTGATCCCTCGAGACCAATAAAATACCCGCAAAATCAGCCCCGATGATTTCTATCGTCTTGTCCAGGGAATAATTCAGTATTTTTTCCAGATCGAAGGACTGATTGATTTCGGCAGCAAGGGTATTAATTACCATTATCTGCCGGTTTAGCTTGTTTAGGGCTTCTTCTAAGGGGAGCTCATCTCTCATGGTATATCCTGGGGACAAGCCGGCGTGTCTGTTGAGATGGGACAAGCATATCAACTTACTCCTGTAGAGGGTTTCACAGCCTTGAATAAGGCCGCAGACACCTATATCTCTCAGGATTAATGTGCTATCTTACCCTCGTTTCTCATTGGTTCGAGGGCTTTTCTAGTGAGCAAAAAGAGGTTTCCAACATGCCTCACGGAACACCTCTCCATTTAATCGTTTCTAAAATACTACCTTAAAGTAATATTTCAATAAAAAAATAAAGGTTGCTATGAGGCTCCAGAGGGGAAAGGATGGACCTTAAAAAGATAACCGGTTCCTAGTTTTTCAAATACTTCTAAAATTTGATTGACATGAAAACAAGATACCATACGATGGGTTCATACCTATACTCGCCTTCAGCCTGGATTACAGAACCTGAAACGCAAAATCTAAAAAAACATAAAAGGTAAATCGTCCTGTGTTTACGCTTTACCTTTTATGTTTTATTTTTACTTTTCTTATGAATAAGACCGTTATCAATCCTGAAACCGTTGCTAAACCGATCAAACCTTATTATGCCAATGCCGTGAAAGTCGGTCCAGGAAATCTCTTATTTATTTCCGGGCAGGTCGCTTTGGATTCCAAAGGAAATGTAGTAGGAAAGGGAGATATCAAGGCCCAAACCCGACAGGTTTTAGAGAATATTAAGACCATTCTGGCTTCTGTAGGGGCCAGTATGGATAATATTGTAAAGGTAACGGTATTTCTCACAGATCTTCGAAATTTTGAAGCGGTTGCGGAGGTCCGTGCTGAATATTTCAAGAATAATCCTCCTGCCAGCACTTTAGTAGGGGTCACGGCGTTGGTCTCACCTGATTTTCTTATCGAGATCGAAGCCATTGCAATGGTAGATTAGCCCGGTTAACTTCCTCTCAGATTGGGAGCAGGTCTGGCTTTGATTTTTATATACTATGCCGGAGTAGTTGTCCCGGGCGCTCACCCGTGAAGTGACCCCTGGCAATGACCGGACGACCGTTGACGAAAACGTAGGGAATCCCTTCAGGGAATTGACGTGGATTTTCATAAGTAGCCCGGTCGCGAATGGTTTGAGGGTTAAAAATAACAACATCGGCAGCCTTACCGGGTTTCAAGACACCTCGATCCTTCAGTTGAAGGATTTCTGCAGGCAGGCCGGTCATCTTATAAATAGCTTCTTCCAAAGTAAGGATGCTCAAGTCACGGGAGTAATGCCCCAGAATTCGGGGGCAACTTCCGTAGACCCGGGGGTGGGGTTTACCACCCAGTAAACCATCGGTCCCCATAACCCGCCAGGGTGCACGGAGGATGGTTTGGATATCCTCTTCACCGATGAGGAAGGTAATCATGCCGACGGCAAAATTCTCTTCCAGTAAAAGCCGGACCACCGCATCAAAGGGCTCGACTTTCCAGGATTGGGCAATGTCTGCCAGGGTACGCCCTTCCAGATCCTTGTTACGGTCAGAGGCTGTATAAGAAATCAGAATACGATCATAACCCGCTTCCAACACCATACTACGCTTGCCGGGAACCCCTTGTTCCATCTCGATTTTCATGCGCATCAGGGCTTCCGGATCTTGCAGACGACGACGAAGTTGTTCGACACCTCCCGTATAGGCCCAGGTTGGTAACAGGGCTCCGAGCATGGTACTACCTGCTTCATAGGGATATTGATCGGCTGTAATCTTTAACCCACTGGCCCGACCTTCTTCAATACGCTGGATCAAACGGGGAGCTTTGCCCCAGTTGTTGCGACCTGAGACTTTTAAATGAGAAATATGGAGATGAACGCCAGAAGCCCGGGAAACCTCGAAGACCTCATCCAGGGCCGACCAGATATAATCCCCTTCATTTCGCATATGGGTCACGAAAATTCCGCCGTATTTGGCTACAATCCGATTGAGATAGACTAATTCCCGCCTATCGGCATAGGCGCAGGGAACATAGATCAGCCCAGTGGACATGCCAAAAGCCCCTTCCTTCAGAGATTGCTCTAATAACTGACCCATCTGACGCAATTCTTCATCGGTTGCGATCCGATCCTCCATGCCCATGACACAGAGTCGAACGTTACCATGGCCGACCAGCGTTGCAATATTGAGGGCAGGACGGGGAAGCCGGTTGAGATATTGATCTGCATCCCTCCAATTCCAGGGGATGGGTGGATTACCGTCCAGTCCTGACAGGTGAGTCCGCCACAGGTCGGTAGCTTCTGGTATCATGGGAAAAGTACCTAGACCGTCTTGACCGAAAAGCTCTGTAGTTATACCCTGAGCAACTTTCGCGGGAAGATCCGGCTCCGTGAAAAGCATCAGTTGGGAATGGGTATGCATATCAATAAAACCCGGACAAACGATCATCCCGGTGGCATCGATAACCTCTCCAACCGGGGGAAGATTTGGGGCAACTGCCTCAATTCTCCCATCACGTATCAGTACATCGGCCGGAAAGCGCGGGGCTCCGGTACCGTCGATGATGGTGCCATGTTGAATGGTGTAGTCCATAAATATTCCTTCCTTAAGCGTCAGGTTATGGAATGACTTTCCCTGAGTACTTCCTTTTTTTTAGCATAAGAGGCTCTACTTCCTCTACCTCTGAGAAGAAGGAAAGCCTTGAAAGAGGTGCTCCCAGACAGAGCCTCCAGAGTGCTGAGCAAGGTCCTTGAGTCAACAGCCTGAAGGCAAAGCCTGGGAAGAAGAAGACAGGGTCAGGGACCCACCTGCTCTGCTTGCCCTTCGCCTGCTCCATTCATCCCACGTCGGTAAATTTCCTTAATCACACTTTCCAGTCTCGGCTCCTGTACATTTAAATCTACAATATCCAGGCTATTCAGAAGCCCCCCGATAATTTCTGGAACATCCTGTTCCAGGGTATTAACTTCCAGAGACACAAACTTTTGCCTTTGTTCCAGAACCCGAGTTTTTTTGAGAATTTCCCTTAGTAGAACCGGATTTTTAATCCCATGATACTCGAACTCAATCCGTTTCCATTGAACGTATTTTCTTTTGATTTCTGTCAGAGGTCCGTCGTAGATAATCCTCCCTTCATCGATGATCAGAATCCGTTCGCATAAGGCTTCAATATCGTTCATATCATGGGTGGTGAGCATAATGGTTGTTTTATCCTCCTGATTGATACGGGTCAGGAAATTTCGGATCTCCTCTTTTGCCAGCACATCCAATCCGATGGTTGGCTCGTCCAGGAAGACAACTTCAGGTTTATGGAGTAAAGACGCCGCTATCTCACATCGCATACGTTCTCCCAAAGAGAGTTTACGGACCGGGATATGGAGAAACTGGTCGATTTTAAGGATTTCCGAGAAGAGGTCCAGCCGTTCTTGAAAGGTTTTAGGATTCAACTCATAGATGTCCCGATAAAGCCGAAAGGAATCGATGACCGGGATATCAAACTCCAACAGACTACGGTTTCCAAATACTACCCCGATGTGGTAAGTATATTCATATCTTTGTTTGTAAGGGACAAATCCGACTACCTGGACCTCCCCCTCGGTGGGAGTTAAGACACCCGTCAAAATTTTAATCGTCGTGCTTTTCCCGGCCCCATTAGGCCCCACATAACCGATAAATTCTCCCTTTTTAACCTCGAAGGAGATATGCTTTAAAACCCTTTTTGTTTCCCACTCCCGATAAAAGATACTCCAGATTTTCTTAGCCAGGCTCGGATTAACATCCTTTTTAGGAACTTTAAAATCTTTAACGAGTTGATGCACTTTGATGATCGTATCCACTTTAACCCCCATAACTATTATACCATGCCAGTCCTTTCTGATAGAGAATCTTAGAGAAAATCATGAAGAATACCGTCCAGATGAGTTGAAGTCCGAGCTGATGGAGGGCTTCCGGGACCGGATATTTCTTTAAATATAGATAGACTGGATTAAACAACATATATTTAAAGGGCAAGAGCGAAGCCACAGTAAGAAGGGTACTTGGAAACATCGTTAAGGGAATCAACTCTCCACTGAAAAACATGCGTATGCTGCGAACGGCCTGAGTAATCCCAAAGATCTCATCGGCCCAAAAGGACAGGAGTCCAATGCTGAAGTAGAAAAAGTAATTCAGGCAGATGGCCAGAACAAAAGACGCACCAAAAAGAAGCCAGTAGACCAGGTCATCGAGTATGTACCAGCCCATCACAAAACTCATCAGAAGAAATAGCCCTATACTCAGCAGGCCATCAACCAGGGTATTAAAATTTAATTTAAAAAAGACATATTTCTGAAATGTGACCGGTCGGGTGATAATAGCCGTTAACTGTCCACTTTTGATAATTTCTTCAATCTCTTCGGAGGTCTCCGTAAAGGGGAAGCTAATAAAAATAAACCGGGCCAGAACCATATAAACAAAAAATCGAGAAAACTCCATTCCCCCCAGTTCAGTCTTACCTGAGAACCTAAAGATGAGTTTCCAGAGAAAGTAAACAATGATCAGGTACATGGGTATTTCCAAATACCGCATGAGGAAGTCGAATTTAAACTCATTCACCCGTTTAAAGCTGATTCTAATAAGGGAGAGATACTTGGCTTCTATTAGTCTCATAATTCTTAACTTTTAACCTTTTAAACCCTGGAAAGGAAGTAAATCCCTAACCCCCGACGTTTTCATACCGTCGAATCCCCCGCCTCCAGATCTGATAAACCAGATAAGTCCAAAGACCTGCAATAAGCAACTCGCCTCCGAGAACCTCAAGACCTCTGATTACTGTAAACTCAACCAAAACAAGGGTTGGATAGGTAGCAATAAAAATAACCGGTAGGAAAACCGTAAAAAATGCGATGACGAGTTTTGGAAAGATCGTGATGGGGTACCGGTTGATCAGAAACCCGGCTTGAAGTAATTCGGTAAAAGCATTGGTACGTCCTAACCAAAAGGAAAGAGACTGCAAGAAGATGGTAACCATCATGATCAAATAGGTCCCTAGAAATACTATTAACAGGGCCAGAACCATCTTGAATAGGGTAACACTAATATGGTATCGAATCAAAACGACCCCAATCATTGCAAGACCCAGGGACGCTTCAAACAATCGATAGATCAGAAGGTTTTGACCTATGATGGCAAAAAGGACACTGACAGGACGGACCAGGAAGACGTCCAGATCTCCTTTGATAATGCGTCGGTTAATCGTCCACATGGCCCAGAAAACGACCATTAAGGACTGATTAAAAAACACAAATCCGGTAAGAATGGTCAGGGTAGGAAAATCCCATTCTTGAAGCTGGGGAATGTGATTTAAGATAATGCGCCAAAAATAGATATAAATAAAAAGAGTTACAATCTGCTGGATATTATTCAAGAAAAAGTTAAACTTATATTCCGTGCTCCGCTTCCAGCTAATGACGGCAAACCGATAGAAGAGCCTCAGGTGTTTCAGTGCATAAGCCAGCTTGCCGGTTCGATCCCAGGGACTTTTTTCTGTAACTTGCCTGACAGATCTGGATATCCCTTCTACCCGCCGGTCAGATCCATGGAGATTAGCCGTTGAGGTATTTTCCGCCCCTCGATCTGTAAGAGTGGATTTTTCTGGATTAATTTCCATGATTTTTTCCGGCATTAGCCTTGATAAATTCGGTGATGATTTCTTCGTTATACTCGTTGAGTTTAGCCAGTTTTCCCCAGGCAGTCAGGGCAATTTTAGCATCCATATCCGGATAGGGGGCCATAATCACGTGCTCAGAG
>JAUQPW010000001.1:97581-123647 GCA_030550175.1 bacterium
CAGAGGATCTGGCATGCTTTTCCAACTTTGCAATCAGATCGTCACAATTCTTACAGTTATACTGAATCAGGACCCCACCATGTTCCAGTTCATGAACCTGAATTTCCTTCGGAATCGGTTGATTAGAGATTTTTTGTTCTACATGTCCCTCAAAATGAGGCCCGGAGGTAGGTGGATTTGTATTATAAGGCTCATGGGGCTGGGTCAGACTACTCAAATGCGGAGAATCCATAATAGGAACTGCATATTTGGTGATTTCGGTCATATAATCATATCCGAGATATCCTGAGACACCCAGGGCTATAACCAGAACAGTAGAGGTAAGATACTTTTTACGTTTTTTTGCGGCTAAAGCTCTCTCCCTTTCCAGCTTTCTTTGCTCTTTAGATTGTTTTTTACGATCTTTTTTAGTAAAATTTTGTTCATTAGGTTGTGGCATAATTTTCCCTCACTTCCAATCCCCCTAAGAATCATTTCTTATTGACTTTTTCACTATTCAATTTTAGTCTCATGTTATAAATTTAATATAGGTATTGGATCAAGAGCCATCCCAATTTTTATGATTTGATCTGAGAAGTGTGGGGGTATGGAGGTATGGGGGTATGGGGGTGTGGGAGTATGGAGGTATGGAAGTATGAAAAATTTCTCCCACACTCCCACACCTCCATACCCCCATACCCCCATACCCTTCTACTTCCTCTTACATGGCAAGGCAGACGCCTCTTTACACGGTCCATAAATCGTTAGGAGCTACCTTTCGGGAATATGGAGAATGGGAACTTCCGGAGACATTTACAGGGATATCCTCCGAATATCAAACGGTTCGGAATCAGGTGGGTTTGATGGATCTATCTTTTCGAGGTAAAATTCGGCTGGCAGGACCTGAGCGAACCCAGTTTCTCCATGGAATGGTTACCCAGGATATCAAAGGGATTCGGGAAGGTTTCGGAGCTTATGCACTCATGACCGATCCGAAAGCGCACATTCTGGCTGATATGAAAGTTTATAACCTGGGAGATTGGTTTCTCTTAGATGTGGAACCGGAGCTTAAAAACAAAGTTATCACTACGCTAGATAAATACCTCCTGGTGGAGGCTACCCTTACCGATATAAGCGATCAATATGGCCTGTTGTCCCTGCAGGGACCCAAATCAGAAACCCTTCTCCGGACCCTCCTTTCAGAGCCGATGATACCGGTAGAAGAATATCAGCACCTGCGAAGTAAGCTGGCGGGGATGGAAATCATTGTGATTCGAACCGGGTATACGGGAGAAGTAGGATTTGAGTTGTTAGTTCCCCAAGAGCAGATAAAAGAAGTTTGGGATGTGTTAATGCTTCAGGATTCTGTGACTCCTATAGGAATGGAGGTGCTGGATATTCTTCGTCTGGAAGCAGGCATTCCCCGTTATGGGATCGATATGGATGAAAATAATCTCCCTCTGGAAGTGGGAGTTGAGAAACAAGCCATCAGCTATACCAAAGGGTGTTATATCGGACAAGAAGTTATTGCCAGAATGAAATATCGGGGTCACGCGAACCGGTTTTTGATGGGTCTTAAATTTCAAGGAGAAAAAGTACCTCAAAAAAAGGACAGAATTCGAAAGGAAGATAAGGAAATCGGATGGATAACCAGTGCTGTTTTCTCTCCCGGCTTTAAAAGCGCTCTTGGGATGGGATACATTCATCGAGAATATGCGCAACCCGGAAACTTCGTTAGTGTAGAAACTGCACAAGGACCCCTTGAAGGAGAAATCGTCGCCTTACCTTTTTACAAAAGTAGCTCATAGAAGAAAAATTATGCATACTACCGAGGCTATTATTTTAATCGGTCATGGAGCTGTGGCATCCGATACATCTAAGGCCCTGGTTTCCGAATTAAAAGCCTTGGAAGCACAACGACGGGCACAGGGATTATCAGAAATGAGTGCACGGGAAGCCAAGTTGGACAAGTTGATTCGAGAGTGGTCCAGAACCCGCGAGACAGACCCCTAAAATGGGGGCTTGAAACCCTTGCCGAAAAGTTAAAGGCCCGGCTGAACGGTTGCCGTCTTGTTACGGCTTATAATGAGTTTTGTGCACCCAGTTTACAGGAGGCCATTAAGGGATTGGTAGAAGAAGGAATTCAACGGATTACCCTACTGACCACCATGTTTACCCCGGGCGGCGTACATTCTGAGATAGAAATCCCACAAACTCTCCAGACTATCCGTCAGCACTATCCTGATTTAATACTGGAATACGCCTGGCCCTTTGACTTAGAGTATGTAGCAGATTTTTTGATAGGACATCTGGAGAGGGTCACTCAAGCCGCAAACAGGTAAGATAAGCGTCCGCACGCTGTTAACCTAATAAATTCATTTTGTAAATTGCTAATTGTCATTACAGGCAGCAAGCATCGTTGATTCACCTGGGTAAAATGGCATTTTGCCCTACAACCTTAAACCAACCCTCATAAAGATGGGAGTGAGGAGTAGGGCGCGAGATTGACCATGTTGGCATTTTTATTAGATTTATTGATTGCCCTTCTAATAGTACTGATCATTACTTGTATTTTAAGTTATCTCTTTGAGGAAATTCTCAGGCAACGAGGACAATTCAAGCGCGCGGTTGTTAAACTGGCGGCACAACCCGGCGGAGTAACTCCGACCAAACTGGCCTTAGAACAAAATATATCCGTCAAACAGGCAACCAAAATCTTAAATAAACTGGTTAAGGAAGGTTATCTGGACACCACGGTCGATGAAAAAGGGATTCTGACCTATAAGTTGCTTGATACCACCATACGGCTGGAATAACAGATGGGCTTATCCGTCTGTGATTGTTTAGAGACCCGGAGAGGGAAAGATAAAAACATCTCTCCTACATCTCCGGTTTAGATCTTCTCTTCTATTTCCATTCCGAAGTGTATCCTGCCTTAGGTTCTCCATCTTCTCCTACCGGGATAGCCTCATCAATGAGCATAATCGGTATGTCGTCTTTAATAGGATAGATAACTTTGCAGGTCGGGCAAATCAAGCCACTTCCTTTTGGGCGTTCTTTTAAAATAACTCCGGTTTTACATTTGGGGCAGGCTAAAATATCCAGTAATTCTTGACTAATGGGCATATGGTCCGTTTTCCGTTGTTCATTGCCCCTTGCTTTTTATCCAGATCCAAGAACAATGAACAACGGATTAGAGTTTCAGCATCTCTTTCATCCATTGAATTTCCTCTCGCAGTCCTTCTTCTATACCGACTTTAGGAGAAAATCCCAACTCTCTCTTTGCCCGGGAGGTATCTGCGTAGGTGTGGCCTACATCGCCTTTCTGAGTTGCCTGATAATGAACTTTTACAGATTTACCCAACAGGGTCTGGATTAGTTCGATAAGTTTATTAAGGAAGATACGAGAGCCACCTCCAATATTAAACACCTCTCCGGAACGAGGGTATTTCATAGCCAGGATATTGGCCTCTACGGCATCTGCAACGAAGGTGAAGTCCCGGGTCTGTTCTCCATTTCCATACACTTCGATGGGTTCCCCTAGAAGGATCGATTTAATAAATTTGTGAATGGCCATATCCGGGCGTTGGCGGGGTCCATAGACCGTAAAGTATCTCAAGGAAATGGTAGGTATGCTAAAATTTTTCCAATATAAGTAACAAAGATGTTCGGCGGCCAGCTTGGTAACTCCATAGGGAGATACCGGATGTAGGGGAGAGTCTTCTTGCATGGGAAGAACCGGTGTATCCCCATACACCGAAGAGGAAGAAGCATAGACAAACTTCTCAATCTGAGGTGCTGTTTTGCAGGCTTCTAGCAATCTTTGGGTTGCATCGATATTATTTTCTGTATAGATGATAAAATTGGATCCCCAACTGGCTCTCACGCCAGCCTGGGCAGCTTGATGGAAAATATATTTAACCCGGGACAGGTAAGGTTGTAAGTCCAAATGCAATAAATTCCCCTCCACAAAAGAAAAGCGCGGGTGTTTTTTCAACTGAGTAAGATTCTTTTCTTTTACAGCCCGGGGGTAATAATCCACGAAAGCATCGATTCCGATAACCTCATAACCCAGATCGAGCAGTCGCTCTGAGAGGTGAGAACCTATAAATCCGGCGGCACCCGTCACCAGGCATGAAACCGAATTTTCTTTCATTTCTCTACTCCTCTTCTCCATCCCCTTTGTCAGATACTGTCTCCAGGGTACCCGCGAGTTGGAATTTTTCTAATTTAGCCTCGATAGACCCTATTTTGATATTGCTTTTCATTTTAACAGGGATCTTTCGTTCATCATCGGTAAACCAGATGGTCATGTTACCGGATTCCAGGATACCATGAAATTTTATTTCAGGTTCAACCACCACCGTATTGTAAGTCCCGGCAGGCACCGTAATCCGTTCCTTTCTCAAAACCTGGGCCTTAACCCGCCAGTTTTTCTTAGAGGAGAAAACATCAATATAAATGAAATTACCAACCTGCAAATCCAGAGTCCTTGCATAATAAATCAAGGACAGCTCATCCTGAACCCCGGGTAAGGTATAATAAGCCTGTCCTTTATAAAATACTCGATTTTGCTCTTGATCAAAAATAAATTCTCGACTGCTTTCAGAATTCCCTTCCCGTTCTATTTTTTGATACCGCCGGGAAAATAAACCTTTGGTATCAAAAAAACTCTCTAAAGTGTCGTGCATTTTATAGAAAACGGAAAAGAATTTATTGGTTTTGGCCACTGAAACAATTCGGAAAACCTCATGGCCTTCATAGGAAAGAAGTTCCTTAACTTCCAGAGAGGCGGTTCCTGCATCGATACCAGACCAGGAAACCGAAAAAATCATTTTTTCTCCAACTCCAAAGGGAAGCGTTCGGGGGATTTTGGGTCTGGATCCATTTTCTTCTGGGTTTGCAGGTACAACAACTCTGGCTTCAAGAATAGATTTTCTTTCTGAAGTAAACGGATCAAACAAGTTTTGAGTAAATCCAGGCGAAACAGGATCCAATAGAATTCCACAACAAAGGATGGTAAGGATGGTACGAATTCCTAACATAGAACGTGATCCTCCTCTGCCTTAAAATTTTCAGTAGGTTCCGTTTGAGCTAAGGTTTTAACTTATATCACTCTGCAAAATCTGTCAAGTAAGGAATTTCAATAGGCTCATTTCAATAGCCCGAAGAAGTCTAATAATCTGTCCGACTTTTATATTGACAAAAACCTGGAAATGCCCTATTATCGGATTGCTGTTTTAATTGCGCACTTTGTTACATGATAGAATAATTTATAACCTTTCAGATTAAAAGGAGAGATGATTACCATGATTAAGAAGCCTTATTTTCTTGCTAGTTTTGTTCTACTGGCTGTTGTTGCCAATGTAGGTCTGGTTTTGGCTCAAACCCCTCCTGAAATTCCTTCCTGGAATGTAAACTATGAAACCTCCTACTATGGAGATACGCTACGGCTTCCTTATCCGCCTCCGGTACCTTATTCCCATGTAGATCCCTCGGCTAAAGTATACCCGGAATTTTATCCTCGACCATCCCGAGGTTGCTATCCTCCACCGTGTTATACACCGGGACCTTATGAGGGCCGAGGGTATTTTAGTGAAAGGGGACTTTATAGCTATGGACTCAATCTTGTCTACAGCCACAGATGCGGGGAAGCCATTCGGGTTTTTAGAGATTTTCTTTATTACTATCCTTATTCCAGTCTGGCAGATAACGCCGTTTACTGGACTGGAGAGTGTTATTATTATATGAAAAATTACCGTCGCGCTATTCGCGAATTTGATAAGGTTATTCGGCGTATAGGAGGAAACAAAGTACCCGATGCCATGCTAAAAAAAGGCTATTCGTACCTCTCCTTGGGAAGGTATGACGCTGCCTTTAGAACTCTGGAAGATCTTATTTACCGCTATCCCCGATCTCGACCGGCCTATCTGGCCAGAATGACTTTAAATCGCTATTATGGGGGATATTATCCTTATTACGGTAGATACTCCTATTACTTTCCACCTTCCTATTGTCGTCCTTGTTATGGTTACTATTAACGTTTGTAACAATGGGAAGTTAGCTAAAGAAGCGACGGGAACTTATTAAAGGCAGGCAAGACACCTGTGCTCCCTGGTGAGGTGAAGGGGAGAAGCCATCTCTTCCCACCTACTCCTCATCGAATTTCTGTCGATTTTCCAGTACTTTCCTTGGGAGAGGGGAACAGGAATGGGGCCCACAAGCTAGGTTGCTCTGTCTTTCCCATCTACGAAGGCCGGGAAGTCCATACCATCGGAGATAAGTTCTTTTTAAGAAGTAGAGATAATTTAGTAAGCCCGCAACATATGCGGCACGGTAACGATGATCCCGAATACTTAACCTTTATCCTTTAAGTGAGAAATTCGTTCTTTGGCTTTTTGAATCAATTCTTCATTCTCGGAAGAGGTAATAATCTTTTCATAGAGCTTGAGGGCATCGGTTTCTTTACCCAATTCTTCATTGATCCTTGCAACCTGGAATTGGGCCTGGACCACCCAATTCTTATAAGTGGAGTACATATATATCACTTTAGAAAATTCCCCCAAGGCTTTTTCAAGGTTGCCCAGAGTTACATAACACTCTCCCGCTCTAAACAGAGCCTCTACTACTAGATCACTATCCCATCGGCTCTCCTCAACCTTTTCAAAAGCAGTGACGGCCTCCGAACATTTACCAAGCCGGGTGAGGGCATATCCCAACCTCAAATTGGTTTCGACATAAGTGGGATCTTGGGGATATTCCTCCGCAGCTCTCCGAAGGACTTCAACGGCTTCCTGATAACGTTCGGTTTTGATTAATGAGATACCCCAACTTAATAAGACCTGGGGGGCTAACTTATATTTTGGAGCTTCTGATAAGACCTTCTTATACAACTCAGCAGCTTTCGTGTAATCGGATAACTTAAAGTAAGAAGTTGCAGCTCCATACAGAGCATCGGCCCGGTACTCACTTTGGGGGTACTGCTGGATCAATTTCTGAAATTCTTGAACGGCATTTTGATAATCACTCAGTTTAAAGTAGCACCAGCCTATTCGGTATTGAGCGTCATCCGCCCATTCGCTTTGACCGTATTTTTCGACAACCTGGCGATAAGCCTGCAGGGCCGAGGAATAATCTTCTTTCTGTAAATACTGTTCTCCCAATTGATATTGAACCGAAGCACTGAGAGGTTGATCGGGATACTTTTGAAGGAACTTCTGGGACGCCTCTATATAAGCATTCAGATCGCCCATTTTATAGTAGGTCAGCCCCAACCCATATTGGGCATCTATAGCCTCTGGGTGATCTGGAACCGTCTCTATGACCCTTTTGTAATATTTCATAGCCTCTGCATACTCCTCCAGGTTATAATACGCATCGGCTATCTTCAAGAGAGAATTAGGTACCAACTCGCTCTGGGGATACTGATCCACCAGAGTTTGAAAAGAAGAAATAGCCTGACGGAAATCCCCCTTTCTAAAGTAGACCCATCCTAAAAGATTATAAGCCTCATCGACGAGATCGTCTTTGGAATGTTCCTGGATAAGCTGGGTGAGGGGGGTAACGACCCGGTCATACTCTCCGTTTTTATAAAAAGCATAACCCATTCGGTAAAGAGCACTTCCCGCCAGGGGATTTTGAGGATATAAGTCTAAGGCTTTTTGATAAGTCTGGATAGCCTGGGAATACTGATTCAGGTTAAAGTAGGCATCTCCCACACGGAACAGGGACTCTGCCGCAAACTCGCTGTCTTTGTATTGGGTAAAAACCTTTTCAAATTCCATTCGAGCCTGGTTCCAATTCTCCTGCTTATAGTAAGACCAGGCTATACCGTACTGAGCCGCCGCTGCCAGGGAGCTTTGGGGAAATTTGGTCAACAGGGTTTGATAAGCCGCTAAGGCTTCCGGGTATTTTTTCTGATTAAAGTAAGTCTCTCCAAGCCAATAATAAATTCGATCGGCATAACCGGTTTCAAGCATATCCGGAGAAGCCGCTAACTGAGATAATTCGTGGGCAGCTTTATCATAGTCTTTAAGATAAAAGTAAATCAGGCCTATTCGGAACAGCGTGTCCTGCTTCATTTTCTTATCCGGTTTAAGATCCAGGACTTTTTGATAGTAGGTTAGCGCTTGTTGATATTCGTTTAAATTAAAAAGGCTTTCCCCGCTCATAAAATATACAGAAGGAAGATAAGAACTATTGGGATAGAGGCTGGCCAGCTTCTGATAACCTTCCAGAGCTCGGGGATAATCCTTCATCTGGAAATAAATCTGGTTTAATTGAAACTGGGCTTCCTCAGCATAGGAGGAGTTCGGGTATTGGGTAAGTAATTGGTTGAAGGTTTTAATTGCCTCGGAAGTCTTCCCCATTTCGGCCTGTAAACTTCCTATTTGATAGAGGGTTGAGGGAATCAGCTCACTTTGAGGGAATTGATTCAGCAGTTTTTCAAAGGTAGAAAGGGCAAGCTCCGGTTTCTTCAAATTTAAATAACTCCACCCGATTCCGTAAAGGGCGCTATCCCGAAGGTCTGATGACGCGGTGGTGGCTGACAGAAATTGTTCGTAGGAAGCGATAGCATGGTCAAAATCGTTCAGATGATAGTAACTTTCCGCTAACCAGAATAAAGCTTCATTCACGTATTTATCAGAAGGATAGTTTTGAATGTACTTTTCGTACGCCTCCGCAGCTTCCCGGTACTGACCTAAGTAAAATAGACTTTTGGCTATATTATAACTGGAGGCAGGAACCAATTTGCTATGGGGAAATTTAGACAGAACCGTTCGAAAGTAGGTCAATGCCCCGGTGTAATCTTTAAGTTCCAGGCGACACCAGGCCAAAGAGTAATAGGCATAATCACCCAATTCGTGGTTGGGGAAGTTATCTACAAATTTTTTAAAAACATCCGATGCTTTCTGAAAATTGCCTTGCTTAAAGAGAGATTCTCCGAGCCAATAAGAAGCGTCTTTCTTTTTTTCACTTTGAGGATAGGTATCTATCAGACGCTGAAAGGTGGAAGCAGCTTCGGCATAATCTTCCAAAAGAAATTGAGAACGACCCAGTTTGTATAACACCTGATCGGGGATATGGAGGGCGGGATCCATTTTTTGCTTACTACTTTCTGCTTTCTGAAAACCTGCAAGGGCAGCCTGATAGGCTTTGATGGCATCTGCATATCGTTTTTGAGCAAAATCACATTCCCCGATAAGAAATTGAACATAAGGGACTTGAGGGCTTTTAGGAAATTTATTTAAAAATTTTTGAGCTTGATCTTTTGCGGAATCGAAAAGGCCGTCTTTATAGAGGCCAACCAGAATGGTATAAGCTTCTTCTTCGGTTTCAGCGGCCCATGCGCCGATACTTAAAAAAAGGAAAAAGAGAATACATCCTAAGACTTTACAGGGTGTCATATTATTCCAGAATATCCAGATACCGCCGCGCATTATTAGCCAGTTCACTTCCCTCGGGAGCCAACCGTAAAACCTCTTTAAATTGCTTGATGGCCTCTTCTCTTTCACCCAACTTCATATAAGCCAGTCCCAAATTGGAGTAAGGTTCTACGTAGTTTGGATTGATCTCAACGGCCCGTTTAAATTTCTTGATGGCTTCATGGACCCGATTAAGACGAAAAAGAGCCACTCCATATTTATTCACAGCCCAATCAAAATCCGGGTAAAGATTGGTCGCGATCCGAAATTCCTCCAAAGCTTCCACCAAATCTCCTTTTTCCAACAAGGCATATCCGATATTGTAATGAGCCAGGGCCGGAGTTCGATATAGGGGATCACTTAGAGCAATGCGATACTCTTTAATAGCCCGGTCCCACATTCCCATTCGAGAATAGGCAGCACCTAAATTATTATGGGCTTCTACAAAGTCCCCGTTCAACTGGATCGCTTTCTGAAAATTCTGCGCAGCGGTATCAAACTTCTCCTCCCCGAAATAAACAAGACCTATGGCATTATAGATCTTCGGGTCATGGGGATAAAGCGTTTTAGCTTTCTCTAAAGCGGCCAGGGCGTCTATCAGTTTTCCACGATTCAGCAAAGATACTCCTAAATCATAGTGCGCCTCGGCCTGTGCTCGTTGCTCTTCGACTTTTACCTGAGAGGCACATCCCGTTATGATCAACGTTATAAAAATAACCAGATACGTTATTAAAAATTTAACGATCATCCTAACCCTCCTCTCACAGTACTATATCGTCTAAACGCGCTACATTAATACTCTTACAGCCCTTATTTTAATTTTTACAGAACTCAACCGAATTTGTCAATAAAGTTTGTTTATAAATTTATCCCTTTTGGTTTAAAGCTTGCATATACCATCTTGCTGACACAACTCTCGTGCCCGGGCATAGGTTTTTTCCACCTCTGAAGCGGCCCAGCCTTTAGTAGCTATCAAAGCCGGACCCAACATGGTTTGTAAATCCAATTCTTGCTGGGTGCGCTCAGGTGTATCCAGTAGGGCTTTGAGCAACTCCAGCCCCTGAGTCAGGTGACCGATGGCCTCCACAAACAGGAGTACTCCATCCGTCCTGGTCACAATCTGCTGTAGCACCTCAATCGGCAGCCTTTTGCCCCCGTTATCCTCTCCACCATCATCTTCACCTGTTTGTGAGTTAAGCGCGTCGGCGTAATCTGGGTCAAGTATGAGCGACTGACCCACGGTGGACTAAAATCCGATCGAAAGGTTAAAGGAGCACCACCTGTCCTAACCCTTCCTTGGCCTGCTCCCAACGCTCCAGCAAAAGTCCTACCTCTTGCTCCCTTCCTACTAGCGGAGTCAATCCCTTGGTGACTGCCACCCCTAGACAGTTTTGGACATCACTCTGCTGGAGCACGTGGTATACCTCCATAGGCTGGGAAGCGCCTTTGAGGGTGTGAAAGCCCAGATTCTGGCAGGTAAAGTAGCCCTGAACCAACCGATAGGGGGTTGAGCTGATGACGATTGTATTTGGTTCGGCTATCGCCTGCAGTCGGGCGGCAATGTTCGGGGTATCCCCCAAAGCTAAATGTTCATACTTGTCTCCTCCCCCATCTCCCCCACGACCACAAGACCGGGGTGAATCCCTATCCGCATCGACAACCGGACCCCATGATAAGAGATACGAAGACGCGGGGACGTGGAGATGCAATGATCTGTTCTTTGTCTCCGGGTCTCCATGTTCCTTTAGCTTCTCCATTTCCTCCACAATCCCAAGCCCCACTCGTACAGCCCTCTGAGCATCATCTTCATGAGCCAGGGGATAACCAAAGTAGACCAGAAGTCCATCGCCGAGATACTGGGCGATATGTCCTTCAAAGCGGTGGATCATCTCGGTACAGACTTCTTGATAAGCCCGTACCACCTCGCGGAACTCTTCGGGATCGAGTTGTTGGGAGAGTGCAGTGGATCCCACCAGGTCACAAAACATCACGGTTAATTGGCGTCGCTCGGCTTGGGACGTTTTATAGTCAGTAGAGGGAGGTCCGACCAGCAGGTTCTTGTCTTCCGGCTTGGTTATTTGTCTATCTGTTTGGATGGCATGGAGAGTCGGAGCTTGACTGGTGAGAGGGGCACCACACTTGCCGAAGAATGCAAACCCCTGCGGATTATTAAAGCTACATTGCGGACAAAGATTGCTGAGTTTTGTCCTACACCGACCATAAAAATTCATCCCTTCCGGGTTTTCATATCCACAACTTGGGCATCGCATTCTCGTTATCTATCTCCTTTTTTAGTCTTCTTTTTGATAGCAATTCTGATTAAACCAGGAAGCGACGATCTGTTTGGAAAGATTAGGGTACAACCTGCGGAAGTCCCTCTCGTTCAAAGTCACCAACTGATCTACTGCCGCTTTCAATGCTACATAGGCAATGAGTACATCCTAGATGGCACCCTCTACAACACCTATTTGGACAAGATGTTCCAATACGGCTCAATAATCATCAGCGTTTTGCCTTATTGCAAAAAGTGATGCAAGCAAAATTTCCAATTGTTGATCAATTGGTCTAGATTTACCCGCCTTTGTGATCTTGACAGATCTTGACAAGGGTTGATCTGTCGAAGTAAGAATATTAAGAATTGGGTAAATACGTCAACGGCTTTTTGGATGAAACTGGAATTCTATCATGGTATGGAACTGATAGAGCTTTTAAAGGAACCGAAAGAGGCTTTGTATCAAATTTACCGGGAGAACCTTCGTGGTGTTTACCTGTATGGCTCCTATGCCGGGCAGCAGGAGGATCTTGAATCCGATGTAGATATTGCCGTTGTTTTATCGGAGATGAGAGAAAGTAATGCATTTTCCTTGACGTTTTAACCCACTACCTGTATCTTAAATAGACATTTAGTTGTGAGGGAACCTTTATGAATACTCCAAAGAGAGCCCTTATCAGCGTTTCTAATAAACAAGGAATTGTAGAGTTTGCTCAAACCCTTTATCAAATGGGGTTTGATTTGATTTCTACAGGTGGAACGGCCACGCTGTTGGCAGAGTCCGGGCTTTCAGTGAGACGGGTTTCGGATTTAACCCATTTTCCGGAAATCTTGAATGGAAGAGTTAAAACACTTCATCCTATGATCCACGGGGGGATTCTGGCGAATCTGGAAGATCCCCGGCATGTTAAGGAAATCTCAGAGCAGGGAATTTTACCTATTTCTCTGGTGGTGGTTAACCTGTATCCCTTTCGGGAAACCGTGTCAAAACCGGCCGTTACTTTGGAGGAAGCTATTGAAAACATTGATATTGGGGGACCGACTCTTCTTCGCGCAGCGGCAAAAAATTACCGAAATGTTACCGTCATCTGTGATCCCGGGGATTATGGAGAAGTTTTGAATGAACTTAAGCAGCATGCTGGAACGGTAAGTCTGGAAACCCGGTTTAAATTGGCCTGGAAGGCTTTTGCCCATACAGCTTCTTATGATATCGCCATTGCCCGCTATTTTTCTTCCACCCCTACCTTTCCCGACTATTGGTTTTTGGATCTGGAGAAGGTACAAGATCTCCGTTATGGTGAAAATCCTCATCAGCGAGCGGCCCTTTACAGAGATTTATCTGTTACAGGCCCTTCTTTGACCCAGGCCCGGCAACTTCAAGGAAAGGAGTTATCTTTTAATAATATTTTTGACTTGAATGCCGCCTTGGAATTAATTCTAGAGTTCACGCCGGAAGGAGAATTATTCCAACCGGCGGCAGCCATTATTAAACACACGAATCCCTGTGGTGTTGCCTTGGGACAGTCTCTCGCCGAAGCATATCGTCGTGCCCGGTCATGTGATCCGGTTTCGGCTTTTGGGGGGATTGTGGCCTTAAATACCACCGTAGATGTAGAAACGGCTCGAGAACTGACCTCAACCTTTATCGAAGCAGTCATTGCTCCGGCGTTTGAGGAAGCGGCCCTAGCTGTTTTACAGGAGAAAAAAAATCTAAGGGTGCTCTGCCTGGATTTCTCTACTCTGGCCGGGGAAAAGTATGACTTTAAAAAAGTTTCAGGAGGTGTACTGATCCAGGAAAAAGATGTCTTAGATCTAAACCCCCAGGAACTTAAAGTAGTGACCAAGCGCCAGCCAACTCCTCAAGAGATGAAAGGATTACGGTTTGCCTGGAAAGTGGTAAAGCATGTTAAATCCAACGGCATTGTGTATGCCACTGAAACCGAGACGGTAGGTATCGGAGCCGGACAGATGAGCCGGGTAGATGCCTCTAGAATAGCGATTATGAAAGCACGACGGTCGCTTCAAGGAACCGTTGTAGCCTCTGATGCCTTTTTTCCCTTTCGGGACGGGGTCGACGCAGCCGCAGAAGCAGGGGCTACGGCGATCATCCAGCCGGGAGGGTCTATACGGGATCCTGAGGTCATTGCCGCAGCCGACGAACATGGAATGGCCATGGTTTTTACACAGATCCGACACTTTAAACATTAAGGCAAGGGTTCGTCGCCTTTCGTCCGTCGTTGAAGGTTTAGAAGGATTGATTATTAACAACGGATAATGGATGATGGATAACGGACGTTTATGGCTCCACATACACCGCAAAACATACAAATCGATGTAAAAGGTGGATTTGTTAAATCCTTAGAAGATGGAAAAGTTCTCATACGAGCTCTGGGGTTTGAGATAGTTATTCGGATTGTATCGATCGGTCATACCTGTTTAAGACCTATCCAGATAGAGCTGGAAAATGTAGCAGGAAATCGGGTTCAAGTACTAGAAAAAGACCAGTTTATAAACCCCCTACAGCGAAGTCCTCGAAGTATCTGTTTTCAGGTAATTCCCGAAATTAAGAAAGAGATAGTTGTTAAGACGGAGCCTCCTGAAGAAGATATTCGCTTTATTATCTTCGGAGATAATCATGCCGTTCTTCCTAATTTACGGGAAATTGTTGAGACTGCGAATCGGAATCAGGTCCATTTTGTAGTACCAAATGGTGACCTTGTCCACAGCGGACGTGTGGAGGAATACCATGAGATCTTGAAGGAACTCAATCGACTGGAAATGCCCTTTTTCACGTCGATTGGGAATCATGATAAACGAGTTCGAAACGGGAGAAAAAACTATAAAAGCTTCTTGGGCCCCTTTTATTATGCCTTTGATTACGGGGAAGTTCATTTCATAGTCCTGGATAGTTCCAGGAAACGGGGGATTGATCGATTCCAGTATAGATGGCTAGAACGGGAATTGGAGGCTTCTCGCGGAAAGCGGATTATCGTCTTTCTCCACCGCCCGGCTTTTTGTCCAGGATATGGATACGCCTGTTTTTCAGATCCTTTTAATACCAGAAAGTTTGTAGCTCTCATGGAGAAATACCGGGTTGAGGCCGTTTTTAGTTCTCATATTCATATTTATGGGGACTTTACCCGAAACGGTGTTCGCTATTTTGTGACAGGAGGAGGAGGGGGTGTCCTCTGGCAAACCAGCAATTTCCATCATTATGTGCAGGTTTTTGTGAAAAAAACCGGCATCCAGGTAGAGGTTATCAAACTGCCGACCCCCGAAGCCCGGTTAAAAGAACGCCTAAAAGAAGGAATTAAGTTCAATGTGGAATTTCACCTGAAGAAAAAACGCCAAATGCGAGCCCAGCGGCGAAAGAAATACCTGGAGTGGTTAGGACTTACTCTAGCCAGCGTAGGAATCCTTGGATTGAGAAGATTAAGAAGACGTCTTCCTATTCCTAAAAAATAACAGGCGGTTACTTCCATATCTTCTCAAGGGTCATAATTTCAGATGCCGTGGGATAAAGCCAAAACATTTTGCTATCGGAAGCCATCACAGAGCATTCAGAATTTTTTTCGTTGGGATGACAACCCAGTTGATGAGTCAGGCCTAAAGCATGGTACAGCTCGTGCTTTGTAACCGCTATCATAGCCGATTTTATTTTCTCCACAGGCTCTTTAAACTCCAGAACTTTATTATACCCTATCACGGTTATATCCGAGAGTCCAAAAATAAAGGACTGAGGATGTGCGACCAGGCATTCGATATAATCATATTTATCATCTTCATACGTTGGATCGAGTCCCCAAAGTTTCCATTCTTTATCTGCGATAAGGGTTATGCCAGGGTGAGTTCGGATCAGATTCAGCAGGGTCCGGCCTCGCGGTGATCCCTGTACGGCCTTTAAGTAGAAAGAGTCGTTATAAAGACCCAAAAACAGGTCTGCACCTTCTGCCCACTCCACCAGAGATAGAGGAATGGCCGAGGTAAAAAGAATTTCTCGATCCAGTTCGAAGATGGCAGATTTAAAAATATCATGGACGTTTATTTGATAAACCTTCTCCTCCATTTTAACCTCCCGAATGGGAGATCCCAAGAGGAACACGTTAATCTGCCCTTGAGATTTCCACTTATGAATTCTCCCCAGAGGCATTTCTTGAGCAGATAAAGGGAAAGGATAAAAGCCCACGATTAAAAGGAGGATCCCGGTTATTTTTACAAAATACTTCATACCTATACCCCCCTAAGAAAATGCAATTTTTAAATATTCATCCACGAAGGACCCCTTTTGAGACGCGGGGACACGGGGACGCGGGGACTAGGAGGACGCCGGGAAATGTCTCCGCGTCTCCGTGTCCCGGTTTAGTTAAGTAGATCGATACTTTTGGGCCAGCATTTGAAAATCTTCCCAGGCTTCTCGTTTTTTAGAAGGGTCCCTGAGCAGGTAAGCCGGATGAAAAGTTGGTAGTACGTCAGCATCCAGGGCTTCATATTTAAGCCATTTTCCCCGAATTTTGGTGATGCTTTCCTTTATCCCAAGTAAAGCCTTTAATGCCGGAGATCCAAGCGTACAGATAATCTTTGGTTTGAGGAGTTTAAGTTGCGCAACCAAAAACGGATTGCAGGCGTCTATTTCGGCCTGGGTGGGAGTTTTATTATTGGGTGGCCTGCACTTAATCGCATTGCAAATATAAACTTCCTTTCTGGTTAAGTTGATGGATTGCAGCATCTTATTCAGAAGCATTCCAGACTTACCAACAAAAGGAATCCCCTGTCGATCTTCTTCTTCCCCGGGAGCTTCTCCTATGAAGACCAGTTTAGCTTGAGGATTACCATCTCCAAAAACTACCCGGGCATGACTGCAACGGGAACACCGAAACTTTTTAATATAGTCTTCAAGCTCCGAAAGGGAAGTAAACTCTTGCACAGGTAAATCGAATAAATCTCTATTGGCCATGTAAACAAGCTCCTAAGTTAAGCATCATAAGATTAAGGGTTATCGAGCCTTGCTCGAACAACCATCGATTCTGGATCGCATAAGCTTCTTTTTCTCGCAGGGTCCAGCTTTCACAATCGCTTTTTCCATCGAATTTCCCACTTACTTGCTGGACATAATGCACAAGCTCGTGAAGCAGGACGCTACGCGCCAAAACACTTCCCTTTAAATCTAAGGTCTCATCGAGATAAATTTCATTGGTTTCCAATGAAAACCATCCCAGAATCTGACAAGGCTTACGACAAGCCTTTTCCTCCAGAACAGCATGGGAGACCAGATGGACTATGGGTAGCTGCTCAGGAATAGGATACCCGCCTAATAGTTTGATCGATGAAAGCAGGATTAAGATCAATTCATTCATACCAATCCCTTTCGTTTAAAATTATATCACCTTTCATTTCTTCTTTATAACTTTTTTGTAAGCACGCAAGTAAAATGCCACAACCTATCCTGCGGGAAGCTTATGCTGGGTTGAGAACCTTTTTTATTGATAAAAACAAAAACCCGTTTTCTTCAGGAAAACGGGTTTCTTTTTCTTGGACTCGAAGTATAATAGTTTCTATCTGCCCATCAGGTAGAAAACAGTTCCCTACCAACCCCCTTGGGCTATCTTTACTAAAACTCATCTCCAGGCAACCTGGATTCTTTTCTATCTTAATGTCAGGAGATAGGCCAGAAGGTCATTCAACTGCTGTTCGTTCAACAATTCAGAGTAATTATTTGGCATCAACGAGGTCTTGGATGTGATCGTTTGTTGGATTTCGCCTTTGGGGATTGCTTGAAGTTTTCCATCTGCCGTTGCCAATTCCACCGAAGAATCGTCTTCAGCTTTCTTAATTCCGGTTATATTTCGTCCATCTTTGGTTGTAATGACCGTGGTCTCGAAACCGGATACGATGACGGTACTGGGTTTTAAAATAGATTCGCGAATATAGTCCGGAGATCGGCGACCTATTTTAGAAAGGACAGGTCCCACTTCACTGCCCTTTTCCTTAGCAATATGACAATTGGCACAAGCCTCAGCTCCCAGGATCTGGGTATCGAAGAATATTTTTTCTCCGGCAGCCGGGTCTCCCTTCACAGAGAGTGTTTCAGGGGCTGGAGCGATACCTGCGGCTCCAGAGGTTTTGGTGGCCACATGTCCTTGGGGCCAATTCTTAGGTACATCCCATTGAGTTTCATCGGGCCTCCCCGGGGGAAGAATTCCTTCAGATCTGGCCCTTACGTAAAGATAGACATCCCGAATTTTTTCATCATCTAATAACGTTGCCCAGGCGGGCATTCCCTTGTCGATTCTCCCCTCTTTAACGGTTTTGAAAAACTCCTCATCGGTCAGTACTTTAACAGATTCCCTCAAATTCGGTGCCAGAAAACTCCCCAGGGCATCCACCCCATGGCATCGATAGCAGTAAACATGCCAAAACTTCCATCCGGTATAGATCTTCTGATAGAGTTCTGGAGAAGATTCCTTAGCCTGCTGGGCAGCAGCTTCTGGAATAGGTTGGAACTGGCCGATGAGAAATCCTAAAATCCAAGCAATTGTCGTAAGAATCAGGATGTTTCGTGGTATTCCCGGGCATATCCTTTCAAAGGGACATGTGGAACCTTGATCGGCTGCTCGTTTACCTGTCATTGTGTATTCTCCTTTCCATCAATAAGTGGAACACCGTAATCCTCTAGAATTTTTCGGATTTCAGTTTTTTTCTTATCGAGTATCTCTTCTAATTTTGCTTTCAGTTCTTTATCTGACTTTCTAACCCCTATGGAAATATCATAAACAAAGGGTTGGCTATCGGAGCCTCCATCCAGGAGTGGAACTATCTCGATAGATACGGGTTGTTTTTTTGCAAAATAACCTGCAATAGCACCCCATACAATGGCTACATCCAGTTTACCGGCGGCTAAATCGTTGATAATCTTTCCCGGATAATTCTCCTGAGGGTCATAAAACACTTCATAGCCCACCACGTTTTTTGTAATTCCTCGTTCACTTAGAGTGATATGAGGCGGGGTATTAACGTAAACGCCGATTTTAACTTCCTTGAGAATCGGATCATCCAAAGATTTAATCTGGAAACCTTTATTTTTTGGATAGGCAATTACATAACTGGTGCGATAATAAGGCTTGGTCCAGAGGACTGGATCATACCCTTTGGGGATCCCCATGACGATATCACACATTTTGGTTCCCAGGGTGGTTCTGATAAATCCACGTCGTTGTGGCCACCAATAATAAGTCGGCGATTCGCCTAGTTCTTTCGCCATCAACTCGGCGATTTTATTTTCAAATCCCTCCAATTTTTGATTGGAGTAAGGTAGATTATCCGGATCGGCGCAAACCCGAAATCCCCCTTTTGCCGGACCCTGCAAGTTCTGATTTATCCATTCTTCCGCAGTCCAGGCCTTTGAAACCGACAAAGGTAACAGGATAATAATCATGAGTATCCCTACAGGGTTTAACTTTTTCTGATTTTTAGTTTTAAATTTAAACAACTTCTCCACTCCCAAAAACGCCATCACCCCGCCGAAGCGAGGTGATGATCCTACATACTGTAGGATGAACTTCCAAAGCTCATCCTACAGTATGTAGCAGGAAAAACAATTTTAACTTACCATTTCTTCTCCTTTGCAGGTTAATTTCTGCCCGTTTAGTCTGGCAGCGAGAATACCGTCAACACTCCACCCAGAGTCGTTGCCTTATCCACATCTCCGAAGGCACCCAGTGCCCCTAATCCTGCTGTAGGATCTTCTGCACCTATTCCGGCGGCAATTCCAATTCCGGCCCATCCACCGACTCCGGAGAGGACAGCAACGTATTGTTTACCGTCAGGACCTACATAGGTCATGGGGTTACCGATGATCCCAGATGGAGTTTTGAACTTCCAAAGAACCTCACCAGTTTTTGCATTAACCGCTTTTAGCCAACCTTCCATGGTACCATAGAAAACGACATCCCCGGCCGTAACCAAAGCACCTCCATAGGCAGCCAGGTTCTCCTTAATTTCCCAGACCTTTTCACCCTTGGTGGGATCCCAGGCTATCAAAGCACCTCGGTGACCCCCCGGTCCGGGGTACATGCGTACAATGGCTCCTACATAGGGTTGACCCTCTGAGTATTTAACCTCAACCCCCTCATAATCCATACAGATATTGTTGGTAGGAACGTAGACAAGACCTGTTTGGGGTGAGTAAGCAGCGGGTTGTTGATCTTTGAATCCAATAGCTGCAGGACAGATATCCTTGGTATTCCCTTTCGAACTGGTCCTCTTAGCAGGATCTTCGATAGGTCGGCCGGTATTCAAGTCTATGCCTTTGGCCCAGTTAACCGGTCCATAGGGTTTTGCTACGATCAGTTTACCGTTGGTACGATCAATGGTATATCCAAATCCATTACGATCAAAATGCATCAGCGCCTTAACGGTCTTATCCCCAATTTTAAGATCGGCAAGGATATTTTCATTTACCCCATCATAATCCCAGGCATCATGGGGGGTCATCTGATAAGCCCACTTGGCCATACCGGTATCTGGATTACGGGCGAAGATCGTCATGGACCACTTATTATCACCCGGTCGCTGATCCGGATTCCAGGTCCCAGGATTCCCGGTGCTGTAGTATAAAAGGTCCAACTCGGGATCATAGGAATACCAACCCCAGGTGGTACCACCTCCTCGTTTCCACTCATCCCCTTGCCAGGTTGTTACACCCAGATCTTTACCTTGATGATCCGGATAGGGGGCAACAAAATCGGGACCGATCAACACATCAGAATCGGGGCCTGCACTGTAAGCACGCCAAACCTGTCGACCAGTAGCCACATCATTGGCGGTTACAAAACCCCGGACTCCAAATTCACCCCCGCTGATCCCACTAATAACGACGTTCTTAATGACGAGGGGGGCTCCGGTTATTGTCATTCCTTTCTTGAAATCACCCTGCTGGACCCTCCAAATCTCTTTCCCGGTCTTCGCATCTAGAGCTACCGTAGTCGCATCAAGGGTATTCAAGAAAATCATCCCATGACCATAGGCTAATCCCCGGTTTACTACATCGCAGCAGGCAACCGGGATTACTGCCGGGTCTTGAGTCGGAGTATATTTCCATTTGATGGGCGCTCCTTCCTTAGTTAAGTCCAGAGCATAGACATGATTTGGAAAAGCGGTGTGAACATACATGGTATCCCCAATGACCAGCGGGGCACCTTCATGTCCTCTTAAGACCCCTGTAGAAAATGTCCAGGCAGCTCTTAGATTTTTAACGTTTTCAGTGGTAATCTGCTTCAAAGGACTGAAACGGGTGTTGGCATAATCTCTGGCCGGCATTACCCACTGTTTTTCATCCTGGGACATCTTGATAAGCTCCTCACTCGCATACACCAGACCGGGTAATAACATCCATACTACCAGTAATATAACCCATAACCGTTTTACCATAACCCCTCCTTACTTAGATTGGATTATGAACCCCGACCTTTGCAGGATCATAACCTCGCTTTCACCTTTATAAAGAATAGTTAGTATCTTACCTGAAAGATACCTTGACTCTTCTATCCTTCAAAAGAAATTCGTTCTACAACCCACCTCCTTTCCTAGAAATTATTTACGTCATCGGGCCAAAGTCCACCTCAACTTCATAAATTTTCTTTCATTCCCTAGAATTCGGAATTAATTAGGATTAATTGGTTAAAGGAACCTGTTTTTGTAGAATAACTTCTACAGAACGCAATTTTATAATAAAATACAATTCAAAACTGTCAAGACAAAAATGCGATTTTGGAGGATCTCAAAAAGAGAAGCTAAAAATACTAGATGCCGAGGGCCGGACTCGAACCGGCACGGGTTTTAGGCCCGGGGGATTTTAAGTCCCCTGCGTCTACCAATTCCGCCACCCCGGCAAGGGAAGTAAAGTACCGACTGAAAGGCTTTTACCCATCATCTGGTACTATTTAAGGCGGGAACGGGATTTGAACCCGTGAATAACGGTTTTGCAGACCGTCGCCTTAGACCACTTGGCTATCCCGCCGAAATCAAAAAGAGCAAAAAAAATGGAGCGGGAAACGGGATTCGAACCCGCGACACTCGCCTTGGCAAGGCGATGCTCTACCAGCTGAGCTATTCCCGCACCATATCTATCTTTAATCTAAAACTCACAGGAATAAATTACAAGATGAAAATGGCTTTGTCAATTGAAAATCAAACGAAAAATGAAAGTGCATTCGGCAGTTATGTCCACGTCCGAGAAGCCTTCCCTGGTTATCAAAGAGGGCAGCTCCGATGGGTATACCCCCTCCGCCAGTCCTTGCCGGGCTTCTTCAATAGCTACCTGTAACAGAGTCTTGTAATCAACCCCTTGTTCCCTACGCATCTTTCTCCTTTCAAGTTCCGAAGTGATGTGAGACTTTGGTAAGGTTTTCCATAGAAGTCATGAAAAAAATGTTGTTTAACAAATAAAGTTCTTTTAAACTCTTAGTATAAAATGCCTCTCTGAGTCAAGGAGAAATCTCGATTTTAACAAAACTCTAAGATGACCTGTATTTTTTAGAATTTGTTTTTTACTTGCTTAGGGTGGTTTATAGGTTCCAGGAGGTATTATATTTTATTACATAAGAACAGGCTTTTCAGCCTTTTATACTCATTGGAATGTTTTGTTTTTAGATTAAGGATTCAACCATATGGAACATGTTTACGTTTCAGATATTGCCAAATACGAAGGTCAAGAAGTAATCCTCAAGGGATGGCTTTATAACAAGCGTTCGAGCGGAAAACTCCACTTTTTACAATTAAGGGATGGAACCGGAATTATCCAGTGTGTCGTTTTTAAGGGGGATGTTCCGGAAGAAATTTTCAATTTAGCAGATAAAATTACCCAGGAGTCCTCCATCATTATCCAGGGAGTGGTCCGGGCGGATAAACGATCCCCCATTGGTTATGAGATAGGGGTAAAGGGCTTGAAGGTTGTTCAAATGGCGGAGGACTATCCCATCACCCCCAAGGAGCATGGGGTCGCTTTTCTGATGGAACATCGGCATTTATGGCTTCGTTCTACCCGGCAACATGCGATTCTGCGAATCCGAAGTGAGATTATTAAGGCTTGCCGATCCTATCTAGATGATAACGGATTTATCCTGATTGATGCGCCCATTTTTACCCCGGCAGCCTGCGAGGGGACGACCACCTTATTTGAGACGGATTATTTCGGAGAAAAGGCTTACCTGACCCAGAGCGGACAACTCTATATGGAAGCTGCCGCTATGGCATTTGGCCGGGTGTACTGCTTCGGCCCTACATTCCGTGCAGAAAAATCCAAAACCCGACGGCATCTTACAGAGTTTTGGATGGTAGAGCCGGAAATGGCTTATTACGATCTCAATGATGATATGGATCTGGCAGAAAGTTTGCTTGAACATATTGTCAAACAGGTCCTTAAAAATAAACGACGGGAGCTGGAAACCCTGGAGCGAGATATCTCTGCACTGGAAAAGATCGAGAAACCCTTCCCGAGGATTACCTATACGGAAGCTATTGAGATTTTAAATAAAAAAGGTATGACTATGACCTGGGGGGATGATTTTGGAGGAGATGAAGAAACGGTTCTATCCAAGGAATTTGAAAAGCCCGTCCTCGTCCATCGATACCCTCTTCAATGTAAGGCGTTTTATATGAAAGCAGATCCGCAAGATCCGAGACTGGCTCTGTGTGTAGATGTTTTGGCACCGGAAGGCTACGGAGAGATCATCGGTGGAGGGCAGCGGGAAGACGATCTGAAAACGTTGGAGCAAAAGATTCGAGAGCATAACCTTCCCATGGAAGCTTTTAAATGGTACCTAGATTTACGCCGTTATGGATCGGTTCCCCATGCCGGATTTGGACTTGGGATTGAACGAACGGTCGCCTGGATCTGTGGATTACATCACGTCAGGGAAACCATTCCGTTCCCCAGGCTTATGGAAAGAATCACTCCTTAAACTGAATAAGCAATGAGCGATGGGTAATGGATCGAAGACTTAAAGGCCATTACCTATTGCCCACTGCGGGATAACCTTGCCTTCCCCTGCGGAAATCATTCTCAGGTTGATTTTAGCAGCTATTCTCGGTGGAATTGTAGGCTTAGAAAGAGAGCGACGCCATCAACCTGCCGGGTTTCGAACCCATATGATTTTATGTCTGGGTTCTACCCTGGCTATGATGGTTTCCATCCACGTCGCCCATACCGCTTATGTGAACGGTCCTCCTTATCCGGATCCGGCCCGGATTGCAGCCCAAGTCGTGAGTGGTATAGGTTTCCTGGGGGCAGGAGCCATTCTCAGATTGGGAGTCTCTGTTAAAGGATTGACAACTGCTACGAGTCTCTGGACTATGGCCGGAATAGGCCTGGCCATTGGGAGTGGTTTTTATTTTGGGGGTTCCATTGCTACCGTCATTATAGTTATTGCCCTGAGTGCCATGAGCCGAGTAGAAAAGGATTTATTCGGAAGTAAAGGAAACAAAATTTTAATCTTCACAGCAGAAGACCGTCCCAACTTGATACCAAAAGTGGAGGAAATCCTGCGTAAGCATAAGATTCATATCAATACCTTGAAAATTAACAGAACTCCCCAGGGACTTTTAAACATTCATATCGAAATGCGGTTACTCGAGGAACGACAAATTTCCCATTTCTCTGATGAACTCCTCTTCCTGGGAGGAATCTCAGAGTTGGAGATTCGTTAAAAAGACTCCTCCCGGTTAGTCCCCCTCTTCCGGAAGGTTCTCCTTTAGAGATCGAAGTTCTTCCCACAGTTTTTTCTGCTTTCGAGCCAGGCTATATATATAACCAAATAAGACCACCCAAACCACGGTATATCCTGCAAAAAGAAAAGGGAATTTATCCATCAATCCTTTCTCTCATTTAGATCTCTCTACCGGAGTCTCAAAGTTTTGTTTAATTTCTTCGATTTCATCCTTGAGCTTCTCCAGGGAGATCCTTTGAGCCATGAGGTAAATATAAAACAGAGTAAAAGCTAACAGGCAAACTATTAAGGTTAAAGCCATCTCGGGAGCTAAACCGGAGGATCCAGGTTCCCCTCCGATCACCGGTTTGGGATGAATTGTTCGCCACCAGCGGGTGGACATATAGACCAGAGGTACGTCCAGAAAAGCCAAAATTCCAAACACGGCAGTAAATCGAGAGGTCTTGGAACTCTCGCTGCTCGAACGTAACATCAAATAGCCCACATACATCAACCAGAGGATAAGGGTGGTAGTCAACCGGGGGTCCCAGGTCCACCAGACATTCCAGACCGGTCTCGCCCAAATAGGGCCGGTTAATAAAACCAGAGAGCAGAAAACAACCCCGATTTCTGCAGAAGCATAAGCAATACGGTCCCATTTCCGCTCACGTCGCCAGAGATAGAGGAAACTTGAAACGGCTACCACAAAAAAAGCCAGAAAAGAAGTCCAGGCCGACGGTAAATGAAAGTAAAAAATACGCTGAACGATCCCCATTTTCTGTTCGGTTGGGGCGTACATAAAAATGAGATAAAGACCCAGCGTCATGGTGAGAAAGGTCGCCCAACCTATGAGATCTATCGGCGTATATCGAGGCATTGGTTTCATTTACTTACTCCTCCACGACAAACTCAAAAGTAAGAAAAGAAGCTACTAAAAAAATGACGTCAAAGGCTATCAATAAATGGAGCCAGGAGGTGATCTCGGATAAAGGCTTCTGAGCTAAAATTCGGTCTGTTGCCTTAACCGCTCCGATTATAACAGGAACCACCACAGGAAACAGTAAGACCGGAAGCATCACCTCTCGGGTTTTGGTATGGATAGACATAGCCGAAAATAAGGTCCCTACCGAAATGAATCCGAGGGTGCTCAGTAAAATAACCAGACCTAGCTCGGGAAGCAAGTTCAACAGGTTCAGGTTGAAAAAAACCATAAAGATAGGAAGAGCTATCAGTTCCGCCAGACTCATGAATAAAAGGCTTCCCAACATTTTACCCAGGTAAATAATGCCCCGGTCAACCGGACATAGAAGTAATCCCTGGAAAGCTTCATTCTCTCTCTCCAGGATAAAAGATCGATTTAATCCAAGTACTCCTGCAAAGGTAAACGCAATCCACAAAGCTCCTGGAAGCGTCATCTGAGGATCCGCGCCTGGATCGAGGGCGAAGTTAAAGATAACGATAACCAGCAGCGCAAAGATAAACATGGAGGAAAAAATCTCCCGGGTTCGCCACTCGGCCTTTATATCTTTCCAGGTAATGAACCAAACCTTCTGAAAGAAACCCATGACAATTTTCTCCCCACAGAGTCATGAAAGTATGGGAGTATGGGGGTGTGGGAGTGTGGGGGTGTGGGGGTGTTTGGGCCCCCATCACCCCACCGCCAGACTGCTAGAAGTATCGAAATCCCCA